>NZ_JBXASM010000008.1:0-187967 GCF_058809295.1 Schumannella sp. GW821-FHT10F01
GGACGGGGACTCGCCGGCCGGCAGCTCCCCGTCCGCACCCGCTGACGCGTTCTACTTCAGCGTGCCCTGCGACACCGAGCCCTGCAGCTGGCGCTGGAAGATCAGGTACACGACGAGCACTGGCGCGACGGTGATGACGACGCCCGCGAACAGCGCGCCGAAGTTCACCTCGTAGCCCGCCGTCGAGTTGAACTGCGCCATGGCCTGCGAGAGCACGGGCGTGTTCGACGGGTTGATCGCGACCGGGATGAGGAACTGGTTCCAGAGCCCCAGGAAGTTGAAGATCGCCACGGACGCCAGCCCCGGCCGCGCCATCGGCAGCATCACCTGGAAGAAGGTGCGCCACTCGCTCGCGCCGTCCATGGCCGCGGCCTCCGCGATCTCCTCCGGCAGCGACTTGAAGAACGCGTAGAGGAAGAAGACCGTGAACGGCAGCGCGAACGCGACGTAGGTGAGGATGAGGCCGGGTGTCGTGTTGAGCAGCCCGAACCCGCGGAGGGTGAAGAACAGCGGCACGACGGCGAGGAAGATCGGGAACGTCAGCCCGGCGAGCATCAGGTAGTAGATGATCCGGTTCCCGGGGAAGTCGAAGCGCGCCAGGATGTAGGCGCACATCGCCCCGAGCAGCATGACGAGCACGAGCGCCGAGCCGACGACGAGCACCGTCTGCAGCAGCGCCGCGCCGATGCCGGCCGAGTTCCACGCCGCCACGTAGTTGTCGAAGTTCAGGCTCGACGGCAGCGAGAACGGCGACGCGAAGATCTCGCGCGTCGTCTTGAACGACGTCATGAACGTCCACAGCAGCGGCAGCACGACGATCGCCGACCAGATGATCAGCAGCACGTGCCAGACGGTGCCGGTGATCCGGTCGCCGACCGGCAGCCGCGCGGGCTTGCGGGTCGCGGCGCGGGCCGGGGCGGCCGTCTCGATGCCGGTCGTGGCGGCGCTCATCCGCGCACCTCGTCCCGGCCTCGCGCGATCCGCGCGACGGTGAACACGACGAGCGCGAACAGCAGCGTCACCAGCGCCAGCGTCACGCCGATCGCGCTCGCGTAGGCGGCCTGGCTGTTCTGGAACAGGTTCTGCAGGATCTTCTGCGGCACCACCTGGGTGGTGATCGGCCCGCCCGGGGTCAGGCCCTGGGCGTACACGTAGCCGTCGAGGGCGGTGATGCCGAGGTAGATGTACGCCGTCTGGATGCTGTCGCGGATGTGCGGGATCGTGATCGAGAACGTGATCCGCCAGCGGCTCGCGCCGTCGAGGCGCGCGGCCTCGTAGATCTCGCTCGGCACGCCCTTGATCGAGGCCACGAAGAGCACCATGTAGAAGCCGACGAAGCCCCAGATCATCGCGAAGATCAGCCAGAACCGCGCGGTCGCCGGCTCGCCGAGCCAGGCGAACGACTCGAACGGGAGCCCGACCGCGGTGAGGACGGCGTTGAGGATGCCGTGGGACGGGTCGAGCACGCCGGCGAAGACGATGCCGATGACGATGGCGGGGATCACGTAGGGGAAGAACGAGACCACCCGGTAGAAGCTCGAGGCTCGGATGCCGCGCACCGGCCCGATGCTCGGGCCGCCGACGGTGACCGCGCTCGCGAACGCGAGGGCGATCACGATCGTGACGATCGGCACCACCAGGGCGAGGATCACGTTGTTGAGGAACGCGTTGAGCACCGACGCGTCGCCGAACAGCTTCGCGAAGTTCGCGAACCCGATGAAGTTGTAGACCGGCGAGAAGCCGCCGAAGTTCGTCAGGGAGTAGTACGCCGCCTGGATGAACGGCGAGATGACGAAGACGAGGAAGATCGCGAGCGGCAGCCCGAGGAAGACCACGAACAGGCTGATCCGGTCGAAGGTCCACCTCTTGATGCGGCGCGCGGGGGTGCGCCGCCCCCGGCGGGGGCGCTGGACGCCCCCACCGGGTGCGGCGGCGAGGCCGCCGGCGAGACCGCTGCCGGCTGCGCTCACTTGACCGTGATCTTCTTGATCGAGTCGTCGTTGGCGACCTTGTCGGAGATCGCCTGCAGGCCGTCGGTCAGCTCGTTCACGCTGGACTTGCCGTCGAGGAACGTGTTCCACAGCACGAGCTGGTCCTGGTTCGTGCCGTAGTTGTCGACGAACGTGAACGTGAACGTGTCGGAGCCGGCCTTGTTCAGCATGTCGACCTGCGACGCGAGCGCCGTCGAGCCGAACGCGTCCGAGGGCACGGTGTCCTTGACGATGGTCGGCGCGAGGCGGGTCTTGGCGAAGTTGGTGGCCGCCTCCTTGCTGAGCATGGTGCGGAGCACCTCCTTGCCGCCCGCGACGCTCTTCGCCTGCGACGGCACGATGAACGGCTCGCCCGCCGTGGAGCGGAGGGCCGTCTTCGGCAGCTTCGACGATCCGCTCACCGTGAACTCCGGCGTGCCCGTCATCTTGAAGTCCGCCGCCGTCTGGCTCTTCATCTCGTTCTCGATCCACGAGCCCGAGGGGTAGAGCAGCGCGGACTGGTCGTTCGACCACTGCGCCTGCGCAGCGGTGAACTGGGTGCCCGAGCCGCCCGGCTTGAAGTAGCCGGCGTCGATGATCTTCTTCAGCGTGGTGAGCACCTTCTGGATGGCGTCGTTCGACCAGGCGCCCTCCTTGAGGTTGTCGAGGGCGAGGCGCACGTCGTCGCCGCCCTCCTTGATCGCCGAGTCGATGACGAACGTCTGGTAGTACGTCGCCGCCTCCTTGCCCCAGACGAACAGGTACTTGCCGGCGGCCTTCGCCTGGCCGCCGAGCTCGTACGCCTCGTCCCAGGTGGTCGGCGGGGTCCAGTTGTTCTTCTCGAACAGCGAGGCCGAGTACCAGACGGCGTACAGCGTCAGCACGTAGTTGAGCGCCTTGAGCTTGCCGTCGAACTCGCCCGGCGTGAGCACGCCCGGGAACAGCGTGTCGCTGATCTTGGTGCCCTCGAGGTTCTTCGCGTCGAGCACGTCCTGCAGGTCCTCGAGCTGGTCGAGGATCGAGTTGAAGCCGATCGCCTGGGCGCCGGAGTTGTCGATGAGGTCCGGCGGGTTGCCGCCGACGAAGCGCGGCTGCAGCGAGCTCGCGATCGTGGTGGAGGCGGTGACCTTCACCTTGGAGCCGGAGTGCTCCTTGGCCAGGATGTCGCCGGCGAAGTCGACGTAGTCGGTGCCGTAGCCGCCCTTGAAGATCACGGCGTCGACCGTGGTGTTGTCGGCCATGCCGAACGGGTTCTTCGCGGTCTTGGGCGCCGTCGCCCCGCCGCCTCCTCCGCCGGTCGAGCAGGAGGCCAGGGTCACTCCGATCGGAATGGCCACGGCTCCGGCGAATGCCGCGCGCAGGAAGTTGCGGCGGCCCATCGTGGTGCTGTCGAGAGTCATTGCATTCGTCCCATCAGTTTCTTCGGTTCGCAGTGTGGTGGTGGTGCTCTTGGTGGTGCGGTTCGGGTGGTGCCCGGGTCAGGCGGACCGGCCGAGCCGGTCCGCGTACAGCTCCTCGAGCGCGGTGTTGTGCGCATCGCCCTCGGGGATGTTGGCGGAGATGTAGACGGGCGGCGTCTCGCCGCGGGCGGCGATCCGCTCCGCGACGCCGACGGTGAGCAGCTGCGCGATGAACGCGGCCGTCAGCGACGAGACCGCCCCCATCCCGATGCCGTCGCCGATCTCCAGGGTCGTGTCGCCGTAGGGGGCGAGGTTGTCGATCACGACGTCCGCGATCTCGCTGAGCCGCTTGCCGCTCGTGTGCTTCGGCTCGACGGCGTTCGTGTGCTCGAGGCTGGTCACGGCGATGATGCGGTGGCCGCGCTCCTGCGCCGCGAGCGCGAAGCCCACGATCGAGTTGTTGACGCCGGAGTTCGACGCGATGACGATCACGTCGGCCGGCTTCACGGTCGACACGGCGAGCAGCTCCTCGGCCACGGCCGGGTCGCGCTCGAGCGCGGAGCCGGAGAGCTCGGCCGCGTCGCGGCCGCCGTAGAGCACGACGTCGCGGAGGGCGATCCCCGCCGCGGGGATGAGCCCGCCGGCGCGACCGGCCAGCTCCATCACGAACGCCTGCGAGTGGCCGGTGCCGAACGCGCGGATGACGCCGCCGGCGTCCAGCGCGCCGACGAGCAGATCGATCGCGGGATCGAGCGCGCCGGCGGCCGCCTCGTCGGCGAGGCGCTGCAGGCGGGGTGCGACCTGCGCGAGCAGGGCGTGCGGGGTGTCGGTCATGCTGGCGTGCCTCCGAGTGCGCGGTCGAGCGTGCTGCGGCGGTGGCCGGAGACGGCCATCCGCGACGAGACGAGTCGCGAGGCGGTGACCGGGAAGTCCTGGCGCGCCACGAGCAGGTAGAGCAGGTCGAGCACGAGCAGCTGAGACGGCCGCGTCGACAGGTCGCCCGGCTGCAGGTACTGGTTCGGTGGTGCGGTGATGACCGACACCTCCGCGGCCCGCGAGAGCGCGGAGTCGCGCGCGGACGTGATGGCGACCGTGGTGGCGCCGCTCGCGCGGGCCTGGGCGAGCATGTCGACGACCTCGACGGTGCGCCCGCTGACCGAGATGGCGATCGCGACGCAGTTCACGTCCTGCATGACCGCGGAGACGAGGCCGCCGTGCGGCTCGCTCCAGGTGTGGCACGAGATGCCGATGCGGTACAGCCGGTTCTGCAGCTCGGCCGCGAGCGCCGCGCTGCCGCCGACGCCGTAGATGTCGACGTGACGCGCGCTCCAGATCGTCGCGGCCACCTCCTCGAGCGTGTCGAGGTCGAGCAGCGTCGCCGTCTCCTGCACCGCCTGCGCGTGCATGGAGAGCAGGCTGGCGAGCATCTGCGACGCGGTGTCGTCGGGCCCGAACTCGCGGGCGATGTCGGTCTGCCAGGCCGAGTCGGAGTCGACGTCGCCCGAGCCGAGCTCCCCCGCCAGCGCGACGCGGAACTGCAGGTAGCCGGCGTACCCGAGCAGCCGGCAGAAGCGGGTCACGGTCGCGGCGGACGCACCCGCGCGCTCGGCGAGCTCGGTGATCGACAGCTCGATCGGCGCGGTCGGGTCGGCCAGCACGAGCTCGCCGATCTTCCCCATCGCCGCCGGCATCTGTGGCAGATTGGCCCGGATCCGCTCCACGGCGCGCACGGGAGCCCGAGTCGCGGACTCGATGCGTGCGGCCAAGGCGAAAATCCCTTGCATGTCGGGGGAACGGGGATGAAAGGCATTTTCACCCCGGAGTCGACGGGAGTCCAGTGGTTTTTACCGAATGGAAACATGCGGTGCTCGGCGTGGACGCCGGCGGGTCGTCCACGCGTGCCGTCGTGGTGGCCGCGGACGGCTCCGTCCTGGGCTACGGACGGGCCGGCAGCGGCAATCCGACGTCGGCGGGAGCGGAGGCCGCGGCGGCCTCGATCGCCGACGCGGCGCGGGCCGCGCTCGACGCCGCGGGCCTCGGCCCCGGCGAGGCGGGCGGGCTCGTCTCGGCCATGGCCGGGGCGGGACTGCGCGACTCCACGTGGCTGGCGGGCGCGCTCGCGGAGGCAGGCCTGCCGCTCCCCGCGGAGATCGAGGCGGACCTCACGGCGCTCTACCTCTCCGGCTCGCTCGCGCCGCTCGGCTGCGCGCTCATCGTCGGCACGGGCGCGATCGCGGCCCGCGTGCGCGACCGCCGGATCGAAGCCGTCGCCGACGGGCTGGGCTGGCTCGTCGGCGACGCGGGCTCGGGCTTCGCGATCGGCGCCGCCGCCCTCCGTGCCGCCGCGGCGGACCTCGACGGACGCGGACCGCGGACCGCGCTCACCCCGGCCGTGCTCGACGAGCTCGGCATCGCGGCGTCGACGGCGCCGGACCCGTCGATGCGCAGCGGAGCCCTGGCCGCGCTGCTGCACGCGGCGTACGGGGGCCGGCCGGTCGAGCTCTCACGGCTCTCACCGCTGGTGTTCCCGGCGGCCGCCGCCGGCGACCCGGTCGCCGGCGCGATCGTCGAGGAGGCCGTGGCCGCCGTCGCGCAGACCCTGAGCACCGTGCTGCCGGCGGAGCCATGCCCCGTCGTGCTCGGCGGCGGGGTGCTGGCCTCGCAGCCCGTGCTGGCGGACGGCGTGCGCCGCGCGCTGGACGCCGCGGGCGCCGGGACGGACACGGTCGTCGTGCCGGACGGCGTCGTCGGGGCCGCGGTGCTCGCGCTGGCGCGGGCGGGCGTGAGGGTCGATGCGGACGTGCACGCCCGCATCCGCTCGTCCCTCGCCGACCTCCGCGGCTGAGCCCACACGCATCGATTCGTGCCATCGGGGCGCTCTCGCGCGCTCAGACCGCCCCGATGGCACGAATCGATGGGGTGACGGCGGTGGGGCTCCGGGAGCGTCGCTCCCCGGGGCTCGGGTCAGGTGGCCTCGGCGTCGAAGGGGGCCGCGCGCGGCTTGCCCTGCTTGCGCATCCGCTGCTCGTACGCGGACTCGATGTAGGCGCGCGAGGGCTCCGGCTCGGTCGCGGTGGCAGTGGCCGTGGCGGTCGCCGTCGAGGCGGTGGCCGCGGCGGCATCCGCATCCGCGGCATCCGAGGTGGAGCCGCCCTCCGGCGACTCCAGCAGCGCCTCGCGGATGATGCGCCGCGGGTCGTACTGCCGCGGGTCGAGCTTGGCCCAGTCGACCTCGTCGAACTCCGGTCCCATCTCGTCGCGCATCCGCTCGCGGGCGCCGTTCGCCATGTCGCGGATGGAGCGCGCGAGCTGGCCGAGCTTGGCGGCGTAGTGCGGCAGCCGCTCCGGGCCGAGGACGAACAGGGCGATCACGAGCACGATCAGCACCTTGTCGATGGTCAGCCCGTTGAACACCCGGTCAGGATACGTGGGAAACCGGGATTCCGCCCGTAGTCTGACCCGATGACCGATCGTGACCTCAGCTGGAAGTTCGCGGAGGAGTTCGTGCCGGAGCCCGAGACGGCGGCGCGCGCACGTCAGCACTCCGTCGAGCAGGGCGTCGAGGCCGTCTCCCCCGCCGTCGGCGCGCAGCTGTCCGTGCTCGCCGCGGCGACCGGCGCGCTCAACATCGTCGAGATCGGCACCGGCCTCGGCGTGAGCGGGCTGTGGATGCTCGAGGGCGCCCCGGCGGCCATGCTCACCTCGATCGACACCGAGGCCGAGTACCACGAGACGGCCCGCGAGTTCTTCTCCGAGGCGGGGCATCCGCCGGCGCGTGTGCGCCTCATCGGCGGCCGCGCGCTCGACGTGCTCCCCCGCATGAACGACCGCGCCTACGATCTCGTGCTCGTGGACGCGGACGCCGAGAACGTGCTGGCGTACGTGGAGCACGGCCTGCGCCTCGTGCGCCGCGGCGGCGTCGTCGCCGTGCCGCACGCGCTCTGGCGCGGTCGCGTCGCGGATCCGGCCCAGCGCGACGAGCGCGTCGCCGACTTCCGCGCGCTGCTCACCGCGACGACCGAGTCGCGCGGCACGGCCGCGGCGCTGAGCATCGCGGGCGACGGGCTGCTGCAGCTCGTCTCGCTCGGCGACTGAGTCGCCGCACCGGCGACCGAGCTCCGGACAGACGTCGGCGCCGGACCCCGCGGGGATCCGGCGCCGGAGCCTGGTGTCGCAGAGGGTCTACGCGGAGACGACCGCCGCGAGTGCATCGTGCAGCTCCTTGGCCTCGGCATCGTTCACCGAGACCACGAGTCGCCCGCCGCCTTCGAGCGGGACGCGCACGATGATGAGACGACCCTCCTTCACAGCCTCCATCGGCCCGTCACCGGTCCTCGGCTTCATGGCTGCCATGAGTCATCCCCTTTCAATGGACTGGGTCCAGTATCCCGTATGCGCCGACATGAGGAAAATCCGGCGCCGGATCGTCAGCCTGTCGGGAGGCGGGACGGCGGCGGATCGCGGCTACGGCGGCGACCAGTCCGCCCCCACGACCTGCCAGCAGATCGCGCACCAGCCGACCTGCCCGGCGATCCCGGCGGCGATCAGGACAGCGCGCACCGGCACCGAGCGCGGCTGCACGGCGCCGAGCAGCGGGAACATCGGCATGAGCAGCCGGAACGTGCTCGACTGCGGGAAGAACACCGCGAGCAGGTAGACCGCCCACGACGCCGTCCAGAGCCGGAGCTCCGGGCCGAGGCGGCGGGCGGAGGGCAGCATCAGCGAGATGCCGAGCCCGGCGATGAGCAGGAGCACGAACGCCGAGCCGAGCAGCAGCGCCGGCACCGCGGGGATCTGCCACACGAAGCCGAGCCACCACTCGGCCGCCTGGAACCACGGCGCGAACGGCGCGAGCTCGCCCTGGCCGATGTACCCGGCACGCCAGACCAGCTCGGTGTCGGTGTAGGCGGTCGGCGAGCCCGTCGCGGCCCACGCGATCACGGGCCAGGCGAATCCGGCGACGGCGGAGGACAGCCCGGCCGCGACGAGCCCGCCGAGCTGCCGGGTGGAGACCGGCTCGGCGTCGCGCGCCGTCCAGCGCTGCACGAGGTGGAGCAGCAGGAACAGCGCGAGCGCGAGCCCGGTCGGCCGGACGAAGGAGACGACGACGATGACGGGGATCGCCTCGAGGTAGCGCCGCCGCTGCACGAGCAGCAGCACGAGGCCGAGCAGCAGGAGCTGCAGCGACTCCGCGTAGCCGACCTGCAGGATGACGGAGAGCGGCGCGAAGCAGAACAGCGCGACCGACCAGGTGGCGGCGGCGTCGCCGATGCGGGCGACGAGCAGCCGGTGCAGCACGAGGGCGGCGCCGCCGGCGGAGGCGATGCTGACGACGGCCGCCCAGAGCGCGTAGGGCAGGGTCGTCACGACGGCGAGCGCCTTCACGACGACGGCGTACACGGGCAGGAAGGCCCAGGCGTTCTCGGTGACGATGCCGGAGGCGTCGCGGGGCAGCTCGGCCGGGTAGCCGTACTCGGCGATCTGCCGGTACCAGACGCCGTCCCACATCGTGACGAGCTGGAGGTAGTCGGGATGCGCGGGCGTGAACGAGCTGGCCTCCTGCACGGCCGCGAAGGCCAGCAGGATCGCGGTCGTGACGACGCGGGAGACCGCGAAGATCAGCAGGACGCGGAGCCACCACGGGCTCGCGGCGAGCCGGGGAAGGACGCCGCTCATCCCGCCTTGGCGCCGCTGAGCCAGGCCCGCAGGCCGCGCTCGCAGCGCTCGATCTGCTCGAGCGGCACGCGCTCGTCGTCGGCGTGGGCGAGCGACGGGTCGCCGGGTCCGTAGTTCACGGCCGGGATGCCGAGGGCCGAGAACCGCGCGACGTCGGTCCAGCCGTACTTGGGCCGCGCCGCGCCGCCCACGGAGGCCACGAAGGCCTGCGCCAGCGGGTCGTCGAGCCCGGGACGCGCCCCCTCGGCGACGTCGACCACCTCGACATCGAACTCGGGGAAGAGCGCGCGGATGCGGTCGGCCGCCTCCGCGCCGCTGCGGCTCGGTGCGAACCGGTAGTTCACCTGCACGCGGCAGAGATCGGGGATCACGTTGCCCGCGACGCCGCCCTCGATGCCGACGGCGTTGAGCCCCTCGCGGTAGATCAGCCCGTCGACCTCCACCTGCTCCGCCTCGTAGGCGGCCAGCCGCGCGAGCACCGGCGCGGCGGCGTGGATGGCGTTCTCGCCCATCCAGGCGCGGGCGGAGTGCGCCCGCCGGCCGTGCGTGCTGACGTAGGCGCGCAGGGTGCCGTTGCAGCCGCCCTCGACCTCGGCGGAGGAGGGCTCGCCGAGCACCGCGAAGTCGGCGGCGAGGAGCTCGGGCCGGTTGCGCGCGATGCGGCCGAGCCCGTTGCGGTCGGAGTCGACCTCCTCGTTGTCGTACCAGACCCAGGTCACGTCGACGAGCGGATCGACGAGCTCGACCGCGAGCCGCAGCATGATCGCGCAGCCGCCCTTCATGTCGACCGTGCCGCGACCCCACAGCACGTCGCCCTCGAGCCGGCTCGGGAGGTTGCCGTTCACCGGCACGGTGTCGATGTGGCCGGCGATGACGACGCGGCGGTCGCGCCCGAGCGTCGTGCGGGCGACGATCGCGTCGCCGTCGCGCTCGACCGAGAGATGGGGCAGCGGGGCGAGCAGCGCCTCGATGGCGTCCGCGAGCGCCGTCTCCTCCCCCGAGACGCTGCCGATGTCGACGAGCGCGGCGGTCAGCTCGGCGGCGGACACGGACGGGTCGATCGGGGCGGCCGGCACGCGCCGAGTCTATCGAGGCCGCTCCGGAGGGCGGCCGGGACAGCGCCTCGGCCGCTCCGGATCGTCGGACGCCACGGCCGCCCGCCGCTAGCCTGGGACGCATGAGCGAGGCGTGGGGCGACGGGATCGCCACCCTGACCGACGACGGCACGGTGCTCGACACCTGGTTCCCGGCGCCGCGGCTCGGGCGCCGTCCGCGCGAGGCGTCGGTGCTGCCGCCGGCGGAGCTCGAGGCCGCCCTCGGGGCCGATCCGGTGCGCGGCGTGCGCACCGAGTTCGTCAGTGTCGACATCGACACGGATGCGCCCCCGCGCGACGTGCCGGACGCCTATCTCCGCCTGCACCTGCTCAGCACGCTGCAGGTGCGCCCGAACGAGGTCTCGCTCGACGGCCTCATCCCGCTGCTGCCGATCGTCGCCTGGACCACCGCCGGTCCGGTGGAGCTCGCCGCGCTCGACCGCCGCCGCGCCGCTCTCCGCCGCGCCGGCATCCAGGTCACGGGCATCGACAAGTTCCCGCGGCTGCTCGATTACGTCACACCGGAGCGCGTGCGCATCGCGGACGCCGCCCGAGTGCGCCTCGGCGCGCACCTCGCGCCGGGCACGACCGTCATGCACGCGGGCTTCGTGAACTTCAACGCCGGCACGCTCGGCTCGTCGATGGTCGAGGGCCGCATCTCGCAGGGCGTCGTCGTCGGCGACGGCTCGGATGTCGGCGGCGGCGCCTCCATCATGGGCACGCTCTCCGGCGGCGGACGCGAGCGCGTCGTCATCGGCGAGCGGGCGCTGCTCGGCGCCAACAGCGGCGTCGGCATCTCGATCGGCGACGACACGGTCGTCGAGGCCGGCCTCTACGTCACCGCGGGCACGAAGGTGCGGCTGCTCGACCCGTCCGGCGCCCGCACCGTCAAGGCCGTCGAGCTCAGCGGCGTGCCGAACCTGCTGTTCCGCCGCAACTCGCAGACCGGCGCCGTCGAGGCCTCGCCCCGCTCCGGCCAGGGCGTCGTGCTCAACGCCGACCTGCACGCCTGAGCCGCGTGGACCAGCGCGACGATCGGCTCGTTCCGGGCGACCGGGTCGTCGTGCAGTGGCGCAAATGGCCGGGGCAGCCGCACTGGCGGCACGAGAGCGTCTGGCTGGGCTCCGACCGGCACGGCGACTGGATCGGGCAGCCGCGCGGCGCCCGCAGCTCGCGGCCGGCCGTGAGCGCCTCGCGCGGCGCGGTGGAGCTGCTGACCGACACGGCGAACGTGTCCCTGGTGCCGGCCTCCGGCGACTGGAACGCGACGCTCTACCCCGCCGAGCACCCGGAGGGCACGCGCGTCTACATCGACCTCGGTGCGGACCTCCGCTGGGCGGCGCCCGGGCTGCTCACCGGCATCGACATGGACCTCGACGTCGTGCGGGACGACGCCGGCACCTGGATCGACGACGAGGACGAGTTCGCCGAGCATGCGGCGGCGTGGGACTACCCGGCGGACCTCCTGGTGTCGCTCCCCCGGACGGCCGCGGCGCTCGTGGAGCTCGTCGCCGCCCAGGCGCCGCCGTTCGACGAGGCGACCCGCCGGCACTGGATGGCCGTGCTCGAGTCCGTCGCCGGCGAGCCGCGCGGCTAGCCCGTCTTGCGAGCCCGCCTCGCCGGCCCGCCTCGCTCGGCGGCCTCCTAGTACTCCGGCTCCATCGCCCGGCGCAGGCCCTCGAGGTCGATCGTGACGAGCTCGCGCAGGCGGGTGTCGCGCCCCTTCCGGTACGCGGCCGACTCGGTGTTCTCCGGCCGGGCCACGAGCCGCTGGGCGATGGACGCGCCGATCTCCTCCCAGGCGGCGTCGCGGGCCTCCGCGACGATCCGGGTCAGCAGGTCGCCGTCGCCGGCCGCCGCGCGCAGCAGGAGGCGCAGCTCGCGGGCCACCTCCGCGCGCCGCTGCTCGCGGGAGTCCGGCTCGCCGCCGAGGTTGCGCAGCTCGGCGTCCTTCTCGCGCGCGAGGTCGAGCAGGTCCTCCGCGGCCGCGGCCTCGTGCAGCTGCGGCAGCCACTCGTCGCGATCGCGCAGGGTCGAGACGATGATGCGGTTCTTCACCGACATCCGCACGGCCGAGAGCGCGACGAGCATGCCCTCCTCGGCCAGCTCGGCGGGCGGCAGCGGATCCGGGTCGACGGGCGGCTCGTACTGGCCGACGTCGGCGCGCGGCGTGCGGTGCAGGAGCCCCCTCAGGCGTCGCTTCCGGGGCGTGACGTCACCGGTCCGTGGGCCAGGACCGCTCGGACGGTCCGATGTACAGCTGCTGCGGACGGCCGATCTTCGTGGCCGGGTCCTCGATCGACTCGCGCCACTGCGCGATCCAGCCGGGCAGCCGGCCGATCGCGAACAGCACGGTGAACATCCGGGTCGGGAAGCCCATGGCCTTGTAGATCACGCCGGTGTAGAAGTCGACGTTCGGGTAGAGCTTGCGCGAGATGAAGTAGTCGTCGGCGAGCGCCGCCTCCTCCAGCTCCTTCGCGATGTCGAGCAGCGGGTCCTGCACGCCGAGGTCGGCGAGCACCTCGTCGGCGCTCTCCTTCACGAGGCGGGCGCGCGGGTCGAAGTTCTTGTAGACGCGGTGCCCGAAGCCCATGAGCTTGACGCCCTGCTCCTTGTTCTTCACCCGCTCGATGAAGCGCTGCACGCTCTCGCCGGAGTCGCGGATCTCGCCGAGCATCTTCAGCACGGCCTCGTTCGCACCGCCGTGGAGCGGGCCGGAGAGCGCCTGGATGCCGGCGGAGATCGAGGCGAACAGGTTCGCCTCCGTCGAGCCGACGAGCCGCACGGTCGACGTGGACGCGTTCTGCTCGTGGTCCTCGTGGAGGATGAGCAGCCGGTCGAGCGCCCGTGTGAGCACCGGGTTGATCTCGTACGGCTCGGCGAGCGTGCCGAAGTTCAGCTTGAGGAAGTTCTCGACGAAGCTCAGCGAGTTGTCCGGGTAGAGGAACGCCTGGCCGAGCGCCTTCTTGTGCGCGTAGGCGGCGATCACCGGCAGCTTCGCGAGCAGGCGGACCGTGTTGATCTCGACCATCTCGGGATCGTGCGGGTCGAGCGAGTCCTCGTAGTACGTCGACAGGGCCGCGACCGCGCTCGAGAGGACCGACATCGGGTGGGCGGTGTGCGGCAGCGCCGAGAAGAACCGCTTGAGGTCCTCGTGCAGCAGCGTGTGCCGGCGCACCTTCTCGTCGAACTCGCCGAGCTGGTCGGCCGTCGGCAGCTCGCCGTAGATGAGCAGCCAGGCGACCTCGAGGTACGTGGAGTTGCGGGCCAGGTCCTCGATCGCGTACCCGCGGTAGCGCAGGATGCCCTGGTCGCCGTCGATGTAGGTGATCTCGCTCTTCGTCGACGCGGTGTTCACGAACCCGTAGTCGAGCGCCGTCAGCCCCGTCTGCCGGGAGAGCGTCGACACGTCGATGCTGCTGCGTCCGTCGACGGACTTCAGGATCGGGAACTCTGCGGTGCCGCCCGGGTACTGGAGCGAGACCTTCTGGGCGTCGTCGGCGTCGGTCACGTCTGACAGCCTAGGCGAGGCTCGAGAGGCGCGTCGCCGCGGCCGCGATGCGCTCGTCCGTCGCCGTCAGGGCGACGCGCACGTGCCGCGCGCCGGCGTCGCCGTAGAACGCGCCGGGCGCGACGAGGATGCCGATGGCGGCCAGCGCGTCCACCGTCCTCCAGCAGTCCTCGTCGCGGGTCGCCCAGAGGTACAGGCCCGCGGTCGAGGAGTCGATGCGGAATCCCGCCGCCGTCAACGCGCCCGCGAGCACCTCGCGGCGGGCGCGGTAGCGCTCGCGCTGCTCGGCGACGGAGGCCTCGTCGGCGAGCGCCGCGACCATCGCGTGCTGTACCGGCGCGGGCGGCATGAGGCCGGCGTGCTTGCGCGCCTGCAGGATCTCGCCGACCAGGTCGCTGCAGCCGGCCGCGAAGGCGGCGCGGTAGCCGGCGAGGTTCGACTGCTTGCTCAGCGAGTAGACGGCGAGCGTGAGACGCCGCGAGCCGCGGGTCACCTCGGGGTGCAGGATGCTCGGCGTGGGCTCGTCGCCCGCCCAGTTCAGCTCGGCGTAGCACTCGTCGCTCGCGATGACGGCGCCGATCTCGCGGGCCCGCTCGACGGCGCGGCGCAGCTCGGGGACGCCGAGCACGCGGCCGTCGGGATTGCCCGGCGAGTTGAGCCACACGAGTCGGGTGCCCTCCGGCCAGTCGTCCGGGTCGTCCGCCGCGACGGCGCTCGCCCCGGCGATGGCCGCGCCGACGGCGTACGTCGGGTAGGCCGCCGAGGGCTGCACGACGACATCGTCCGCCCCCAGCCCGAGCAGCGTCGGCAGGGTCGCGATGAGCTCCTTCGATCCGATGGTCGGCAGCACGTTCGCGACGGTGAGGTCCGGCACCCCGCGGCGGCGTGCGAACCAGTCGACGATCGCCGCCCGCAGCTCCGGCGAACCGGCGGTCTGCGGGTAGGCGTGCGCGTCCGTGGCCTCGGTCAGCGCACGGCGCACGGAGTCGGGCGTCGGGTCGACGGGCGAGCCGACGGAGAGGTCGACGATGCCGTCCGGATGCGTGCGCGCCCGGTCGGCAGCCGGGACGAGCGCGTCCCAGGGGAAGTCGGGGAGGTCGAGCGCCATCCGCGCGGGCTCAGGCCTGGGGCGGCAGCGCGGCGATCAGCGCGTGGTCGCCGGCGATGACGCCGACCTTCGCGGCGCCGCCCGGCGAGCCCACCTCGGTGAAGAACTCGACGTTCGCGGTGTAGTAGTCGCGCCACTCGTCGGGCAGGTCGTCCTCGTAGAAGATCGCCTCGACGGGGCAGACGGGCTCGCAGGCACCGCAGTCGACGCACTCGTCGGGCTGGATGTAGAGCATCCGATCGCCCTCGTAGATGCAGTCGACGGGGCACTCATCGATGCAGGCGCGGTCCTTCACATCGACGCAGGGAAGGGCGATGACGTAGGTCACCCCCCGATCCTAATCGCCGCGCGGGCCCGCTCCTGACAGGCCGCCCGACGGCGACCGGAACGGAGGCAGCAGCACGAGCACGACGGCGAGCGCGGGCGCGAGCGCCCAGGTCCAGCCGAGCGCGTCGCCGAGCACGAGCGCGGAGCCGCCCGCGCCGGGCAGCGCGAGCACGCCGATCGCGGCGATGGCGCCGGCCGCCGCGGCGAGCCCGACCGCACGGCTGCCGAACGCAAGGCGGAACCCGGCCACCACGGCGGCGATGATGACGAGGCCCGCGAGCAGCCCGAGGGGAACGGGCACCGGGCCGAGCTGCAGCACGAGCTGCCGGTGCACGAAGGTCGTGACGGTGCCGGCGAACGCGCCCACGATCAGGGCGAGCAGCCCCGCGATCACGCCGACGACGAGGTCGAGCGGATCGCGGCGGGAGGGCACGATCCCGAGGGTAGCCGCCGCCGGGATTGACGACCTCCGGGGTTAGGCTAGGCTTACCTCCGTTCCGCTCCGGACGGGTGCTGCCCGGAGCCTCCCGATCCCGAAGGCGCCCACGTTGCTCCCCAACTACCTGATCGGCCTGCGCGAGGGCCTCGAGGCAGGACTCATCGTCAGCATCCTCGTCGCCTACCTCGGCCGGCTCGGCCGCCGCGACCTGCTGCCGAAGCTCTGGATCGGCATCGCCGGCGCCATCGCGCTCTCGCTCGGCGTCGGCGCCATCCTGACCTGGGGTCCCTACGGCCTGTCGTTCCAGGCGCAGGAGGTCATCGGCGGCTCGCTCTCCATCGTCGCCGTCGGCCTGGTCACCTGGATGATCACGTGGATGGCGCGGCACGCCCGCGGCCTCAAGACCGAGCTGCAGCAGAAGGTCGACACCGCGCTCGGCGGCTCGGCCATCGCCCTCGTCGTGCTCGGCATCGTCAGCGTCGGCCGCGAGGGCATCGAGACGGCCCTGTTCGTGTGGGCGAGCGCGAGCACCGGCGGGCTCCTCGTCGGGTTCGTCGGCTCGGTGCTCGGCATCCTCACCGCCGTCGTGATCGCGATCCTCATCTCGGTCGGCGTCATCCGCATCGACCTCGGCCGGTTCTTCACCTGGACCGGTGCGCTGCTCGTCATCGTCGCCGCGGGCGTGCTCGCCTACGGCGTCGGCGACCTGCAGGAGGCCGGCGTGCTGCCCGGGGTCGGCGTGCACGCCTACAGCATCGCGGCCGTCCTGCCGCCGACCAGCTGGTGGGGCATCCTGCTCGCCGGGCTCTTCAACGTCACGGCCGAGCCGACCTGGCTGCAGGTCGTGGTCTGGATCGCCTACACGGCGGTCGTCGGCACCCTGTTCCTGCTCCGCCAGCGCCGCGCCGCCGCCCCGCGGCCCGCCGTCGCCCCGGTCGCCGCAGCCTCCGCCGCCGCGCCGGCGCCCGCCGAGGCCCGCTCCCTCTGACCCCCGCCGCGGCCGTCCGGCCGCGCACCCCCGACAGGAGACCCATGTCCATCCGCCCCCTGCCGCTCGTCGCGGCCGCCGGACTCGTGGTGCTGGCGCTCGCCGGCTGCGTGCCGAACGGCACCGGAACGGGTGCCGGTGCCGCCGGCGCCCGCACCGCGCTCGACGTCGACATCGCCGACGACAGCTGCGCCGTCTCGGAGTCGACCGCCGGCTCCGGCGTCGTGACCTTCACGATCACGAACAACGGCACCGATGTGAACGAGTTCGAGATCCTCGCCGCTGACAAGCTCCGCATCGTCGGCGAGAAGGAGAACATCACGCCGGGCCAGACGGTGAAGTACGTCGCCCAGCTGCAGCCGGGCGACTACTACACGGCGTGCAAGTTCCAGCAGGTGGGCGACCCGGTGGGCGTGACCAAGTTCACGGTGACGGGAGCCGAGGTCGCGGTCACCGCGAGCGAGAAGAAGCAGGTCGCCGCGGCCGTCACGAGCTACATCGGCTACGTGAAGTCGCAGACCGAGGAGCTCGTGCCGAAGGTGGCCGCGCTGACGGCCGCCTACGAGGCCGGTGACGACGCGACCGCGAAGTCGCTGTTCGCCGCCACCCGCATCCCGTACGAGCGCATCGAGCCGACCGCCGAGGCGTTCGGCGACCTCGACCCGAAGATCGACTACCGCGAGGTCGACGCGGCCGCCGAGGGTCTGGACTGGACCGGCTTCCACCGCATCGAGAAGGACCTCTGGCCGCCGGCACCCGGCGACCTCAACTCGGACGGCACGGACGCCCTCGCCGGCTGGACGCCGTCGACGCCCGCGCAGCGCGCCGCCTTCGCCGACGGCCTCGTCGCCGACGTGCAGCAGCTCTACGACGTCGTGCACGCGAAGGGCTTCTCGGTGAGCATCGCCGACATCTCGAACGGCTCCATCGGCCTGCTCGACGAGGTCTCGAAGGGCAAGATCAGCGGCGAGGAGGACTGGTGGTCGCACACCGACCTCGCCGACTTCGCCGCGAACGTCGACGGCGCCGAGGTCGCGTTCGGCACCGTGAAGGACATCGCCGCCGCGAAGAGCGCTGCCGGCGCCGAGCTGGTGCGCCGGATCGAGGACCGCTTCGCCGCGTTGAAGACCGCGCTCGCGCAGTACGGCTCGCTCGACGCCGGCTACCAGACCTACGATCAGGTCGACGACGCGCAGCGGAAGGAGCTCTCGGACGCCGTGAACGCCCTCGCCGAGCCCCTCTCCAAGCTGACGCACACGGTGCTGGACGTCCCCGAGGCGTGACCGAGCACGACCGGCAGGCGAGCCCTCCGGACCCGATCCCGGGTCCGGAGGGCTCCGCCGCGTCCGCGCAGCAGCCGGATGCACCGACCCCCGCACCCGCCGTCGAGCCGGGCACGGCACCGCAGCGGATGTCGCGGCGCGGCCTGCTCGGACTGCTCGGCGCCGGCGCCGCAGGGCTCGCGGCCGGCGGCGGCGGGGCCGCGGCCATCGCCGCGGGGATCGCGTCGTCGGGCACCCCGTCGTCGGTGGTGCATCCGTTCCACGGCGCGCACCAGGCCGGCATCGTCACGCCCGCGCAGGACCGGCTGCACTTCGCGGTCTTCGACATGGCCGCCGGCACGAGCCGCGACGACCTCGTCTCGCTGCTGCAGGACTGGACGCTGGCCGCCGTGGCGATGACCGAGGGCATCCCGATCGGCGACGGCGGCGCCGTCGACGGGCCGCTGACCGCCCCGCCGGACGACACCGGCGAGGCGCTCGGCCTGCCGGCGAGCGCGCTGACGCTCACGTTCGGCTTCGGCCCGACGCTCTTCAGCACGGCCGACGGCGAGGACCGCTACGGCATCGCCGACCGCCGCCCCGACGCGCTGTCGCCCCTCCCCCGGTTCTCCGGCGACGCGCTGCTGCCCGGGCTCACCGGCGGCGATCTCTGCATCCAGGCCTGCGCCGACGATCCGCAGGTCGCCGTGCACGCGATCCGCAACCTGTCGCGCATCGCGTTCGGCCGCGCGGCGCTGCGCTGGTCGCAGCTCGGCTTCGGACGCACCTCGTCGACCTCGACGACCCAGGCGACCCCCCGCAACCTGTTCGGCTTCAAGGACGGCACGGCGAACATCAAGGCCGAGGAGACCGAGGCGCTCGAGCGGCACGTCTGGGTGCCGGAGTCAGACGGCCCCGCCTGGATGACCGGCGGCAGCTACCTCGTGGCGCGCAAGATCCGCATGATCATCGAGAGCTGGGACCGCACCCGGCTCGAGGAGCAGCAGCGCGTCATCGGCCGCGACAAGGGCGAGGGCGCCCCGCTCTCCGGCGGCTCGGAGTTCACGCAGCCCGACTTCGCGAAGCGCGAGGCCGGCGCGGAGGCGATCGCGACCGACGCGCACGTGCGGCTCGCGCACCCGGACCAGCTCGACGGCGTGCGGCTGCTGCGCCGCGGCTACAACTACGTGGACGGCAACGACGAGCTCGGGCGCCTCGACGCCGGGCTGTTCTTCCTGTCGTACCAGCGCGACCCGGCGCACTTCGTGACGGTGCAGCGGGCGCTGGCCCGCGACGCGCTGAACGAGTACATCAAGCACGTCGGCTCGGCCGTGTTCGCGATCCCGGCGGGCGTCGGCGAGGGCCGGCACATCGGGCAGGCCCTGTTCGCCTGATCCCGGTGCGGTGGCCGGGTCAGCCGCCGGCGGGCGCCGTCGGCGTGGGGCTCGCGGTCGGGTCGGTGCGGGTGACCGTGTAGGTCGCCGTCCAGCCGTCCGAGGCGTCCTTCGAGACGAGCACCATGACCGTGTACGGCGCCTTCGCGAAGGTGCCCGTCGCGCCCGTGTCGTCGCGGCCCGCGGTGCTCTGCGCGTAGCCGGCGCCGGTGAGCTGCGTCACGATCGGCTCGAAGGCGTCGAGTCCGGCCACGGCGACGGCGACGTTCCAGCCCTGGCCGTCATCCGTCTTGAGTCCGGCGCCGTAGACGACGTCGCCCTGCGCGAGCGGCACCGCATCCGCCGGGAAGCCCTTGGGCAGCCCCTTGCCGCCGATGTCGACGGAACCGCCCGAGGCGCCCTCCACTACGTTCCGGGCGAGGCTGCAGCCGCCGAGCGAGCCGATGCCGCCCACCGCGACGCCGACGGCGATCGCGACGACGACGACGCGGGGTGCGGGGCGCAGGCGCATGTCTCGGTGACTCCCGGGGGGCTCGGTGACGGACCCGGTCAGCCTAGCCCGCGGCGTGCCGACGGCACGTGAGGGCTGGCCCGGAACGCGGGGATCCTTCGGATCAGGATGCGCCGACGGACGCGTCCTGGCGCTTCTGCCGCGACAGCGAGCGGGCGCGGTCGCTGGAGTTCAGCACCACCTTGCGGATTCGCACGACCTCCGGCGTCACCTCGACGCACTCGTCCTCGCGGGCGAACTCCAGGCACTCCTCGAGCGTCAGGTCCCGCGACGGGGTCATCTTCTCGAAGTTGTCGGAGGTGGAGGAGCGGATGTTCGTCAGCTGCTTCTCCTTCGTGATGTTCACGTCCATGTCGTCGGCGCGCGAGTTCTCGCCGATGACCATGCCCTCGTAGACCTCCTGCGTCGGCTTCACGAAGAACGACATGCGCTCCTGCAGCGCGACGAGCGCGTTCGGGGTGACCGAGCCGGCGCGGTCGGCGACGATCGAGCCGTTGACGCGGGTCACGATCGAGCCGGCCCACGGCTCGTAGCCGTGCGAGATCGCGTTCGCGATGCCGGTGCCGCGGGTGATGGTGAGGAACTCGGTGCGGAAGCCGATGAGGCCGCGCGACGGCACCACGAACTCCATGCGCACCCAGCCGGTGCCATGGTTCGACATGTTCTCCATGCGGCCGCGGCGCGCCGCGAGCAGCTGGGTGATCGCGCCGAGATGCTCCTCCGGCGTGTCGATGGTGAGGTGCTCGAAGGGCTCGTGCACCTTGCCGTCGATCGTGCGGGTGACGACCTGCGGCTTGCCGACGGTGAGCTCGAAGCCCTCTCGGCGCATGTTCTCGACGAGGATCGCGAGCGCGAGCTCGCCGCGGCCCTGCACCTCCCAGGCGTCCGGGCGGCCGATGTCGACGACGCGGAGCGAGACGTTGCCGACGAGCTCGCGGTCGAGGCGGTCCTTGACCATGCGGGCCGTGAGCTTGTGGCCCTTGACCTTGCCGACGATCGGCGAGGTGTTCGTGCCGATCGTCATCGAGATCGCCGGCTCGTCGACCTCGATCGCGGGCAGCGGCCGGATGTCGTCGGGGTCGGCGATCGTCTCGCCGATCATGATGTCCTCGACGCCCGCGATGGCGACGATGTCGCCGGCGTGCGCCTCCTCGGCGGGGTAGCGCTCGAGGGCGCGGGTCTTCATCAGCTCGGTGATGCGCACGCGCGACGAGGTGCCGTCGTGGTGCACCCGGGCGATGGTCTGGCCCTTCTTCAGCGTGCCGGAGAAGACGCGGAGCAGCGCGATGCGGCCGAGGAACGGCGACGCGTCGAGGTTCGTCACCCAGGCCTGGAGCGGCGCCTCGTCGTCGTACGACGGGGCCGGCACGTGCTTGAGGATCGCGTCGAACAGCGGCTCGAGGTCGTCGTTGTCGGGCAGCTCGCCGTTCGCGGGCTTGTTCCAGCTCGCGGCGCCGTTGCGGCCGGAGGCGTAGACCACCGGCACGTCGAGCAGCGCGTCGACGTCGAGGTCGGGCACGTCGTCCGACATGTCGGAGGCGAGGCCGAGCAGCAGGTCGTGGCTCTCCTCGACGACCTCGTCGATGCGCGCATCCGGGCGGTCCGTCTTGTTGACGGCGAGGATGACGGGCAGCTTCGACTCGAGCGCCTTGCGGAGAACGAAGCGGGTCTGCGGCAGCGGGCCCTCGCTCGCGTCGACGAGCAGCACCACGCCGTCGACCATGCTGAGGCCGCGCTCGACCTCGCCGCCGAAGTCGGCGTGGCCGGGGGTGTCGATCACGTTGATCGTCACGGCCGTGCCGTCGGCGTGCTTGCCGGAGTACGAGATCGCCGTGTTCTTGGCGAGGATCGTGATCCCCTTCTCGCGCTCGAGGTCGTTCGAGTCCATCGCGCGCTCCTCGACGTGCTCGTGCGAGCCGAAGGAGCCGGTCTGCCGCAGCATGGCGTCGACGAGCGTGGTCTTGCCGTGGTCGACGTGGGCGACGATGGCGACGTTGCGCACGTCGGAGCGAAGGGCATGAGCCATGGGAGGACTCCCGGGAGAGAGACGGCGGCTCGCGATCGGACGGTCTCCGTCGACGCCGCGAGCGACCCGGAGAGCACCGGGCCGCTCTAGTCTACCCGCTGACGCGCCACTCCCAGGCGTTCCAGAAGACTCCGTCGGATTGCGGTGACAGGCTGACCCCCCGCACGCGCTCCCCGATGCCCGCCACGGCGAGGTACTGGTAGAGCGGCACGCCGTACGCGTCGGCCCACAGGTGCTCGTCGATCTGCCCCAGGATCCTCGCCTGCGCGTCCGCGCCGTCGGTGGTGGCGAGCTTCGCCACGAGCGCGTCGACGTCGTCGTTGCGATATCCCGAGAAGTTCGAGAGCTCTGCGTCGGAGCGGTACACGTCCGCGATCGCGGTCGGGCCGAGGTGCGTCGTGTCCCACGAGAACAGGGCGGCGTCGTAGGCGCCCTCCTGGCCGAGCACGCTCGTCCAGTCGGGCGTCGAGCAGTCGGTCACCTGGAAGCCGACGCGCTCCGCCTGGGCCTTGATCTGCTGGAACTCGGCGACGCGGCGCGGGTTCGCGGGGTCGAAGAGGATGCAGACCGCGGGCGCGCTGACGCCGGCCTGGTCGAGCAGGTCGACGGCGCCCTGCAGATCCTGCTGGGCGTAGTCCTCCGAGCCGTTGATCCGCACGCTGTCGCGGTACCCGGTGCTGCCGGGCAGCATCGTGAAGGAGTTGAGCACCTGGGCGTCCGGGTCGACCTCCGTGTCGACGAGGTCGGAGCGCGGCACGGTGAGCAGGAACGCCTTGCGCACGCGCTCGTCGTCGAACGCGCCCGACTTCGAGCCGGTGAAGCGCAGGTCGAGGTGCTCGAACACGCCCTGGGCGCCCTGCGTCACGCGCGCGCCCTTCACGGCGAGCAGCTTCGTCAACACCTCGGCGCTCGGCTGCGGGGTGGCGATGTCGACCGTGCCGTCCTCGAGCTGCTGCACCGCCTGCAGCGGGTCGGCCACGACCTTGAGCACGATCCGCCGCACGTGCGGGCGGCGGTCGCCGGAGTAGTCCGGGTTGGCGGTCAGCGTGACCGAGGCGCCGGTCTCGATGGACGAGATCCGGTAGGGCCCGGAAGCGGCCAGGATCGCCTCGTCCTTGGGCATCGCGTCGAGGTTGCCCGCCTCGTTCCAGGCGCGCGACAGCGTCGCGAGCTTCGCGGTGTCCTTCTCGACGATCGCGGAGCCGACGGCCGCCGCGGCCTCGTCGGCCGAGGCGCCCAGCGCCGACCTCCCGAGCACGTGCGCGGGCAGCCCGGGCTCGATGGCCACAGCCCAGTCGGAGAACGGCGCCGAGTAGGTGACCTCGATCGCGCGGCCGCCGGCGATGAGCTGCGGCACGCCGACGGTGCTGCGCAGCCCGGGGCCGGGGGCGCCGTCGAAGTAGACGGCGTCGGCCGGCGCGTCCGCGGAGATCGCGCCGGTGGCGGGATCGATCCACTTCGCGGCGTCGAAGCCCTTGGTGTTGAGCGAGCCCGAGTTGCCGGCCCAGGCGAGCAGCAGGTCGTCGGCGTCGACGCGCTCGCCGTCCGACCAGGTGGCCGCGTCGGCGATCGTGTACCGCACCCGGAACGGGTCGCGGGAGACGATCTCCGCCTTGCCGAACGACTCGTCGCGCACGAGGTGGTCGTCGGCGTCGTAGTAGCCGAAGCCGCTGCCGGTGAGGTGCGCCACGATCGAGTTCGTCCGCGTGTCGCCGAAGGCGGTGTCCGCGTTGAGCGAGGTGAGCGGCTCCGAGACCGCCACGGTCACGGTGCCGTCGGGGGCGGGCGGGGTGGTGCATCCGGCGAGCCCCGCGACGATCACGCCGACGACGGCGAGCAGGGCGGTGGCGCGCGCTCTCATTCCGGCGAGTCTACCGGCGCTCGCCGCGCGGCTGGCCGGGAGGACGCCGCACGACGCGGGCGTGACGGGCCGGGACGCCGAACGGCGGCACCCCCGAGGGGATGCCGCCGTCCGGTGTGCGAGGAGGGTCAGCTCTTGAAGCCGACCGTCTCCCACTTGACGCTCTCGAACTGCGACGGTCCGTAGTTCACGAGGCCCTTCACGGCGCCGTAGGTGAACGGCTCCGGGAACAGCGGCACGGTGGTGACGAGCTTCACGAGCTTCTTGTCGATCGCCTGCGCGTCCTTGATGCGGGCGTCGGTGTCGAGCTCGGCGTTCGCCTTCTTCCAGTCGGCCCCGAGGCTCTTGTTCGTCACACCCGGGAAGTTCTGCCCGGAGTCGGCCGGGTAGAAGATCGACTCGGTGCTCGAGATCGGGAACGGGGTGCCCTGCCAGGCGAAGTACGTCGCGTCGAAGTCGCGAGTCTCCGTGGTGATGTACTTCGCGAAGAAGTCGGCGCTCGGCACGACGTCGATGTTCACCTTGAAGCCGGCCTTCTTCGACTGCTGCTGCACGAGCTGCGCGATGTTGGCCGAGTTCTGGTTCTCCGACGGGATGACGAACCGGACCGTGAGGTCCTTGCCGCCCTTCTTCGCGTAGGTGCCGCCGGTGTCGTAGCCGGCATCCTTGAGCAGCGACTTCGCGCCGTCGACGTCGGTGCCGATGACCGACTCCGCGTCGTTCTGGTACCCCTTCTGACCGGGCAGGTAGATGAGGTTGTTCAGGAGCGTGACGGGGCTCTCGACGCCGCCGAGGATCGCGTTGGCGAGCACGGTGCGGTCGAGCGACTTGGCGAACGCCTGGCGCACCTTCACGTCCTTGAACACCGAGGCGGTGCCGTTGAGCGTGACGTGGCGGTAGGTGGTGCCGAGCGAGCGCTGGACGTCGGCGTCGGAGCGGCCCTGGACCGTCTTGTACGCGTCAGCCGAGCCGTGGAGGTCGAACGCGTCGATCTCCTTGTTCGCGAAGGCCTGCGCCTGCGTGTTGCGCGACACGGCCTTGAACACGATGCTGTCGAGCTTCGGCTTCTCACCCCACCACGCCGGGTTCGGCGCGAAGGTGACGACCTGCGCGTTGGCGTCGTACGACTTCACGATGTACGGACCGCCGGACACGATGGTCGTGCCGTCGGCCGCGACCGGGAGGTTCTTCCACAGGTTGTTGAAGTGGTCCGGGGTGTCGACCGCCCACTTCGGGTAGAGCGCCGTGAGGATCGACGGCCAGTCGGCGTTCTTGTCGGCGAAGGTGATCTTCACGTCCTGCTGGCTGTCGCCGGCCTCGACGGACTTGATGTCCTTCCACACGTTCGTCGACACCGGAGCGAAGTCCTCGTTGGTGCCGTTGAGCGCGCCCCAGTTGGCGGCGACGTCGTCGGCGCTGATCGCCGTGCCGTCGGACCACTTGGCCGCCGGGTTGATCTTCACCTCGACCACCTGCGGGTCCTCGCTGGTCAGCTCGACCGACTCGGCGTAGTCCTTGTTGACCTCCCAGGTGCCGTCCTCCTTGTACTGCACGAAGCTCGGCAGGTAGAGGCCGGTGAGGAGGGCGTCGTCGACCGTGCCGGAGTCGAGGTTCGAGACCTGCCAGTTGAGCGGCGTGGCGTCGACCGGCAGGTTGAGGGTGCCGCCCTGCTTGACCGCGTCGTAGTCGGCTCGCTCCCAACCGGTGCCGGGAAGCTTGGGAGCCTCCTCGGAGGGGGAGCTGCTCTGGCTCGTGGAGCCGCCGCCCGAGCAGCCGGCGAGGCCGATCGCGACCGCGGCGACTGCCGCGATCACCAGCCCCGTCTTGCGCGTGAAGACCATCGATGATCCTTTCGGTGAAGAGGAATCCGCCGGCGTCCCCCTGGTCGGGGGACGCGGACGTCCCGTACATCCTGCACCGATCGGAGCCGCGTAAGCGCTTTCGATGACGGTTTGTTATCTGACGGCATCGACCGTGTAACGTGCCCGAAACGAGTTCGACGGATCCTGCCAGTACGCGGCGGCACGAGCCGCCGGGCTTCCCTGAACGGCGCTCCCCTCACGACGGGGTAGGTTCTCACCAGAACGCGCGCCGATGCGCTCTCACGAACGGGCAGGTCACACGTGGCAGGATTCCTGGTCAAGCGGCTGCTGAACTACATCGCCCTCAGCGCCGTCGCCACGGCCCTCGGCTACCTGCTCGTCAGCCTCACGCTGAACCCGGCCTCGCGCTTCCTCGGCCGGAACCCGCCGGTCCCCCAGGCCTCCATCGACACCGCGCTCGACCGGCTCGGGACGAACCCGGACGTGCCGCTCGTCGCACGGCTCGGAACGTGGTTCGGGCACCTCCTCACCACGGGCTCGCTCGGCCGGAGCACTCGCGGCACCGAGGTGACGGCCGACATCATCGCGCGCTCGGGCACCAGCCTGCGCCTGCTGGTGATCGGCACCATCCTCGGCGCCATCATCGGCGTGCTGATCGGCGTCTGGGGCGCGGTCAAGCAGTACCGGGCACCCGACCAGGTGACCACCTACTCCTCGTTCGTGATCCTGGCGACGCCGACCTTCGTCATCGGCGTGCTGCTCATGGTGCTGACGACCGCGGTGAACCGCGGCACCGGCGTGCAGCTCATCAACTTCACCGGCGAGTACACACCGGGCATCACCGGCTTCTGGCCCGGCGTCGAGGACCGATTGGAGCATCTGCTCCTGCCCACCATCACCCTCACCGTGATCGCGGTGGCTTCCTACTCCCGCTACCAGCGCTCGGCGATGCTCGACGTGATGAGCGCGGACTACATCCGCACCGCCCGCTCGAAGGGCCGCACCCGCGCCTCCGCGCTCATGCGCCACGGCGTGCGCGTCGCGCTCATCCCGATGTCGACGTTCTTCGCCTACTCCTTCGGCCTCATCCTCACCGGCGCGAGCGTGACCGAGCTCGTCTTCAGCTGGCACGGGATGGGCGAGTACCTCATCAACACCATCGGCAACAACGACATCAACGGCGCCGCCGGCACGATCCTGTTCACCTCGATCCTCGTGCTCATCTCCGGCACCCTCGCCGACGTGCTCTACGCGGCCCTCGACCCGAGAGTGAGGATCTGATGACCGATCCCACGTCGCACGACCCGACGACCACCACCGTCGACGCCGCCGCGGGCGCGGACTCCGGGGAGCAGGAGGCCGTCGTCGCCGGCGGCCAGCGCCCGGGCGTCATCCGCCGCACCTTCCGCGCCAAGCGCGCCTGGATCGGCGCGGTCACGCTCGCGTTCCTGCTGCTCTGGGCGTACGTCGGCCCGCTGCTCTGGCCGTACAACGCCGAGGACTCGGACGTGCTCGCGTTCCGCTCGCCGCCGACCGCCGCGCACTGGTTCGGCACGAACGACATCGGCCAGGACGTCTACGCGCAGACGCTCGTCGGCCTGCAGAAGTCGCTGCTGATCGGCCTCATCGCCGGCCCGCTCGGCACGCTCATCGCCGGCATCGTCGGCGCGATCGCCGGCTACTTCGGCCGGACGCTCGACCGCGTGATCGTCTGGATCATCGACCTGCTGCTCGTCGTGCCCTCGTTCTTCATCCTCGTGCTGGTGAGCCCGGCCTTCAAGCAGCTCAGCTGGCTGGTGCTCGTGATCTTCATCGCGATCTTCAGCTGGATGGTGATGGCCCGCGTCATCCGCGGGCAGACCATGTCGCTGCGCGAGCGCGACTTCGTGAAGGCGGCGCGCTACATGGGCGTCGGGCCGTTCACGATCATCCGCCGGCACATCCTGCCGAACGTCGCCTCGCTGCTCATCATCGACGCCACCCTCGGCGTCGGCGCCGCGATCATCTTCGAGTCGACGCTGAGCTACTTCGGCTTCGGCATCCAGCCGCCCGACACCTCGCTCGGCACGCTGCTCGCCGCCGGATCCGCGGCGGCGGTCACGCGGCCCTGGCTGTTCATCCTGCCCGCCTCCGTGCTGATCGTGACGGTGCTGGCCACGAGCCTGCTCGGCGACGCGCTGCGCGACGCCATCGACCCCACTTCGGGAGCGAACCGTGACTGACCCCCTCCTCAGCGTCAAGGACCTCAGCGTCACCTTCGGCGCCGACGGGCCATCCCCGGTCTACGCCGTCCGCGGCATCAGCTACGACGTCAACCCCGGCGAGTTCCTCGGGATCGTCGGCGAGTCCGGCTCCGGCAAGTCCGTGTCGTCGACCGCGGTGATGGGGCTGCTGCCCGGCACGGCCGACGTGCGGGGCAGCATCCGGTTCGAGGGCCGCGAGCTGCTCGGGCTCGGCGACCGCGAGCTCTCCGCCATCCGCGGCAGCGAGATCGCGATGGTCTTCCAGGACCCGCTCTCCGCGCTCACGCCCGTCTACACCATCGGCCAGCAGATCGCCGAGGGGCTGCTGCTGCACGACCGCGCGCTGAGCCGCCAGGCGGCGCGCACCCGCGCCGTCGAGCTGCTCCGCATCGTCGGCATCCCGAACCCGCAGCGGCGCGTCGACTCGTTCCCGCACGAGTTCTCCGGCGGCATGCGCCAGCGCGCCATGATCGCGATCGCGATCGCGAACAATCCGAAGCTCATCATCGCCGACGAGCCGACGACGGCCCTCGACGTGACCATCCAGGCGCAGATCCTGGAGGTGCTGCAGGAGGCCAAGTCCATCACCGGAGCCGCCGTCGTGCTCATCACGCACGATCTCGGCGTCGTCGCCGGCAACGCGGACCGCGTCGCCGTGATGTACGCCGGCCGGATCGTGGAGCGGGCGCCCGTCGACGAGCTGTTCGCCGCCCCCGCGATGCCGTACACGATCGGGCTGCTCCGCTCGATGCCGAACATGGCAGCGCCGCGCAGCGAGCGCCTCGTGCCGCTCGAGGGACGGCCTCCCCTGCTCACCGCGCTGCCGACCGGCTGCCCGTTCGCCGACCGGTGCCCGGCCGCCATCGCGCGCTGCCGAACGGCGGAGCCGCCGCTCGAGCACGTCACCGGCCGCGGCGAGCACTTCGCGGCGTGCATCCGCACCGACGAGATCGTCGCCGGCACCCTGCCGCGCGGCGAGATCTTCCCGCGCCCGGCCGAGGTCCCGCCGGCGATCCGCGAGGACGAGTCCGGCACCTCCGTCGTGGAGCTGTCGGATGTGCACCGCACCTTCCCGGTGATGAAGGGCAGCGTGTTCCGCCGCCGCATCGGCACGGTGAGCGCCGTCGACGGCGTGTCGCTGCGCATCGGCCGCGGCACCACGCTCGGCCTCGTCGGCGAGTCCGGCTCCGGCAAGACCACCACCATCCTCGAGCTCATGGAGCTGGCGAAGCCGGAGTCCGGTCGCGTCGCCGTCAACGGCGTCGACACCGCGAAGCTCACGGCGCAGCAGCGTCGCGAGCTGCGCAGCGAGATCCAGATCGTGTTCCAGGACCCGATGGCCTCGCTCGACCCGCGCATGAGCGTCGGCGACATCATCTCCGAGCCGCTCACCGTCACCGGGGTGCCGAAGGACGAGCGCGCCCGCCGCGTCGCACGCATGCTCGAGCTGGTGGGCCTCGAGCCGTCGTACGCCGACCGCTATCCGCACCAGTTCTCGGGCGGCCAGCGACAGCGCATCGGCATCGCCCGCGCGCTGATCGTGGAGCCGAAGATCGTGGTGCTCGACGAGCCGGTGTCGGCGCTCGACGTCTCCATCCAGGCCGGTGTGCTGAACCTGCTCGAGGATCTCAAGGCCCGCCTCGGCCTGTCGTACCTGTTCGTGGCGCACGACCTGGCCGTGGTGCGGCACATCGCCGACGACGTGGCCGTCATGTACCTCGGCCGGATCGTGGAGTACGGGCCGGCGGACGCGATCTTCTCCGACCCGCGGCATCCGTACACGAAGGCCCTGCTCTCCGCGGTGCCGGTGCCGGACCCGGCGGTCGAGCGGGCCCGCCGCCGGGTGCTGCTCGAGGGCGACCTGCCGTCGCCGCTCGACGAGATCAGCGGCTGCAACTTCCGCAGCCGCTGCCCGCTCTACAAGCTGCTGCCCGAGGACCGCCAGGCGCGCTGCGCGAGCGACGACCCCGCCATGCGCCCGGTGCACGGCCGCGACGTCGCCTGCCACTGGGCGGAGGACGAGCTGCTCGAGGTCACGGTCGCGTGAGCACGGCTCCTCCCGCCGCAGCCCGGCCGGAGCGGCTCGTGCTGCGCGGCGGCTCCGGATGGTGGCTGCTCGGCGGCTCCGGTGCGATCGCGATCCTGCTCCTCGTCGACGCGGTCGTGCGCGGCAACGTGCCCGTCGCCCTCCGCGCGCTGCCGTGGCTCGCGCTCGCGCTCTGGCTGATCTGGGTCGTGCTCGTGCGGCCGTGCATCATCGTGACGCGCGAGCGGCTCGAGATCGTCAACGTGTGGACGCGCCACCTCGTGCCGTGGGACCGGATCGCGCACCTGACGAGCCGCTTCCAGCTGCGCGCCGAGCTCGACGACGGCCAGTCGCTGCGCTCGTGGGGCGCGCCGACCGCCGGCATCGACCGTGCGCCGCGATCGGCGCTGCGCGAGCAGCACACGGCCCATCAGCCGGGCCGCGGGCGGTCCTCCCGCACCGCGCTGCCGCCGGTCGACCTCGTGATCGCGCGCTGGCGCACCGCGGCGGCCGAACGCGACGACCGGGCCGGACGCGCGCCGTCCGTCAGCGGTGGCGAGGTCGTCTCGAGCGTCGACTGGCACATCCCGGCCATCACGGCAGCGCTCGTCGCGCTGGTCGTGGTGGCCGCCCTGGTCTGAGGACGGCGCGAAACGCCGCGGCTCAGACCCCGAGCTGGATGCCGGCGCCGGGGATCGCGTCGAGCAGGTCGCGCGTGTACTGCTGCTGCGGCGACCCGAACACCTCGTCCGTCGTCGCGGCCTCGACGACCCGGCCCTTCTCCATGACGCAGACGCTGTCGGCGATCACGCGGACCACCGCCAGGTCGTGGGTGATGAACAGGTAGGTCAGCCCGAGCTCGCTCTGCAGCTCCGCCAGCAGCTGGAGGATCTGCGCCTGCACGAGCACGTCGAGGGCCGAGACGGCCTCGTCGAGCACCATGATCTCGGGCTTCAGCGCGAGCGCGCGGGCGATCGCCACCCGCTGCCGCTGCCCGCCGGAGAGCTCGTTCGGGTAGCGGTCCGCCAGCTCCACGGGCAGCGCGACCTGGTCGAGCAGCTCGGTCACCCGGCTGCGACGCGACTCGCGGTCGCCCACGCCGTGGATCTTCAGCGGCTCGGCGATCGTGTTGCCGATGTTCACGAGCGGGTCGAGGGAGCCGTACGGGTCCTGGAACACCGGCTGCATGACGCGGCGCAGGGCCAGCAGGTCCTTGCCGCGGAGCCCGCCGACCTCGCGGCCGCCGACCTGCAGCGAGCCGGACGTCGGCGTCTCGAGGCCGAGCAGCAGCTTCGCCACCGTCGACTTGCCCGAGCCGGACTCCCCCACCAGCGCCATCGTGGTGCCGCGCGGGATCGAGAACGAGACGTCGTCGACCGCGGTGAAGTCGATGCTGCGGAACCCGCCCTGGCGGATCTTGAACACCTTCGAGAGGTTCTTCACCTCGATCAGCGCCGGGGCATCCGGCGCGCCCTGGTGCTCGGCGCGCGCCTCCGCCGCGGTGATGAGGTCGACGCTGCCGGCATCCGCCTCGTCGACGTGCGCGAGCGCGCCGAGATCGGACGCGGCCGACTGGATGCGGCGCGAGGCGAGGCTCGGCGCCGCGGCCAGCAGCCGCTTCGTGTACGGGTGCTGCGGGTTCTGCAGCACCTCGAGCGACGGGCCGGACTCGACGATCACGCCCTTGTACATGACCACGAGCTTCTCGGCGCGCTCGGCCGCGAGGCCGAGGTCGTGCGTGATGAAGAGCACCGCGGTGCCGGACGAGCCGGTCAGGGACTCGAGGTGGTCGAGGATGCGGCGCTGCACGGTCACGTCGAGCGCCGAGGTGGGCTCGTCCGCGATGAGCAGCTTCGGGTCGCCGGAGAGGCCGATGCCGATGAGCACGCGCTGGCGCATGCCGCCGGAGAACTGGTGCGGGTACTGGTGCAGCCGCTGCTCGGCGTCGCCGAGCCCGGCCTGCTTGAGCACCTCGATCGCCTTGCGGCGCACGTCCTTCTTCTCCGTCGCGATGCCGTTCGCGCGGATCGTCTCCTCGACCTGGAAGCCGATCGACCAGACCGGGTTCAGATTCGACATCGGGTCCTGCGGCACGAAGCCGATGTCGCGGCCGCGCATCGACTCCATGCGGGCGCGGGACGCCGTGGCGAGGTCGACGCCCTCGAAGAGCACCTGCCCGCCGGAGATGCGGCCGGTGCCGGGCAGGAGGTCGATGATCGCCGCGGCGGTGGTCGACTTGCCGGAGCCGGACTCGCCCACGATCGCGACGGTCTCGCCGTGCTGGATCGTGAGGTCGACGCCCTTCAGCGCCTTCACGATGCCGCGCTGGGTGCGGAACTCGACCTCGAGTCCGCGGATGTCGAGCAGCGGGGTGGCCTCGCTCATCGGGTGGCCCTCGCCTTCGGGTCGAGCGCGTCGCGGAGGGTCTCCCCGAGCAGGATGAAGCTGAGCACGGTGATCGTCAGCGCGGCCGACGGCCAGATCAGCGTCGTGGGGTTCACACGCAGATCGCGCTGCGCGTCGGAGATGTCGCCGCCCCACGACACGGCGTTGCTGCCGAGCCCGAGGCCGAGGAACGACAGGGTCGCCTCCGCCGTGATCGCCGCCGCGAGCGAGAGCGTCGTGACGACGAGCACCGGGGCGATCGAGTTCGGCAGCACGTGCTTGACCAGGATGCCGAAGCGGTTCTGCCCGAGCGCGGTCGCCGCCGTGACGAAGTCGGAGTTCTTGACCCGCAGCACCTCGGAGCGCATGACGCGCGCCGTCGACGGCCACGTGAACGCGCCGATCGCCAGGGCCACGACGAACACGTTCACGTACTGCGAGAGCACGGACATGATCACGACGGCCGCGAGGATGTAGGGGATCGAGAAGAAGATGTCGCCGATGCGCATGAGCACGCTGTCGACCCAGCCGCCGAAGAAGCCGGCGAGCGACCCGACCACCGCGCCGGTGATGCCGGACAGGGCGATCACGATGAGGCCGACCGCGAGCGAGTTGCCGGTGCCGAAGATCACGCGGGCGTACACGTCGCAGCCCTGCTTGTTGTAGCCGAGGATGTGCGTCGCGTCGGCCGGCTCGTTGCTCTTGACCAGCTGGCAGTAGGTGGGGCTCAGCGCCGTGAAGAGGCTCGGGAACAGCGCGACGAGCACGACGAGCACGATGAGCACGGACGACACCCAGAACAGCGGGCGCTTGCGGAGGTCGCGCCATGCATCGATCCAGAGGTTGGAGCGGCGGGTCGAGAGCGAGACCTGGTCGACGGCGGCGACCGGGGTCTCCTCGACGGCCGCGACGAAGTGGTCCGCCGAGAGCGGGGCCTTACTTGACATAGCGGATCCTGGGGTCGAGAACGGCGTAGAGCAGGTCGATGAGGATGTTGACGACGAGGTACAGCAGCACCATCACCGTCACGAACGACACGACGGTGGGCCGTTCTCCTCGGATGATCGCCTGATACAGGGTGTTGCCCACTCCGGGCACGTTGAAGATGCCCTCGGTGACGGTCGCGCCGACGAGCAGCACGCCGAAGTCGGCGCCGAGCTGCGTAGTGACCGGGATGAGCGAGTTGCGCAGCACGTGCACGGGGATGACGCGGCGGCGCGGGAGGCCCTTCGCGTAGGCGGTGCGCACGAAGTCGTTGCCGAGCGTCTCGATCACCGACGAGCGGGTGAGTCGGATGTTCACGGCGACGAGCGTCGAGGCGAGCACGAGCGCCGGCAGGATCAGGTTCGGGATGGACGCGTCGGCGCCGACCGTCGACTTGAACCAGCCCAGCTTGAACCCGAGGAAGAACTGCCCGAGGAACGCGACGACGAAGATCGGCACCGACAGGAACAGCAGGCTGACGACGAGCGAGCCCGCGTCGAAGAGCTTGCCCTTGCGCAGGCCCGCGACGAGGCCGACGGCGAGGCCGACGATCATCTCGATCACGACGGCCATGAGCGCCAGTCGGGCGGTCACCGGGAACGTGCGCACCAGGATGTCGTTCACCGACTGACCGGAGAACGAGATGCCGAAGTTGCCGGTGAAGACATCGCGCACGTAGTAGAGGTACTGCACGATGAACGGCTCGTTCAGGTGGTACTGGTCGGTCAGCTGCTTCAGCAGCGCCGGGTTGGGGGCCTTGTCGCCGAAGAGGGCGAGCACCGGGTTGCCCGGCATGGCGAAGACCATGAAGTAGATGAGGAACGTGGTGCCGAGCAGGACAGGGATCGCCTGCAGTACTCGGCGGATGACGTAGAAGACCATGGGTCAACGGGCCCGACGTCGGATCATGAGCGGAACTTCCTAGGTGGCGGTCACGGGTGCGGGGCGGCAGCTCGCGCTGCCGCCCCGCGGGTGAAGAAGTGCTGGAGCTACTTCTTCTTGATCTGGTAGTAGATCGGCACGCTGTGCCAGTCGATCTTCACATCGGAGACGCTGTCGCTGAAGCCGCCGGTGACGTTCGAGTACCACAGCGGGATCGCCGGCAGGTCCTTGAACAGCACGGTCTCGGCCTCCTGGAACTTCGCGTTGGCCGCGTCGTTGTCGGTGGCCTGCGAGCCCTCGGAGATCAGCTTGTCGAACTCGGGGTTCGAGTAGTCGCCGTCGTTCGAGCTGGCGTTGGTGGCGTACAACGGCCCCAGGAAGTTGTACAGACCGGGGTAGTCGGCCTGCCATCCCGAGCGGAAGGCGGTCGTGATCGCACGCTGCCCCTGGTCGTTCTTCGAGATCTTCGTGCGCGCCTCGGCGAACGTCGGGTAGGCGTCACCCGAGCAGTTGATGCCGGTCAGGATGTTGTTCAGCCCGTTGCAGACCGCGTCGACCCAGCCCTTGTGACCGCCGTCGGTGTTGTAGGCGATCTTGAAGTCGCCCGACCACGGGGAGATCGCGTCGGCCTGCTTCCACAGGTCCTTCGCCTTCGCCTCGTCGTAGTTCAGGACGTCGGAGCCCTCGAGGCCGGCCTTGTAGCCGTCGATCGTGGGGGCGGTGAAGTCCTTCGCCGGCGTGCGGGTGCCGTCGAAGATCTTGTCGGTGATCGTCTTGCGGTCGATCGCCATCGAGATCGCCGCGCGGCGCAGCTTGCCCTCGTCGCCGACGAAGTGCGCGAACGCGGTCTTGTCGACGTAGTTGGTCGTGTCCGACGGGATCGTGAACGACTGGAACACGGCCACCGGGGTGTTGAACGACCGGTCGCCCAGGTCGCTCTTGTACGTCGACAGCGCCGACTCCGGCAGGGCGTCGAGCACGTCGAGGTCACCCGAGAGCAGGTCGGAGTAGGCCGCGTCCTGCGTCGCGTAGAACTTGATCGTCAGGCCGTTGTTGACCGGCTTGCGGTGACCCTTGTAGTCCGGGTTCGTCGCGAGGTCGATCTGGACGTTGTGCTGCCAGGCCTTCTTGCCGCCGTCGAGCTCGTAGGGGCCGTTGCCGACCGGGTTCTCGCCGAACGCCTTGGTGACGACGCCGTCCTTGAACGCGGACTTCGGCAGCGGGTAGAACGCCGAGTAGCCGAGACGCAGCGGGAAGTCCGCCAGCTTCGACTTCAGCGCCACGGTGAAGGTCGAGTCGTCGACCTTCTTGAGGCCGGTGAGCGGGCTGTCCTCGTCGTAGCTGAAGCCCTGGATGTCCTCGAAGAAGTACGAGTTCAGGCGCTTGTTCGACAGCAGGGCGCCGTCCTGCCACGCGTCGATGAAGGAGTCGGAGGTGACCTTCTCGCCGTTGGTGAAGGTGAAGCCGTCCTTGATCTTGATCGTGTAGGTCTGCGAGTCGTCGGTCGTGATCGACTGCGCGAGGTCGTTGACGGGGGTGCCGTCCGCCTCGTAGTAGACCAGGCCCGCGAAGATCGCGTCGAGGATCTTGCCGCCGCCGACCTCGTTGGTGTTGGTCGGGATGAGCGGGTTCTGCGGCTCGGATCCGTTGGCGGTGATGTAGCTGTCCTTGCCACCGCCGCTGGAGCCCCCGGTCGAGCAGCCCGTGAGGGCGACGGCCGCGGCGATGATGATCGCGCCGGCGGCGAGCCCCGTACGTGAGATGCGCACTGATGTTCCTCCTGTGCAGAGTTGTTCGCGGCTTGAGGGCATGCGTCACCCCGGCCGTTTTCTAGGGAAACCCTAGGTAGCCTGAGGCCGGGCACCAAACCGAGCGTGGCAAACGTTACCTGACGGAAACGAACACGGCGGATCCGTGCGTGCAGGAGGCGATGGATGACGGATAACTGCGTCGAGGCGCGGCTGCTCCGTGCATCCGAGCGCCGGAGCACCGCAGGATGACCCGCCGCCGCATCTACGCCGAGGTCGCGATCGTGCTCGGGCTGTCGCTCGGGCTGTCGGCGCTCTACTCGATCACGAACCTCGTGCAGGCGTACGTGCGGGCCGCGCAGCGGCACCAGACCATCGCCGACCAGGGCACCACGCTGAACCCGACGCTGAGCGACCTGGCCGTCTTCGACCTGATCTACAACCTGCTCTCGCTGGTCGGCGACCTGGTGCCCGTCGCGCTCGTCGTGTACCTGCTCTGGAACCCGGCGCGGCCGCATCTCGCCCGGCTGGGCATCGACCTCCGCCGGCCCGGTCGCGACGCCCTCTGGGGCCTCGCGCTCGCCGTCGTGATCGGCGCGGGCGGCATCGGGGTGTATCTCGGCGCCCGCGCGCTCGAGCTCGCCGTGAAGGTCGACGCGGCCGGGCTCGATCCGCACTGGTGGACCGTGCCCGTGCTGCTCCTGTCCGCCCTCCGCGCCGGGCTGCAGGAGGAGGTCATCGTCATCGGCTACCTGTTCGCCCGACTCCGCGAGGCCGGCTGGAGCCGCTGGACCATCATCCTGTCGACGGCGGTGCTCCGGGCCAGCTACCACCTGTACCAGGGCTGGGGCGGGTTCGCCGGCAACCTGATCATGGGCGTGATCTTCGGCTGGCTCTACACGCGCTTCGGCAGGCTGCTGCCGCTCGTGATCGCGCACACGTTCATCGACGCCGTCGTGTTCGTCGGGTACCCCTGGGCGGCGCAGACCTTCCCGTCGCTGTTCTGACGGACGGTCCTCAACCCGTTCCGCGTACGCGTGTGTCGACTGCGCACGTTCGACGGTGCGCAGTCGACACACGCGTACGCGGTCGGCGTCGGGGTTAGGCGAAGGCCTCCACCGGCGGGCAGGCGCACACGAGGTTGCGGTCGCCGTAGGCCTGGTCGATGCGGCGCACCGGCGGCCAGTACTTGCCGTGCACGAGCGCGCGCACCGGGTACACCGCCTCGGCGCGGGTGTAGGCATGCGCCCACTCCCCCGTCTCCTCGGCGCCGACGATCACGCTCTGGGCCGTGTGCGGGGCGTGCACGAGCGGGTTGTCGTCCGCCGGCCAGTGCCCCGCCGCGACCCGGTCGGCCTCGGCGCGGATGGCGAGCATCGCGTCGATGAACCGGTCGATCTCGGCGAGGTCCTCGCTCTCGGTCGGCTCGACCATGAGCGTGCCCGCGACCGGGAACGACATCGTCGGCGCGTGGAAGCCGTAGTCGATGAGTCGCTTCGCGACGTCGTCGACCGTGATGCCGGTCTCCGCCCGGAGCGGACGGAGGTCGAGGATGCACTCGTGCGCCACGAGGCCGTGGTCGCCCGCGTAGAGCACGGGGAACGCGTCGCGGAGGCGCACGGCGATGTAGTTCGCGGCGAGCACGGCGGCGCCGGTGGCGCGACGGAGGCCGTCCGCGCCCATCATCCGCACGTACGACCACGAGATCGGCAGGATGCTCGGGCTGCCGTACGGCGCGGCGCTCACCAGGTACTCGGCGCCGCCGGCCGTCGGGCCCTGCGCCATCGGATGCCCCGGCAGGAACGGCGCCAGGTGCGACTTGGCCGCGACCGGCCCGACGCCGGGTCCGCCGCCGCCGTGCGGGATGCAGAACGTCTTGTGCAGGTTGAGATGCGACACGTCGCCGCCGAGGTCGCCGAAGCGGGCGTAGCCGAGCAGCGCGTTGAGGTTCGCGCCGTCGACGTAGACCTGGCCGCCGGCCTCGTGCACCGCGTCCGTGACCGCGCGCACCTCGTGCTCGTAGACGCCGTGCGTCGACGGGTAGGTGATCATCAGCGCGGCGAGCGTCTCGGCGTGCTCCGCGACCTTCGCGCGGAGGTCGCCGAGGTCGACGTTGCCGAGCTCGTCGCACGCCACGACCACGACCCGCATGCCTGCGAGCACCGCGCTGGCGGCGTTCGTGCCGTGCGCGCTCGACGGGATGAGGCACACGGTGCGCGCCGCGTCGCCGCGGGACGCGTGATAGGCGCGGATCGCGAGGAGGCCCGCCAGCTCGCCCTGGCTGCCGGCGTTCGGCTGCAGCGAGACGGCGTCGTAGCCGGTGACGTCGGCGAGCCAGTGCTCGAGGTCGCCGATCAGCTCGAGGTAGCCGGCCACGTCCTCTGCCGGGGCGAACGGGTGCACGTCGGCGAACTCCGGCCAGGTGACGGCCTGCATCTCGGTGGCCGCGTTGAGCTTCATCGTGCACGAGCCGAGCGGGATCATGCCGCGGTCGAGCGCGTAGTCCTTGTCGGCGAGGTGCTTGAGGTAGCGCATCATGCCGGTCTCGGAATGATGGGTCGTGAAGACGGGGTGCTCGAGGAACGCGCTGGTGCGGGCGAGGGGCTCGGGGATGGGCGACGCCGGCCGCCAGGTGCCGACCTCCCGACCCGCGAGCGCCTCGGCGCCGAGCGGCGCGAGCACCGTGTCGATCAGCGCCGCGTCGCCGATCATCGTCTCGTCGAAGGCGAGCCGGACGGTGTCCGCGTCGACGCGGCCGTAGAGCACGCCGGCGTCATGCGCCCGCGCGATGACGGTGTCCGCCTCCCCCGGAACCCGGACGAGCAGCGTGTCGAAGAACGGATGCTCCACGACCTCGAGGCCGGTCGCCTTCAGCCGCGCCTTCGCGTTGATCGCCTCGCGGTGCACGCCCCGCGCGATCCGCGTCAGCCCCTGCGGCCCGTGGTAGACGGCGTACATCGACGCCATGACGGCGAGCAGCACCTGCGCGGTGCAGATGTTGCTCGTCGCCTTCTCGCGCCGGATGTGCTGCTCGCGGGTCTGCAGCGAGAGCCGGTAGGCCGGGAAGCCGTCCGAGTCCTGCGAGACGCCGACGAGGCGTCCCGGGAGCTGGCGCTCGAGGCCGGCGCGCACGGCCATGTAGCCGGCGTGCGGTCCGCCGAAGCCCATCGGCACGCCGAGCCGCTGGCTCGTGCCGACGGCGACGTCGGCCCCGAGCTCGCCGGGCGGCGTGAGCAGCGTCATGGCGAGCAGGTCGGCGGCGACGACCGCGACGCCGCCCTGGGCCTTGACCGCGGCGATCACCTCCGTCGGGTCCCAGACGCGACCGGAGGCGCCCGGGTACTGGATGAAGGCGCCGAAGACATCGAGGTCCGCGGGCGGCGGGGTGAGGTCGTAGGCCGTGTAGTGGAGCCGGATGCCGACGGCGCCGGCGCGGTGCTCGAGCAGCGCCTTGGTCTGCGGCAGCGCGTCCTCGTCGACGAGGAACACGTTCGAGCTCGACCCGGAGGCGCGGCGCGCGAGCAGCATCCCCTCGACGACGGCGGTCGACTCGTCGAGCATGGAGGCGTTCGCCGTCGCGAGCCCGGTGAGGTCGGACACCATCGTCTGGAAGTTGATGAGCGCCTCGAGGCGGCCCTGCGAGATCTCCGGCTGATAGGGCGTGTAGGCCGTGTACCAGCTCGGGTTCTCGAGCACGTTCCGCTGGATGACCGCCGGCGTGACGGTGCCCGAGTAGCCGAGTCCGATCATCGCGGTGCGCACCGTGTTGCGGCGGGCGAGACCGCGGAGGGCGGCGAGCGCCTCCCGCTCGGTTGCGGCCGGCGGCAGCACGCTCGGGGCGTCGGGCGCGAGGCGGATGGAGGCCGGCACGGCCGCATCCATCAGCGCGTCGATCGAGTCGTAGCCGACCGCCTGGAGCATCTCCAGCTGGTCGACGGCGTCGGTGCCGATGTGGCGGTCGGCGAAGGAGTCCGTCATCGGAGGCGTCACTCCCCCGTCAGCGCGGCGTACTGCTCCGCGGAGAGCAGCTCGGGCAGCGCGGTGAAGCGCACCTTGACGAGCCAGCCGGCGCCGTACGGCTCGCGGTTGACCAGCGCGGGGTCGTCGACGACCGCCTGGTTCGCCTCGACGACCTCGCCGTCGACGGGCGCGAACAGCTCGCCGACCGACTTCGTCGACTCGATCTCGCCGACGACGACGCCGGACGACACGGCGGCCCCGGCCGACGGCAGGTCGACGTAGACGACGTCGCCGAGCTTGTCGGCGGCGTACTGCGTGATGCCGACGGTGGCGACGTCGCCGTCGACGGCGATCCACTCGTGCTCGGCGGTGTAGGCGAATCCCTCGGGTGCGGTCATGGCGGTCACTTCTTCCGGTCGGTGGAGCGCGAGTAGAACGGGAGCGGCACGACCCGCGCGGGGATGCGGGTGCCGCGGACGTCGAAGTCGAGGACGGTGCCCTCGGCGGCGCGGTCTGGGTCGACGAGCGCCATGGCGATCGGATGGCCGAGCGTCGGCGAGAGGATGCCGCTCGTCACCTCGCCGACGGTCGCGTCGCCGGCGAGCACCGGATAGCCGGCTCGGGCGGCGCGACGACCCTCGGCCGCGAGCCCGACGAGCACGCGGGCGCCGGCCGGCGGACCGGCGACGACCGCCGCGCGGCCGATGAAGTCGGCCTCTTTGGTCGACGGCGGCGCGATGCGGCCGAGCCCGGCCTGGGCGGGCTGGCGATCGAGGCCGAGCTCGTGGCCGTACAGCGGCATGCCCGCCTCGAGGCGCAGCGAGTCGCGCGCGGCGAGGCCGGCGGGCACGAGGCCGAGCGGCCGCCCGGTCTCGAGCAGGGCGTCCCAGAGCGCGGGTGCGGCGCCCGGGGCGACCGAGATCTCGAAGCCGTCCTCGCCGGTGTAGCCGGTGCGCGAGACGAGCACCGGCTCGCCCTGCCACCGCATGCCCATCACCGCGTAGTACGGCAGCTCGTCGAGCGAGTGGCCGAGCGCGAGCGCCTCGTCGGCGTCGAGCCCGGGCGTCGACCCGAGGATCCGCTGGGCGAGCGGCCCCTGCACGGCGACGAGCGCGTCGTCGAGCTCGTGCACCTCGGCGTCGAACGCCGCGAGCCGCTCGCGCAGGGCGGCGAGCACCGGCGCGCGGTTGCCCGCGTTCGCGACGATCGCGTACTCGCCGGGCGCGTTCGCCGTGACGATGAGGTCGTCGACGACCCCGCCGTCCTCGGCCAGCAGCATCGTGTAGCGCGCCCGCGAGAGCGGGATGCGCGAGACGTGGGCCGCGAGCGCCGCGTCGAGCGCCGCGGAGGCATCCGGTCCCGTCACCGAGAGCTGCGCCATGTGGCTGAGGTCGAACAGGCCCGCGGCCTCGCGCACCGCGCGGTGCTCCTCCAGGTCGGAGGCGTAGCGCACCGGCATGCTCCAGCCGGAGAAGTCGGTGAACGCGGCGCCGAGCGCGGCGTGCGTCGCGTGCAGCGGGGTGCGCAGCTCGGGGGCTGTCGGGGTGTCGGTCACGGAGTCCTCACGTCGGCGCGGCGAAGCGGTGGCTGGACTCCCCCTCTGTCATGGGCCTGAGAGCTTCGCTCGCCGCCCGTGCGGGCTGCGGCTTTCACCGTCGGCGGCGCACGACCGGCTCGAGACCGTGGTGCGCGCTTTCCAGAGTGGCCTGTCGATGCGGTGCTGGTGACCTGAGAGATTGGCGGGGAGGCTTGCTCCTTCGGTGCCGGCGCGGTGCTGCCGGCTCTCCCGCATCGCTGCGGCCGTGTTCGGTTGTGCGGTCAGACTACCAGCGGCCGTGTTTCAGCGACGTGACGTCTCGCGGGGCGCCGCGGTCGTCGAGCGGACGATGAGGCGGATGTCCGCCGTCGGCAGCGCGGACGCGGGCGCCTCGCCGTCGAGCTCGGCGATCAGGTGCCGCGCGGCCTCCGCCCCCTGCTCCGCGGGATCCTGCGCGACGGTGGTGAGGCCCATCAGCTCCGAGAACGGATGCCCGTCGATGCCGACCACGGAGAGCTCGTCCGGCACCGCGATGCCGAGCTCGCGCGCGGCCTGCAGCACGCCGATCGCCATCTCATCGGAGGAGGCGAACACGGCGGTGGGCCGGTCGCCCGGCTCCGCGAGCAGCCTCCGGCCGGCCGCGTAGCCGCCCTGGATCGTGAACTCGCCGTCGACGTCCCAGTCGGCGCGGTCGGCCACGCCGATCGCGCCGAGGGTCTCGAGGAAGCCCCGGCGTCGCAGTGTCGGCACGGCCGAGTTCGCGCCGACCACGTCGAGACCGGACACGTGCGCGATGCGGCGGTGGCCGAGCTCGATGAGATGGTCGACCGCGAGCCGCGCGGCGGCGAGATCGTCGATGCCGACGTGGCGCAGTCCGGGTCCGGGGCCGCCGACGGCGATCACCGGGTACTCGGTGGCGTGCAGCTGCTCCACCTCGGCCTCGTCGAAGGTCAGCGTGAGCACGATGAGCCCGTCGACCCGGCGCCGCAGGATCGAGCGGTGGAAGAGCCGCGCCCGGTCGCCCGCGATGCCGCCGAGGTTGTAGAGCACGAGGTCGTAGCCGGCGGCCCGGAGCTCGGCGTCGAGCCCGGTGAGCACGCGGGTGAAGAACCAGCGGTCGATCTCGGGCACGAGCACGCCGATCGCGCGCTGGCGCCCGGTGGCGAGCCCGGCGGCCGCCGACGACGGGATGTAGCCGAGCCGGTCGGCGGCGTCGCGCACCGCGACGAGCGTCTCCGGGGCGACGCTGGGCAGCCCGCGCAGGGCCCGGGACACGGTGGCCTTCGACAGCCCCGTCTCGCGGGCGATGTCCTGGATGCCGGCCATGCCCGCCCTCCCCTGTCGCGCCGGACCGCGGTGTGCGGCGCGCGGTCACTGTATCGCGGACGGCGGCCGACGCTCGTCGGGAAGCGGACGAGCGGCGCGCGCCTAGCGGACGGCGCCGACCGCGCAGAGCACGGCCAGGGCGGCGGCGAGCGCCATCATGAGCAGCCCGAGCCCGGTGCCGACGAGCGACACGATCCGGTTCGCCCGGGTGCCCCCGCGGTGGAAGCCCACGACCGAGAAGACGGTGCCGAGCACGAGCAGCGGGGCGAACAGCGTCATCGGGATGGCGGCGAGCAGGTAGCCCTCGCTGCGGACGAGGAGGGCGTGCAGCAGCCCCGGGAACCCGAAGACCAGCCAGAGCACCCAGTCCATCGCGCCGAGCACGAGGCCGATCGGCGCGAGCACCCCCGGTCCCGGGGCGGGCGGCAGCGCATCCTGACCCTGCTGGTCGATGACCGCGCCGACGAGCTCGGCACGCTGCGCGTCACGGCGGGTGCCGATGAGCACGGCGGCGAGCAGCACCAGGAACACGACGAGCATATCGACGGTGAGCAGGGCGTTGATCACGCGCTGCCATTGGAAGCCGACCGGGAAGCCGACCGAGGCGGCCGAGTTCGCGATGGCGAGGATCAGCGCGACGACGCCGACGGCGCCCATGAACAGCCGGCTGCGCTGCACGGGGCGGCGCACGGTGCTGGGGCTGGTCACCGCCACAGGATACGAGGATCAGCCTGAGCGTCAGCCCCCGGTCACGGCTCCACGATGCGGATCGCCGCGGTGCGGGCGCGGTCGAGATGCGCGCGGCGCTCGCGGATGACGACCACCCCGACGACGACCACCCAGATCAGCCACGGGAACGTCGCGAGCAGCGCCGTCCCCCAGCCGCCGGCGGAGTGGAACGACGTGTCGTCCGTGCCGCCGAAGGCGGTGCCGACGGCGACGAGGTTCGCGGCGGCGACGGCGAGCGCGAGCAGGCCCGTCCAGCGCGGCAGGGCGCCGGAGAGCAGCGTGAGATAGCCGGACGCGGCCGAGACGAGCGCCGTGAGCACGCAGCCGATCGAGCCGAACAGCATCGCGTGGCCGACGGTGAGGGCCCGGATGACGGACGGATCGCCGCCGCCCGGGGCGCCCGCGTCGAGCGCGGCGCCGGCCTCCATCCCGTCGCCGACGAGCGTGACCGCGACGTAGGCGACCCCGGAGGCGAACGCGAGATCGGCGATCCACTGCACGTCGGGGCGCGACTGCGTGATGATCTGCCGGAAGCCGGCGAGGAACACGAGGATCGCGGCCATGAGGAACGTGTCGACGAGGATCACGCCGAGGGTTCCGGCGCCGGTCTGCGCGGTGAAGTCGACGAGCGCGTCGCCCTCCTCGAGCCCGGGGCGGGCGCCGACCGTGACCTGCCGGATCACGAACTCGAGCACGGTCAGCACGGCGACGGCCATCGCGGCGCTGCCGGTCCAGGCGCCGACGCTCGGGGTGGCCCAACCCGGGGGCAGGCGGTTCTCGCTCACGCTCCGAGGGTAGGACGCGGGCTCAGCTCGCGCCCTCCGGCGGCGACACGAGCAGCTCGACCCGCTCCGCCACGTAGGCCGCGAGCGGGATCGGGTCGGAGGCCGAGTGCGGCGTCCACCGCACGAGCAGCACGGGAATCCCGTCGCGCTCGCCCGGCACGAGCGGGTCGGTCGGGGCGTCCGGATCGAGCGGCCGCGCGTCGAGGTTCACGGTCTCGCCGTCGGGGATGCCGACCCGCTGCGCCATAACGCGCAGCTCTCGGCGCTCCGTCGCGAGCGCGGACTGGAGCGCCGAGTGCCCGGGATCGCCGGCCCGGATGATCTCGCCGGTCGCGCGCAGCGACCCGTCGGCGCCGAGGAGCAGCACGCCGAGCCGCCACACCCGGCCGAGCGGACGCAGCCGCGGACCTCGCCGCACGCCGAGCACCGGCTTCGGCACGACCCGCTCCGCGAGCAGCTCGTCCCGGGCGCCGCCGGAGGCGAGCCGCGCGGCGGCGTCGGCGAGCACGGCCCGTGCTGCGGCCGCGGCTTGTGCGGCGGCGCCATCGGCGGAGGCGCGTCCGGTCGAGTCGCTCATGCCGTCATCCTGCCGCGCCCGCGGCGCGCGGGGATGCGGTCAGCCCGCCGCGACGTCGAGGGCTTGGAGGAGGTCGGCGGCGAGGTCGTCGACATGCTCGACGCCGACCGAGATGCGCACGAGGCCCTCGGGGATGGTCGTCACCTCGCCGGGCCAGCGGCGGCGGCGCTCGAGGGTCGTCTCCACACCGCCGAGGCTGGTGGCATGCCGGGCGAGCCGCACTGCGCCGACGAAGCGGTCCGCGGACGCCGCATCCGCCAGCACGGGCGCCACGATCGCGCCGAAGCCCGGATAGCGCAGCTCGGCGAGCGCCGGGTGGCCGCTCATCCGCTCCACGAGGTCGGCCGCGTTCGCCGAGGCGCGCTCGACGCGCAGCGCGAGCGTGCGCAGGCCGCGCAGCACGAGGTAGGCCTCCATCGGCCCCGGCGTCGCCCCGAGGATCGAGCGTCGGTTCGCGAGGCGGTCGCGCAGCGCGTCGTCGCGCGTGACCAGCGCGCCCATGACCGCGTCGCTGTGGCCGGAGAGGAACTTCGTCGCGGAGTGGAGCACGACGTCGGCGCCGTGCTCGAGCGGGCGCTGCAGCACCGGGGTCGCGAACGTGTTGTCGACGACCGTGCGGATGCCGCGCTCGCGCGCCGCGCCGAGGAGCGCCGGCAGGTCGGCCACCTCGAGGGCCGGATTCGTGGGCGACTCGAGCCAGAGCAGGTCGCCGGCGCCGAGTCCGTCGATCGCGGCGAGCACGGCGGCCGTGTCCTCGATGTCGACGTACTCGCGGGTGAGCAGTCCGCGCTGCTGCCCCTCGTCGAGCTGCGTGAGCGACCCGAGATACGCGTGCCGCGGCGCGACGACGCGGGCACCCGGCTCGAGCGTCGCGAGCACGGCGTTCACGGCCGCGAGCCCGGAGGCCAGGATGAGCGCGCGCCCGCCCTCGAGCGCGCCGATCGCGTCCTCCAGCGCCGTCCAGGTCGGGTTGCCGAAGCGTCCGTACTCGAGCTCGCCCTCGGCGATGTAGGTGGACGCGAACACGACCGGCGTGTTCAGCGGCGCGTCGGGCGACGGATCTGGTCGTCCGGCCGTCACGGCCAGGGTCGACGGGTGCAGTGCCGGGTGCGGGGTCGGTGCCGGGGTGCCGGTCTCGGGCGCGGTGCTCATCGCATCAAGCGTGGCACGGCCGGACGCGGGTGACGCGCGCAGCGCGCTCTGGGATACCATTGCGCAAACTTTGCGCAATGCACGCCGCGGGCGATGCCGCGCACGACCGCGAGGAGAGACGATGACCCTGAGGATCGCGCTGGCCGGCTGGGTGCAGGAGGCCATGACCCGCTCGCCCTTCCTCACCGACGCCGCCTCCACGGAGGTGTCGCGCGGCGAGGAGCTGCGTTCGGTGACGAACTACCGCACGGTTCTCGGCGCCCTCGAGGTGCTCGACGCGGCGCCGGATGTCGAGGTCGTGCCGCTCGTCTTCGCCCGGTCGCTCTCCGGCGGCAGCATCGACGCGGACTACTACGACGCGGTGTCGACCGAGATCCTCGCCGCGCTCCGCGACGCCGGCCCGCTCGACGGGCTCGTGCTGCTCAACCACGGCGCGCTCGAGATCGACGGAGCGGACGACCACGGCGACACGCGCTTCACCCTCGCCGCGCGCGCCGCGGTCGGCGAGCACACCGCCATCGGCATCCCGTTCGACATGCACGGGCAGCTCTCCGCCGCGATGCTCGACGAGCTGCAGGCCGTCAGCGGGCTCCGCACGGCGCCCCACCGCGATCAGTTCGAGTGCGGTGCCGAGGTCGCCCGCCAGGTGCTCGACGCGGCCCGCGGCACGACCCGGCCGACTCGCGCCTACGTGCACCTGCCGATGCACATCCCGGGTGAGAAGTCGATGACGACCCACGAGCCGGCGGGGTCGCTGTGGGGCTCGCTGGAGGAGTACGACCGGATCCCGGGCGTCATCCGCTCGACGATCCTGCTCGGCTTCGGCTGGAACGACCGGCCGTGGGTCGGCACGCAGGCGGTCGTGATCACGGACGACGACCCGGCGCTCGCGCGGGACGTCGCCGAGCGGATCGCGGCCGACGTGTGGGCGCGCCGGCACGAGTTCGGGCTGCACATGGAGAACCGGGAGGTGGTCGACGGGCTGCTGACGGCGGCGGCCGCGCCGGCCTCCGATCGACCCGTGTACGTCACCGACTCGGGCGACAACGTGAGCGCCGGGGCGGGCGGCGACAGCACGATCGTGCTCACCACCCTGCTCGGGATGCCGGAGCTCGACGACGCGGTGGTCGCCGGCATCTACGCGCCCGAGACCGTCGCGGCGTGCATGGCGGCCGGCGTCGGCGCGACGGTGTCGATCGACCTCGGCGCCGAGCACCGATCCGTCCCGCGGTCGTCGCACCGGGTGGATGCGGTGGTGGAGGCGTTCGCGGACGCCCTCGTCATCCCCGATCCCGACCCGTCCAGCTCGACGCCGACCCGCTCGGAGGGCGCCTGGGTGCGGCTCCGGATCGGCACGACCCTGGTGACCCTGCACGCCGTGCGCCTCTACGTCAGCCAGCCGGATCACCTCCGCGCGATGGGCATCGATCCGACCTCGCACGCCGTCTACGTGCTGAAGTTCGGCTACCTGCTGCCGCAGCTCGAGGACGCGGCCGGCCGCTTCATCCTGCTGCGCAGCCCGGGCGCCGGCGCGATGGACTTCGAGACGCTCGAGTGGACGCGGGTGGTGCGGCCGGTGTTCCCGCTCGACTCGGACATGGAGCACGAGATCGCCGGGACGGCGTACTCGGCCGGGTGAGGAGCGGGGGCGGGACGGCGCCGCTCAGGCCCCTGGATCGGGCGCCGCGCGAATCGCGTCGCGGAGCGCGGCACGCAGGTGCGCGGCCGCTCGCGTCAGCATCCGCCGCAGTACTCGGAGCTCGTGGGGCGACCAGCGCGGCGAGTACGACTCGAGGTCGAAGACCCATGGCACCGACGCGGCGAACAGCTTCTCGTAGCAGCGGTCCTGAGTCGCGCCGGTGCGCACCGGCTCCTGCGCGGAGAACGGCGGCACGTCGAGGGAGAAGTTGAGCGTGTCGAGCGCGGCGGCGGGATCGAGCACGGTGCGACGGTGCGCCAGCCAATCCGCGATCGGGTCCAGGTCCACGAACCCTGGAGGGTCGAGCTCCGACGCCTCCGGCTCGGGAACCCATCCGTCCTCGATCGCCGGCCATCCTCGCGCCGAGGCGAACTCGGCGCACTCGGCCGCCGATCGGAAGGCGATGCTGCGCCCGTCCAGCGTCGCGATCGCGTCGCGGCCGGACCCGTCGGCCCGAGTCCCCCACCAGAACCACCGGTCGCGGCCGTCGAGGCGGAAGCCCGACGGCGATCCGTCGATCGGGAGCAGCACGCGCGCGAACGGGTCGTCGGCGACGGTCGCGTTCACGACGTCGGTGCCGAAGCCTGCGACATCACCCAGAGGCCGCGCTGGTAGGCGCTGTCGGCCTGCACCTTCGTGATCGTCCGCCGCCGGTACCCGCGCGGCACGTCGTGCCAGGTTGCATCGGGACGCACCTCGTGCAGCCATAGCCAGGCACCCTGCAGCTCGTCGACCACGCCGATCCACATGCCTTTGCGCTTCCGCTCCCTCTCGATGCCGATCAGCGGGTGGAGCGCGGCGAGCGACTCGAGCAGGCCGCGGCTCGAGTCGAGATCGACGCCGCTGGGTGAGACCGGCGGCCAGCCGGGCAGCGTCGCGGCGTAGTCGCTCTGGAACGAGCGGTCCCGTTCGACGGTCCGGACGTCGGCGATCCGGACCGCGATGAGTCCGCCGGGCACGCCGCCGTCCTGCGCCTCGACCATCAGCGCCCAGCGGCGTCCGAGACCGACGACGAGCCCGTCGATGGTGTCCGCGTAGCGCGGGCTCCGGGTGATGCGCACATAGCGGCCGGAGTCCCGGGCGCGCTCAAGGCGTCGGATTCGCGAGGACATGCCGGGCAGGCTAGCGCGCCGCCGCGCGGACACGGCGGCGGAAGATCCCGGTTGCCGACTGCGATGCGCGATCAAGGCGCCGGATGCTCCGTCCGGGGGTCCGCACCGGACTCAGTGCGCGTCGCCGACGAGCTTCAGCCCGACGACGCAGCCGACGAGGCCGAGGATCAGCAGCACCTTCAGCACCGAGACGCTCTCGGCGCCGGTCGCCATCGCGAAGCCGACGGTGAGCGCCGCGCCGATGCCGACCCAGACGGCGTACGCCGTGCCGATCGGGATGCCGCGCATCGCGAACGCGAGCCCGGCCATGCTCGCGACGATGCCGACGCCGAACACGATGGTCGGCGCGAGCTTGGTGAAGCCGGCGCTGCGGCCGAGCGCGGTGGCCCAGACGGCCTCCAGCAGGCCCGAGACGATGAGGACGATCCAGTACACGACGATGCTCGTTTCAGCCCGTCGGTCATGGCCGGGTACGGGGAGCCCTCGTCCGGTGGACGGATCGCTGCCGTCCGGCCCCCAGGCTAGCGGGGCGCGCTGGGCAGGTCCTGGGCAGCGCGGCGACGTCGCCGGGGGCGGGGTCGGGTGCGCGCCACCCGCCAGGGATTCGCGCTCGCCGCGCGAGCCAGCAGCCCGCCGCCGATCGCCACGCACAGGACGAGAAGCCCCCACGGGGTCAGGAGCGAGAGGACCTCGAGCCCCTCGGCGTGGACGCGTCCCGAGTCGCGGTCGTTGAGGAGCCCGGTCGGCCGGTAGGTCGCCCGGACGGTGCGGTCCTCCCCGACCGTGCCATCAAGGCGGATGTCGCGCAGCGTCGTCCGGCCGTCGTCGCTGATCCAGATGCCGCGGCTCGTGCAGACCGCGCCCTGCCATTTCGAGAAATGCCACTCGCCGCAGCTCTCCTCGATGAAGGTGCCGTGCAGCGTCGGCTCGCGGAGGTCGACGAGGCCGGCCACGCCGAGACCGAGGCTGACGAGCGCCAGCACGGCGAAGACCGCGACGCCGAGCACGGGAACGATCCATCCGACGATGCGCGGCCAGGCGCGACTGCGAGGACGCGGACGGGCGCCGGCGCTATGCGGCATGCGATCGCTGCTCCCGCAGCCTGTGCTCCCTCATGCCCTCAGGCTGACGGCTGATCCCCACGTCGTCCATTCCCCGCTCGGGGTGCACGGGCGGTCGCGAGCTCAGTGCTGGTGGTCGATCACGACGGCGTCGGTGCCCCGATCGCCGCGGAACAGGTGGAACAGGTTGTAGTCCGGACCATCGACGTCATCGCGCGACAGCGCGAGCTCGCGGGCGATGGCGACCCGATCACCCGTGAGCTGCCGCACGGAGATGCGATACCCGAGGTAGTAGACGGACATCCCGACGGCGAGCGCACGCGCTTCCGCGACGGAGAGCTCGCGCCGCGGCGTCAGCACCTCGCCGGAGACGAGCATGAGCCGCCACTCGCGGTCGACGATCCGCGCCCAGTCCCGCAGCTCTGGAGGTCGTCGCCGTCGTGCCATGCCGAGACGCTAGCCCGTCGGGGCGACTCGGGGTCTCCGTCGAACCGGAATTCGGCGGGATGGTGTGCGCATCGAAGCCAGGTCCGACGCCTCACTCAGCAGACCAGAGCTCCTCGGCCTCGAGGGTCAGATCGATCACCTGACGGAGGAGGCCTGCCATCGACGTGGACTTCAACAGGGTGTACCGGTCGTACTCGCCCAGCGGGGCGATCGCCGCGAGCTGCCACGCGGACGTGACGGGATCGTCGGACAGCTCGAGGTCGGCATCCGTCTGCGGCTCCGCGATGCGGGCGATGATGCGTCGGACCACCGCTTCCGCCTCGGACCGGAGCGGCGCGAGCGCCTCGGACCACTCCAGCTCCGGCAGCATCGACAGCTCGGCTCGGGGATACGGGTCGTCGTCGAGCCACCGCTCGACGGAGAACCGCCGGGTGCCCAGGCCCAGGATGAGCAGATCGTCGGCGCCCGCGGCCACGCTCACCAGACGTGCCATCGTCCCCACCGAGGCGCGCTGGTCGCCGCCCCCGGCCTCGTGTCCGCGCTCGATCAGGACGACGCCGAACTCGGAGTCGGCTTCCTGTTCGTCGAGCAGCCGCCCGATCAGCATCAGGTACCGGGGCTCGAACACCCGCAGTGGGACGGGCACACCGGGGAACAGGACCGATCCGAGCGGGAACATCGGTGACGCGGCCATGCTCCAGTCAAGCACCGCGACCCGAGCGTCACGAGTGCGAGGCTCCACCACGTCGCCATGCCGGATCACCGGCCGCGTCACACGTTGAAGCGGAACTCCACCACGTCGCCGTCCTGCATGACGTAGTCCTTGCCCTCGATGCGGGCCTTGCCGTGGGAGCGGGCCTCGGCGACGGAGCCGGCGGCGACGAGGTCGTCGTAGCCGATCACCTCCGCCTTGATGAAGCCCTTCTCGAAGTCGGTGTGGATGACGCCGGCGGCCTGCGGCGCCTTCGCGCCCTTCGGCACGGTCCACGCGCGCGACTCCTTCGGACCCGCCGTGAGATACGTCTGCAGGCCGAGGGTGTCGAAGCCGATGCGGGCGAGCTGGTCGAGTCCGCTCTCGGTCTGCCCGGTCGACGCGAGCAGCTCGGCGGCGTCCTCGGGGTCGAGGTCGATGAGCTCGGACTCGATCTTCGCGTCGAGGAAGACGGCCTGGGCGGGCGCGACGATCGCCGCGAGCTCCGCCATCCGCCCCGCGTCACCGAGGATGCCCTCGTCGACGTTGAAGACGTAGATGACCGGCTTGGCGGTGAGCAGCCCGAGCTCCTTGAGCAGCGGCAGCTCGATGCCCTTCGCCTGCGACAGCGGCGTGCCCTCGCCCAGGGAGGCCTGGGCGGCCTGCGCCGCGGCGAGCACGGCCGGGTCCGCCTTCTTGCCGCGGACCTCCTTCTCGAGCCGTACGACCGCCTTCTCGAGGGTCTGCAGGTCGGCGAGCATGAGCTCGGTGTTGATGGTGTCGAGGTCGCCCTGCGGGTCGACCGACCCGGCGACGTGGATGACGTCGCCGTCGGTGAACGCCCGCACCACCTGCGCGATGGCGTCGGCCTCGCGGATGTTCGCGAGGAACTGGTTGCCAAGCCCCTCGCCCTCGCTCGCGCCCTTCACGATGCCGGCGATGTCGACGAACGACACCGTCGCGGCCACGATCCGCTCGCTCGAGAACAGGTCGGAGAGCACCTGGAGCCGCGGGTCCGGCAGGTTCACGACGCCGACGTTCGGCTCGATGGTGGCGAACGGGTAGTTCGCCGCGAGCACGCTGTTCTTCGTCAGGGCGTTGAAGAGCGTCGACTTGCCGACATTGGGCAGTCCGACGATGCCGATGGTGAGAGCCACGGTGCCCCAGCGTACCGGCGGGGATGCGGCGCCCCCGACCGCGGGGCCCGGACTCCGCGTCAGCGGTGCGCGCGGAACACGTTCGTGCGGTACGGCATGGCGAACGCGTCCCGCTTGGCGAGGTCCGGATCGGTCGCGAGCAGCTCCCGGATGCCGGCGATCACCTCGTCGCGGCGCTCGGGCGTCGCCGTGATGATGTAGCTGCGCGACAGGGCGAGCTCGACGAGCCCCTCGGGCGTCATCGGCCGCTCCCACTCGAAGACGGCCTGCGAGGTCGGCCCGAACGGGCCCGGGACGACGGTCGGCGTCTCCTGCGAGCGCTCCGCCTCGCTCGACCCCATCACCGCGGTGAGCCGCGCGACCCATGGCACGCGGTTGTCGCGGTCGTTCCAGATGAGGCCGAGCTCGCCGCCCGGCTTGAGCACGCGCGCCACCTCGGGCGCCGCCCGCTCCTGGTCGACCCAGTGCCAGGCCTGCGCGGCGAACACGGCGTCGACGCTCTCGTCGGGCAGCGGGATGCGCTCCGCCGTGCCGACCAGCGTCTCCACGCCCGGCACGCTCCCGCGCAGCTGCTCCAGCATCCGCTCGGACGGGTCGACCGCGATCGCGTCGAGTCCGCGCGCCGCGAGCGAGGCCGTGAACTTGCCGGTGCCGGCGCCGAGGTCGAGCACCCGGCGCAACGGCGGACTCCCCTCGCGCGGCGCGAGGAGCCAGTCGACCGCCGCGTCGGGATACGACGGCCGCGCGCGCTCGTAGAGCGCCGCCTCCCGGTCGAACGAGCTCGCCTGCTCCGCCTTCAGCGCGTCATCGGTCACCCTCCCGACGGTACGCCGCTCCCCCGGGCTGTGGTCCGGCGATCCGGCGCCACGCGGCGCGGCTCCCCGGCGGCGTCGGACGCGCGTGTGACGCTTCCCCCATGGCGCTGGACTTCACCGCGATCGACTTCGAGACCGCGAACTCCTCCAACGCCTCCGCGTGCTCCGTCGGCCTCGTCAAGGTGCGCGACGGCCGGATCGTCGACCGGGTCGGCTGGCTGATCAAGCCGCCGGCCGGCCACGACGCGTTCGTGGAGTGGAACGTGCGCATCCACGGCATCATGGCCGCCGACGTGGTCGACGCGATGCTCTGGACCGAGCAGCTGCCCGACCTCCTGGCCTTCGCCGAGGGCGACCTCATGGTGGCGCACAACGCCGGCTTCGACATGGGCGTCATCAAGGCCGCCTGCGCCGCCACCTTCGTCGAGACCCCGGCCATCGGCTACGTGTGCAGCCTGCAGGTCTCGCGCCGCACGTACACGCTCGACAGCTACCGCCTCCCGTCGGTCGCGACGGCCGCCGGCTTCGACGACTTCCGCCACCACGACGCGACCGCCGACGCCGAGGCCTGCGCCGCGATCATGATCCACGCGGCCGACCGCTACGGCGTCGACGACCTGCCCGGCCTCGCGGAGGCCGCCGGCGTCCGCGTCTCGCGCACGGTGCCGCTCGTCACCTCCCCGTCGTCCGCCTCCGGCGCGGCGGTCGGCGTGCCGGCCGAGTCGCGCCGTGTCGCCTCCTCCGCCCCGCGCACCACGGTGCTCGGTCCGGGCGGATGGGCCCCGCCGCCGCTGTCGACCTGACGACCGCCTCCGCGACCGGCGCCGGTGCGGGCATCCGCGCCTAGCGTGGGCGGGTGAGCTTCACTCCCCCGGATCCGTTCACCACCCGACCCGAGCTGCGCGGCACGAGCGGCGGCGTCGCCTCGACGCACTGGCTCGCCACCGCCGCCGGGCAGAGCGTGCTCGAGCGCGGCGGGACGGCCGTCGACGCGGCGGTGGCGACCGCGTTCGTGCTCCACGTCGTCGAGCCGCACCTCAACGGACCCGGCGGCGACCTCACCGCGATCCTCTCGGTGCGCGGCGGCGCCCCGGTGGTCGTGAGCGGACAGGGGTCCGCGCCGGCCGCCGCGACGCTCGAGCACTACGTCGAGGAGGGCCTCGACGAGGTGCCCGGCGCCGGCTTCCTCGCCGCCGCGGTGCCCGGCGCCGTGCCCGCCTGGCTCGACCTGCTCGCCGAGCACGGCACCTGGGAGCTCGCGGACGTGCTCGCGCCGGCCCTCGCCTACGCCCGGGACGGGCATCCGATCCAGGAGCGCGTCGTCGCCACGTTGCGCGCCGTTCGGGAGCTGTTCGAGGGCGAGTGGCCGACGTCCGCGGCGCTGTGGATGCCGGAGGGGCGCCTCCCCGAGCCGGGTGAGCTCGTGCGGAATCCGCAGTGGGCCGCGACCATCCGGCGGCTGCTGGACGCCGGCGACGGCGTGGGCGTTGGCGAGGACGGGAGCGGCGACACGGGTGCCGTCCCGCGGGCCGGCACGGACGGCCGCGTCGCGCGCATCGCCGCCGCCCGAGCCGAATGGGACGGCCCGATCGCGAACGAGGTCGAGGCCTTCGCGCGCACACCGCTGATCCACTCGGACGGACGGCGCCACGCCGGGGTCATCACGGCCGCGGATGCCGCGGTCCACCGCACCCGCACCGAGCCGCCCGTCGTCCGGTCGTTCCGCGGGGTGGAGGTGGCGAAGGCCGGTCCATGGACGCAGGGTCCGGTGCTGCTGCAGGCCCTCGCGATCCTCGACGGGCTGCCGGACGAGCTGCTCGACCCCTCGACGGCGGACGGCATCCACACGATCGCGGAGGCGCTGAAGCTCGCGCTGGCCGACCGGGACGCCTGGTACGGCGACCCGGAGGCCGTCGCGGTGCCGCTCGACGAGCTGCTCGATCCCCCGTACGCGGCGGCGCGGCGCGCGCTCATCGGCGCGACGGCGTCCCGCGAGTTCCGACCGGGGTCGCCCGGCGGACCGGCGCCGTGGCTGCCGCGCGGGGCGGGCTCCGCGTCGTCGGCGCCACCGGCGGCATCCGGATCCGCGTCCGCCGCGACCGGGGAGCCGACGGTCGGACGCGACGGCGCGACCCGCGGCGACACCTGCCACCTCGACGTGATCGACCGCTGGGGCACGCTCGTGTCGGCGACGCCGTCCGGCGGCTGGCTGCAGTCGTCGCCCGCCGTGCCCGGGCTCGGGTTCTGCCTCGGCTCGCGGCTGCAGATGACCTGGCTCGACCCGGCGTCGCCGTCGGCGCTGCGCGCGGGCGTGCGGCCGCGCAGCACGCTGAGCCCGACGATGCTGCTGCGCGACGGGGCGCCGGCGGAGGCCCTCGGCACGCCCGGCGGCGACCAGCAGGACCAGTGGCAGCTGCTCTACCTGCTGCGCCGGATCGTCGGCGGCTACGGCGCGCAGGCCGCGATCGACGCCCCGGCGTTCCACGTCACCGACCTCGTGTCGTCGTTCGCGCCGCGGGTGCGCGAGCCGGCCGGGCTCGTGGTCGAGTCGCGGGTCGGCGACGACGTGATCGCCGAGCTGCGCCGCCGGGGCCACGAGGTGACGGTCGCCGGACCGTGGACACTGGGCCGCCTGTCGGCCGTCGGCGTCGACCCGCGCGGCGGCGTGTTCGCGGCCTCCAACCCGCGCGGCGGGCTGGGCTACGCGGCGGTGAGCTGAGGTCGTTCTCCTGCGGTGATCGCCGCGCCGTCCCTCGACCCGTGGCCGATATCGCGCGGCGACAGCGAGATGACGCGGCAGTCGCGCCGTCGGGATGCCGGAGCCCGGCGCGGGACCCGGACGATGTCGGCGGGCTCCGCGACACTGTCGGCATGGACCTCCTCACCCTGATCGTCGGACTCGTGCTCGGCCTCGTCGTCGGCGCCGTCGCGACGGTCGTCGTGCTCCGGTCCCGCGCCGCCGCCGCGCCCGCCGAGGCCGTCGAGCCGCTGGAGGACCCGCGCGTCGCCGAGGCCCGCCACCAGCTGGAGCTGGCCAGGGCGCGCGAGGAGGCGCTCACCGTGCGCGGCGAGATCGAGGCGGATCTGGCCCGCTCGCAGGCCGGGCTCGACGGACTGCGCGAGCAGCTCATCGCCGCGCAGGACCAGTACCGCGAGCTGCTCGACCGCACGCGCGCCGAGGCGGAGGAGCGCACGAGCGCCGAGCGCCAGGAGTCGAAGGTGCTGCAGGCGCTCACCCCCGTGCAGGAGACGCTCCGCACGATGCAGCAGAAGGTCACCGAGCTCGAGACGCAGCGCTCCCAGCAGCACGGGCAGCTCTCGCAGCAGCTGCGCTCCGCAGCCGAGAGCGAGGAGCGCCTCCGCGCGACCGCCGAGTCGCTCGCGAGCGCCCTGCGCAACAACGCCACTCGCGGCGTCTGGGGCGAGACGCAGCTCCGCAACGTCGTCGAGGCGGCAGGGCTCACCAACCGCGTCGACTTCCACTTGCAGTCGTCCATCACCTCGGATGCCGGCGCCGGACGCCCGGACATGACCGTCCGCCTGCCGGGCGGCAAGTCGATCGCGGTCGACGCGAAGGTGCCCTACAACTCCTACCTCGAGGCGAGCGCCATCCCGGCGACGGCCACCGGCGAGGAGGAGGCGCGCCGGCGCAGTCTGCTGGCCGCGCACGCGAAGCAGGTCAAGGCGCACGTCGACGCGCTCTCGAGCAAGACGTACTGGGCCGGTCTCGACGCGAGCCCGGAGTTCACGGTCGCGTTCATCCCGAGCGAGTCGCTGCTCTCGGCGGCGCTCGAGCAGGACCCGACCCTGCTCGACTACGCCTTCGGCAAGCGGATCGCGCTGGCCAGCCCTGTGAACCTCTGGGCGGTGCTGAAGACCGTCGCGTTCACGTGGCAGCAGGACGTGCTCACCGAGGACGCGAAGAAGCTGTTCGACCTCGCGAAGGAGCTCTACTCCCGCCTCGGCACCCTGTCGGAGCATGCGGACAAGCTCGGCCGCTCGCTCGAGACGAGCGTCAAGCGCTACAACGAGTTCGCCAGCTCCCTCGAGAACCGGGTGCTCGTCACCGCGCGCAAGCTCGACCAGCTCGACGAGAGCAAGGTCCTGGCCGCACCCAAGGCGATCGAGACCCAGCCGAAGCAGCTGACCGCCCCCGAGCTGACCGAGCGCGACGCAGCGTCGGACGACGACACCGCCGCCGAGCCCGTTCCCGCAGCGACGCCGGCCGCCGCACCCGAGGCGATCGATGCCGAGCCGGCAGAGTCCGCGCCCGCGGCCGAGCCGGATCGCGCCGCACGCATCGCGGCGGAGCGCCGGCTGGCGCTCGCCGGCACCGAGCGCGACGAGCTCGACCTCGGACTCGCCGGCCTCGAGCTCGACCTCGACGAGCCCGCCGGGCGCGACGAGCGCCGCCGCGCCTAGGAGCGCCGCCGCGCCGAGTCCTTCGCGGGACGGGAACCGCCGCCGGCGGCAGCCCCGGCACCGCCCGGAACACCGGTCCCGCCAGGAACACCGGCACCGGCCGTGACTCCGGCCTCCTCGCCATCGACCGGCGCGGCGAACTGCGCCTGGTAGAGCCGGGCGTACGCCCCGCCCGAGGTGAGCAGCTGCTCGTGCGTCCCCTGCTCCACGATCGAGCCCGACTCCATCACGAGGATCAGGTCGGCATCCCGGATCGTCGAGAGCCGGTGGGCGATCACGAAGCTGGTGCGGTCCTTGCGCAACTCGCCCATCGCGCGCTGCACGAGCAGCTCGGTGCGGGTGTCGACCGAGCTCGTCGCCTCGTCGAGGATGAGCACGCTCGGCCGGGCGAGGAACGCCCGCGCGATCGTGAGCAGCTGCTTCTCGCCGGCGCTGATGTTCGAGGCGTCGTCGTCGAGCAGGGTGTCGTAGCCGTCCGGCAGCGAGTGCACGAACCGGTCGACGAACGCGGCCTCCGCCGCGGCGAGGATCTCCCCCTCCGTCGCGTCCGGTCGTCCGTAGGCGATGTTCGCGCGGATGGTGCCCGCGAACAGCCAGGTGTCCTGCAGCACCATGCCGGTGCGGCCGCGGAGGTCGTCGCGGGTCATGTCGGCGATGTCGACGCCGTCGAGTGTGATGCGCCCGGACTGCGGCTCGTAGAAGCGCATGACGAGGTTCACGAGCGTGGTCTTGCCGGCGCCGGTCGGCCCGACGATCGCGACCGTCTGTCCCGGCTCGGCGACGAGGTCGAGGTGCTCGATGAGGGGCTTCTCGGGGGTGTAGCTGAACGAGACGTCCTCGAACGCGAGCCGGCCGCCGCGGGCCGCGGGCGTCGACGGCGAGGCCGGGTCCTCGGTCTGCTCATCCGCGTCGAGCAGCTCGAACACGCGCTCCGCGCTCGCCACACCCGACTGCAGCAGGTTCGCCATCGAGCCGAGCTGGGTCAGCGGCTGGGTGAACTGCCGCGAGTACTGGATGAAGGCCTGCACGTCGCCGAGCGTCATCGATCCGCCGCCCACCAGGATGCCGCCGACGACCGCGATCGCGACGTAGACGAGGTTCCCGATGAACATCATCGCGGGCATGATGATGCCGCTGATGAACTGGGCGCCGAAGCTGGCGCGGAACAGCTCGTCGTTCTTCGCGCCGAAATCCGCCTCCACCTCGCGGTGCCGGCCGAAGACCTTCACCAGCGCGTGACCGGAGTAGGCCTCCTCGATCTGCGCATTGAGCTCGCCCGTGTGCTGCCACTGCGCCACGAACAGCTTCTGCGACCGCTTCGCGATCAGCGTCGTCACGAGGATGCTCAGCGGCACCGTGACCAGCGCGATCACCGCGAGCAGCGGCGAGATGACGAACATCATCACGAGCACGCCGACGACCGTGAGGATCGAGGTCAGCGCCTGGCTCAGGGTCTGCTGCAGGCTCTGCGAGACGTTGTCGATGTCGTTCGTGACCCGGCTGAGCAGGTCGCCGCGCGGCATCCGGTCGAAGTACGACAGCGGAAGGCGGTGGATCTTCTCCTCGACGTCCTCGCGCAGGCGGTACACGGTGCGCTGCGTCACGCCGTTGAGCACGTAGCCCTGCAGCCACATGAAGATGCTCGAGAGCACGTAGAGCGCGAGCACGATGCCGAGCACGAGCTGGAGCGCCGCGAAGTCGATGCCCTGGCCCGGCGTGAAGTCGAGCCCGCGGAGGAAGTCCGCCTGCGCGCCGTCGCCGCTCGCACGCAGCCCGTCGATCACCTGCTGCTTCGTGGCGCCGGCCGGCATGGTCGAGCCGACCGCGCCGCCGAGGATGAGGTTGGTCGCCTGGCCGAGCACCTTCGGCCCGACGACCGACAGCAGCACGCCGAGCACGCCGAGCAGCACGACCAGCACGAGCGGTCCGCGCTCGGGGAGGAGCCGCCCGAGCAGGCGGCGGAACGACGGCCCGAAGTCCAGGCTCTTCTGCGCGGGACGCTGCGGTCCTCCGAAGCTCATGCCGCCTCCTCGATCGAGAGCTGGCTCGAGACGATCTCGGCGTACTCCGCCGAGCTCTCCAGCAGCTCCTCATGGGTTCCGCGTCCGACGACCTCGCCGTCCTCGAGCACGAGGATCTCGTCCGCGTCGACGATGGTCGACACGCGCTGGGCGACGACGATGAGGGTCGCCCCGGACGCCTCGCGCGCGAGCGCCGCGCGCAGCCGCGCATCCGTCGCCGTATCCAGCGCGCTGAACGCGTCGTCGAACACGTAGATCTCCGGCCGCTTCACGAGCGCCCGGGCGATCGCGAGCCGTTGCCGCTGCCCGCCCGACACGTTCGTGCCGCCCTGGGCGATCTCGGACTCGAGTCCGTCCGCCATCTCCTCGACGAAGTCCCGGGCCTGCGCGACCTCGAGCGCCCGCCAGAGCTGCTCGTCCGTGGCGTCCGGGTTGCCGTAGCGCAGGTTCGACGCGACCGTGCCGCGGAACAGGTAGGCGCGCTGCGGCACGAGCCCGATCCGCCCCCAGAGCAGGTCGGGATCGAGCTCCCGCACGTCGACGCCGTCGATGAGCACCGCGCCGCCGGTCACGTCGAACAGCCGCGGCAGCAGGTTCACGAGCGTGGTCTTGCCCGATCCGGTCGAGCCGATGATCGCGGTGGTGCGTCCGGGCGCCGCGGTGAACGACACCTCGCGCAGCACGGGCTGGTCCGCGCCCGGGTAGGCGAACGTCGCCGCCCGCAGCTCGACCGTGCCCTCGCCCGTGGTCTCGGTCACGGGCGAGGCGGGCGGGCCCACCGTCGACTCCGTGTCGAGCACCTCGCCGATGCGGTCGGAGGAGACCGCGGCGCGCGGGAGCAGGAAGGCGAGGAAGGTCGCCATCATCACGGCCATGAGGATCTGGATGAGGTAGGTGAGGAACGCGGTGAGCGCGCCGATCTTCATCTCGCCGGCGTCGATCCGGTAGGCGCCGAACCAGAGCACGGCGACGCTGGAGACGTTGAGCACGAGCATCACGACCGGGAACATCAGCGAGAACCACCGGCCCGCGATCGTCGCCGTCTCCGTCAGGTCGCGGTTCGCCGAGGCGAAGCGGCCGAGCTCGACCGGCTCGCGCACGAACGCGCGCACCACCCGGATGCCGGTCAGCTGCTCGCGGAGCACCCGGTTCACCGTGTCGATGCGCTCCTGCATCCGGCGGAACTGCGGCACCATCCGCGTGATGATGAGGCCCACCGCGATGAGCAGCACGGGCACCGCGACCACGAGGATCCACGACAGCGTGGTGTCCTCCCGCAGCGCCGAGATGACGCCGCCGATCGCGAGGATCGGCGTCGAGACGAGCATCGTCAGGCTCATCAGCACGAGCATCTGCACCTGCTGCACGTCGTTCGTCGTGCGGGTGATGAGCGACGGGGCGCCGAAGCGCGACACCTCGCGCTCCGAGAACGCCGCGACGCGGGCGAAGATCGCACCGCGCAGGTCCCGGCCGAAGCCCATGGCGATCCGGGAGCCGACGTAGACGGCCGCGATCGAGCAGACGACCTGCAGGAGCGTGATGCCGAGCATCACCATGCCGGTCGAGACGATGTAGCCGGTGTCGTTCTTCACCACCCCGTTGTCGATGATGTCGGCGTTGAGGCTCGGCAGATACAGCGACGCCATCGACTGCGCGAACTGCAGCACGATGACGACGACGATGAGCGGCACGGAGGGGCGGAGGAATCGCCCGAGGATCCGCAGGAGCATGGTCAGCTCTCCTTCGTCCGGTGGTCTGAGGCGGTGACCGGTTCGTCGGCCGCGGACTGCTCGCGGAGCACGCCGTGGGCGACGAGTCGGGCGAGCTCGGGCGTGCCGAACTCGTGCGGTGCATTGAACATGGGGATGGACGCCCCGAACGCGAGCAGCCGGAGCACATAGGCGAGGTCGCGGATCGGGATGCTGAGCCGGTCGGCGTCGGCCGCGAACAGCTCCTCGAGGATCTCGACCCAGTCCCATCCGGGGTCGCCCGGTCGGGACCGCATCGGCGGCGGGCCCGGCGGCAGGCGGAGGGCGGACATCATCCGGATGATGCCGTCCATGCGCCCCCGGAGCAGCGCGATCACCAGCTCGATGCGCTCCTCCACGGGGAGGTCGGCGTCGATGCCGCGGAGCGCCGCGCGCACCGGCAGCGGATCGAAGTACCGCTCGCCGGCCGCCCGCAGCAGGCTCTCCTTGTCGCCGAACGCGCGGAACAGCGTGCCCTCGGCGACGCCCGCCGCCTCGGCGAGGCGCCGGCTGCCGACGTCGCGCCCGTGCTCGAGCAGCACGGGGATGACGGCGTCGAGGATCGCCTCCCGGCGCTCCTCCGGTGCCATCGGGCGCGCTCGGACGCGCACCTCCACGAACTCCTCCGGCAGCACCACGGGTGCGACCTTAGACTGAGTGAGCACTCACTCACAAGCATCCATGCGTCGGTATGGAGGCGTCAGAGCGAGTCGTCGCCGTCGAGCCACTTCTCGGCGAGGTGGTCCGCGATGACGCGGCGGATGGTGCCGGAGCGGGCGCGGAGCACGATCGACTCGGTGCGGATGACCGGGCCCTTGCGGCGGACGCCGGACACCAGGTTTCCGTCGGTCACGCCGGTCGCGACGAAGAAGGTGTTGTCGCCCTTCACGAGCTCGTCCGCCGTGTAAACGTGGTCGAACTGCAGCCCGGCGTCGAGGCCGTGCTGCTTCTCCTCGTCCGTCTTCGGCGCGAGCCGGGTCTGGATCAGCCCGCCGAGCGCCTTGATCGCGCACGCCGTGGCGACGCCCTCCGGCGATCCGCCGGTGCCGATGCACATGTCCAGTCGTCCGTCGTAGGAGGCCGCGTCGATGCCGCCGGCGACGTCGCCGTCGAGCAGCAGCCGTGTGCCGGCACCCGACTCGCGGATCTCCTGGATCAGCCCCTCGTGCCGCGGCCGGTCGAGCACGCCGATCGACATCTCCCCCACCGGCTTGCCCTTGGCCTTCGCCAGCGCCCGGATGTTCTCCGCGACGCTCTGCCGCAGGTCGACGACGCCGATGCCCTCCGGACCGGTGACGATCTTGTCCATGTAGAACACGGTGTGCGCGTCGAGCATGGCGCCGCGGTCGGCGGCAGCGATCATCGAGATCGCGTTCCGCCGCCCCGACGCGGTCAGCGAGGTGCCGTCGATGGGATCGACCGCGATGTCGCAGGCGGGGCCGCGGCCGTTGCCGACGTGCTCGCCGTTGTAGAGCATCGGGGCCTTGTCCTTCTCGCCCTCGCCGATCACGACGACGCCGTCGAAGTTGACGGTGCCGAGGAACTTGCGCATCGCGTCCACGGCGGCGCCGTCGGCCGCGTTCTTGTCGCCGCGCCCGATGAACGGCACCGCGCGGATGGCCGCCGCCTCGGTCGCCCGCACGAGCTCGAGCGCGAGGTTGCGGTCGGGGTGCAGGAACAGCGCGCCGGTCTCCGTGGTCACCATGTCGGCCACACTAGCCACGCGCGCACGCCGTCGACCCGGACTGCACAGACGTGCCGATCCCGAGTGCGCACAGCACCTGACCCCTGGGCATCCGCGCGATCCGACCGGACCACCCCGCTGGCTAGACTGGCGCGCGGACGACCCCCAGCGAGGAGATTTTCAGATGCCCGTCGCCACCCCCGACCAGTACGCAGAGATGCTCGACAAGGCCAAGGCAGGCGGCTACGCCTTCCCGGCCATCAACGTCTCCTCGTCCTCCACCATCAACTCGGTGCTGCAGGGCCTGACCGAGGCCGGCTCCGACGGCATCATCCAGGTCACCACCGGCGGCGCGGACTACTTCGCCGGGCAGACCGTCAAGGCTCGCGCCACCGGCGCGCTCGCCTTCGCGAAGTTCGCCACCGAGGTCGCCAAGAGCTACCCCGTGACCGTCGCGCTGCACACGGACCACTGCCCGAAGGACGCGCTGCCCGGCTTCGTGCTGCCGCTGCTCGAGGCCTCCGAGGCCGAGGTCAAGGCCGGCCGCAACCCGATCTTCCAGTCGCACATGTGGGACGGCTCCGCTGTGCCGCTCGACGAGAACATCCAGATCGCGTCGGAGCTGCTCCCCCGCCTCAAGGCGATCAGCGCCATCCTCGAGGTCGAGATCGGCGTCGTCGGCGGCGAGGAGGACGGCGTGCAGCACGAGGGCACGAACGACGCCCTCTACACGACCGTCGGCGACGTCACGAAGGCCGTCGAGGCGCTCGGCCTCGGCGAGCAGGGCCGCTACATCGCCGCCCTGACCTTCGGCAACGTGCACGGGGTCTACAAGCCCGGCAACGTGAAGCTGCGCCCCGAGCTGCTCGGCGAGATCCAGGCCGGCATCGCCGAGCGCTTCGGCACCGGCGCGAAGCCGCTCGACCTCGTCTTCCACGGCGGCTCCGGCTCGACCGACGCGGAGATCGCCGAGGCGGTCGCGAACGGCGTCATCAAGATGAACATCGACACGGACACCCAGTACGCCTTCAGCCGCTCGGTCGCCGACACCGTGCTGAAGAACTACGACGGCTTCCTCAAGATCGACGGCGAGGTCGGCAACAAGAAGGTCTACGACCCGCGCTCCTGGGGCAAGATCGCCGAGACCGCCATGGCCGCCCGCGTCGTCGAGGCGACCCGGCAGCTCGGCTCGCACGGCCACTCGATCAGCGCGTAGCGCACCCGTTCGACGTCGCTCGACCCCCGCTCCGGCGGGGGTCGAGTCGTCTCAGGACGCGCCGGCCGCCGAGGCGGCGCGACGCCGCCCGACTCGCGTCACGAGCACGGCGATCGCCGCGATGACGACGATCGCGGTCGTCAGCACGACGATCCAGGCGATCACGGATCCCCATCCGGCCGTGGCCGGATCGAGGAACGGGTACGGGTACCAGCCGTCCGCGGCGCCGCGCAGCAGCGTCACCGCGAGCCATGCGAGCGGGAACACGGACGCCACCCCGACGGCCCGGCCGCCGAGCGGCAGGCGGTCGCCGGCGATCGCCCGCAGCACGAACCAGTCGAGCGCGAGGTACAGCGGCAGCACGACGTGCACGACCTCGTTCTCCCAGTCCATGCCCTGGTAGCCGTGAGTCGGCAGCCCGCGCAGCAGGGCGTTGTAGACGATGCCGGTGATGACGCCGTACGGCACGATCGCGGCGGCCATCGTGTCGACGGCGCCGCTGCGGACGCCGCGGACGGCCGCGATCCCCGCGACGACGAGCACGATCGACTCGAGGAACGAGGAGTCGATGGTGAACGCGACGAAGTAGTGCTCGGGCACCAGTCCGCCGCCGATGGCGAGGTCGGCGATCTGGATGCCGAGGGTCGCGGCGAGCGCGATGCCCGCGACGATCCGGACGACCCCGAGCGCGCGGCGGGTCGACGACTGCCGGCTCATGCGCGATGCTCCTCCCCGACGACACCGCTCGGCGCCGTCGGAGGGTATCCGGAGCGCGACCCCGTCGCGCTCGGTCGGGCGCTCACCCGTCTCCGGGGGACTTCCGGTCGCGGGGGAACTCGAACGTCACCTGCAGCACCTGGTCGTTCTCCCAGACCAGGTCGTCCGCGGTCATCTGCAGCGTGAGGATGTACGGCGCGAGATACATCATGCGGCGGCCCTCCGGCAGCTCGGCGTCCATGCTCACCCCGACCGCGGTGGCGCCGTCCGGGCGGCCGCGCAGCTCCACGAGCAGCGATCCGGCGCCCTTCGCGGAGAGCAGCGCCCGGATGAGGCCGCGCAAGGCCGTCCGCTGCGAGGGGCGGAGGCCGTCGGCCCGCTCGTCCGGGTCGATCACGACGAGCCGCGATCCGGCCTCGAGCCGGTCGAGCCAGCTCGCGTTCGCCTGCGTCACGAGATCGTCACGGAGGCGGCGGGCCAGCTGTCCGGCCAGCGCGCGATCCGCGGCCCCGATCACACCCGTGTCCGCGATGCGCTCGAGGAAGGGCACGGCGCGGGCGGTGAGGTGCGCGAGCCGGGCCCGCTCCTCCGTCTCGCTGCCCTCGTCGTCGTCGCGGGACACGATCACGTTCTGCGATCGCGCCTCGAGCAGTGCCTGCATGCGCCGCACGATGTAGGCGGAGAACAGCGACGCGAGCACGATGCCCGCCACGAGCGGCAGTGCGATGATGACCGTCACGCTCGCCGGGCCCCAGCGTTCGATGTGCGGCGCGATGAGGGCGACCGCCGGCGGCACGACGATTGCGGTCGCCACGGACGTCAGCACCGCGATCCGACCGGCCGGCAGGTACGGTGCGAGGCTGCCCATCGTCAGCGAGAGGGCGAGCGGCGCCCACCAGAGCTCGACCGCGAAGCCGTGGCGGGAGTAGCCGAGAGCGGAGAGCAGCAGCGCACCGCAGCCGAGCGCGAGCGCCCCGACCGCGATCCGCGTCGGCACGAGGCCGCGGAGTCCCCGGGCGGCGAAGTGCAGCACGAGCTGGGCGACGACGAACAGCGCCGACGAGGCGAGCTGGAGCGCCGGGAAGCCGAACTCGGCGGTGGTGATGATGCCGTAGACGGCGTAGGCCACCGAGACGCCCGCGAACGCGAGCGGCACGAGCGGGCCCGTGATCCAGCTCAGCGGATCGATCTGGCGCGGCGAGATCGGCACGGTGCGGCTAGCCATCGAGCGCCCCGTCCTGCGTCGCCTCGCGGTGGCGCGACGGCGGGTTCGGCACGACGACGCGCTGGATCGGCCCGCGCATCACGACGGAGGTGCCGGCGCCGGGCGTCGACCAGACGTTGACCGAGCCGCCGGCGGCCTCGACCCGGCGCACGATGGAGCCGCGGATGCCGAGCCGATCGCCGTCGACCTGGCGCGGGTCGAAGCCGCGCCCCTGGTCGATGACCATGACCGTGACGGACTCGCCGTCGTAGGCCAGCGCGAGCTCGGCCAGCGACGTGCCGGAGTGCCGCAGCACGTTCTCGAGCGCCGAGCGGATGCCGTCGATGAGCGCGTCGACGAGCTCGGGCGCCGTGCGGGTGATGCCGTCGCCGACGCCGGAGACCTGCACGGTGAGCCCGCGCCACTGCATGTCGCTGACGATCACCGCGATCGCATTGCGCACCGCGACGTCCTGCTCGTCGGGCGGCACGACCTCCGTCGCCGCGGTGAGCCAATCGGCGCCCGTGAGCGTCTCGAGATCGGTGCGCAGCCGCTTCCGCGCGCGCTCGTCGAGGCGGTCGGGACCGTTCATCACGATCGCGAGGTCGTTGAGCACGGTGTCGTGCACGACGGCCGTGGTGCGCCGGGTCAGGTTGACGCCGTCGACGAGCGCCTGGGTCTCGCGCTCGAGCTCGTCGAAGTCGGGCACCCGCGCCCGGGAGCGCCGCTGGATGAGCGCGAACAGCGTGTAGGCGATGGTGCCGATGCCGACCATGAGCGCCGCACCGGCGCCCGGGCGGAACGGGATGCCGGCGACGAGCGCGACCGCCGCGCTCGTCGCGCTCGACACCCCGAACCCGACGATGAGCCAGCCGATGCCGGTGATCGTGGACGACGCCGTCACCCCGACCGTGACGAGCGCGATCGCCGGCCGGTTCAGGAGGAAGACGTAGTCGGAGCCCGCCGCCGGGATCGTGTTGAGCACCTCGAGCTGGAATCCGGCGCAGCAGAGCGCCCCGACGGCGAGGTACGCGATCACCGACCAGGGTCGCGCCACCCAGGCGGCGAGCGCGAGCGCCGCGAGCTGCACCGCCAGCAGCGCGAGCGGCAGCGCGAGGTAGCGGGCCTGGCCGGCGCGGATGTACGTCTCGAGCAGGATCGGCACGTCGAGCACGATGCACACGGCGCCGTAGGCCCACGCCATCCGCGAGACGGTGCCGGTGATCACCGACGCTGCGACCTCGCGGGGCAGCACGGCGACGCGCACGCGATCACCTCCCCGCCCGGACCACCCGGATGCTGAGGCGATCATGCCACCCGGCGGCGCCGCCGGGAGTCAGGCGGATCGGGCGTCGCGCGTCCGGCGCAGGGGACGGCCGGGTCAGCCGTGCAGGACGGCGTCGGCGAAGCCGGGGTGGCCGAGGATCACGAGCACCGACCCGAGCACGAACGCGGCCGTCGAGAGCACGGCCCCGCTGAGCGGGATCCAGAAGATGCGCCGGAACCGCTTCGCCGCCCGCAGGCTCAGCAGGGCGCAGATGACGACGAGCGAGGCCGACAGGATCGCGATGCCGATGCCGATCGCGGGCGTCGCGCCCCCACTGAGGTTCCCGGTGTAGCCGAGCGTCCGCGCGGACTCCTGGAGGCTGCGGCCGAACGACGTCGGGTCGGCGACGGTGCCGATCGCGTTCCACGCGCCGGCGGCGAGCAGCGCGATGGTGAGGGTCGTGTCCCAGAGCGGGCGCGCCGGCTTGGCCTCGGCCTCCGCCTCCTGCACCTCCTGCTCGCCGTCGGCGACCGGGCGGTCGACCGGCGGCGCGGGCTCCTCGGCGCGCCGGCCGGTGATGGCCTCGACCTCCTCGGGCGAGGCGAACTCGCCGTACTCCGGTGCCGGGCGGCTCACGCCGGGTTCCGTCCGCCGAGGGCGCGACTGTCGGCGTCGCCCGCGGCGGTGCGGCGCAGCTCCTTCGGCAGCGAGAACATGAGATCCTCCTCCGCGGTGCGCACCTCCTGCACCGAGCCGTAGCCGGCATCCGCGAGATCGGCGAGCACCTCCTCGACGAGCACCTCCGGCACCGAGGCGCCGCTGGTGACGCCGACCGAGGCGACGCCGTCGAGCCACTCCTGGCGGATCTCGTCGGCGTAATCCACGCGGTAGGCGGCGCGGGCGCCGTGCTCGAGGGCGACCTCGACGAGCCGGACGCTGTTCGAGCTGTTCGCGGAGCCGACCACGATGACGAGCTCGGCGTCGCGGGCCACCTTCTTGATGGCGACCTGGCGGTTCTGGGTGGCGTAGCAGATGTCGTCGGAGGGCGGATCCTGCAGGTGCGGGAAGCGCTCGCGGAGCCGGCGGACCGTCTCCATCGTCTCGTCGACGCTCAGCGTGGTCTGCGAGATCCAGACCAGGTTGTCGGTGTCGGGCACGTCGAGGCCGGGCACGTCCTCCGGCGAGTTCACGAGGATCGTGCGGTCCGGGGCGTGCCCCATCGTGCCCTCGACCTCCTCGTGGCCGGCGTGGCCGATGAGCAGGATGGTGGCGTCCTGCTTGGCGAACCGCGTCGCCTCCCGGTGCACCTTCGTGACGAGCGGGCAGGTCGCGTCGATCGCCGCGAGCCCGCGATCGGCGGCGGCCTGCACGACCATCGGGCTCACGCCGTGGGCGCTGAACACGAGGTGCGAGCCCTCCGGCACCTCGTCGACCTCGTCGACGAAGATCGCGCCGCGGCGCTCCAGCTCGCTGACGACGTGGACGTTGTGCACGATCTGCTTGCGCACGTAGACCGGGCTGCCGAAGTGCTCGAGCGCCTTCTCCACGGCGACGACGGCGCGGTCGACGCCCGCGCAGTAGCCGCGCGGACTCGCGAGCAGCACGCGCTTGGGCGCGGCCACCGGGTCGTCGCGGAGGCGTCCCCCGACGCGCGGGGAGCGGGCGGGCGCCAGCTCGATGCCGAGCGCCCCGTTGGTGATGCCGGGCACTCCTCGATTCTACGGACGGCCGCTGGGCGGATGCCGGTGCCGGGGCTGGGGATCCGTCGCGGCGGCCGTCCGGGGCGTCCCGTAGCCTGACCCGGTGACCGACGCACCCGCCACCGCCGAGGCGCCGTGGCCCGTCGCGCTGCTCAACAGCAAGGTGAAGGGCTGGATCGACCGACTCGGCACCGTGTGGGTCGAGGGCGAGATCACGCAGTGGGGCCGCGGGGCCGGCGGCAACGTCTTCGGCCGCCTGAAGGACCTCGACCAGGACGCGACGATCTCGTTCAACGTCTGGTCGAGCCAGCTCGCGCGCATCCCCGGCGAGTGGAAACAGGGCGACCACGTCATCGCCCTCATCAAGCCGGTGTACTGGCCGAAGACCGGCTCGCTCTCGATGAACGTGCTGCAGCTCAAGCACGTCGGGCTCGGCGACCTGCTCGAGCGGCTCGAGCGCCTGCGCCGCCAGCTCGCCGGCGAGGGACTGTTCGACGCGGGCCGCAAGACGCGCCTCCCGTTCCTGCCGCACTGCATCGGACTCGTCACCGGCAAGGACTCGGATGCCGAGAAGGATGTGCTCCGCAACGCGCAGCTGCGCTGGCCGAGCGTCCGGTTCCGGGTCCGTCACGCCGCGGTGCAGGGCGACCGGGCGGCCTCCGAGGTCCTCGGCGCCATCCGATCGCTCGACCAGGATCCGGAGGTCGACGTCATCATCGTCGCCCGGGGCGGCGGCGACTTCCAGAACCTGCTGCCCTTCAGCGACGAGCGGCTCATCCGCGCGGTCGCCGAGTGCACGACGCCGGTGGTCAGCGCGATCGGGCACGAGAACGACCGGCCCCTGCTCGACGAGGTGGCCGACCTCCGCGCCTCCACGCCGACGGACGCCGCCAAGCGCGTCGTGCCCGACGTCGCCGAGGAGCTCGCTCGCGTGCAGCAGGCGCGTGCCCGGCTCTCCGGGCGGGTCTCGCAGCTGCTGTCGGCGCAGATCGACCTGCTCGGGCACCTGCGCTCCCGGCCCGTGCTCGCCGACCCGCGCCGGCTGGTGGACTCGCGAGCCGAGGAGCTCACCCGGCTCGTCGCTGCCGGCGTCCAGCTCATGGACACCCGGCTCGAGCGCGCGCACGCCCGCGTCGGCGAGCTCACCGGCCGGCTGCGCGCGCTGAGCCCGCAGAGCACGCTGCAGCGCGGCTACGCGGTCGCGCAGCTGCCGGACGGCACCGCGGTCCGCGCCGCAGCGGAGGCGGCACCCGGCACGGTGCTGCGGGTCACCGTCGCCGATGGCGCGTTCTCCACCGTCGTCGACGGCCCGGGCGAGCCGGCCGGGGGCCGCGGGTAGGATCGGAGCGTGGCCAGCACCCCCGCCGACAGCCCGTCCGCCGCGTCCTCGGGCGCCGCGACGCCGGCCACCGGCGCCGCGGATGCCGAGGTGGCCGAGCTCTCGTACGAGCAGGCGCGCGACGAGCTGATCCGCGTCGTGGGCGAGCTCGAGCAGGGCTCCGCGACGCTCGAGCAGTCGCTTGCGCTCTGGGAGCGCGGCGAGGCGCTCTCGCGCCGCTGCGAGGAGTGGCTGCTCGGCGCGAAGGCGCGACTCGACGCCGCCCGCACGGCCGCCGTCGCCGACGGGAGCGGAGCGTGACCTCCCGATGAGCAGGAACGCCCCCCGCGTCGTCGCGGAGCTCGGCCGCCCCGAGACCCCGCAGGAGACCGCCGACCGCAAGGCAGTCGCCAGCGCCGCCCGCCGCGCGAACCAGACCTGGTTCAACCTCGTCATCGCGCTCGTCGCGTCGCTCGCGATCGTCGCGTTCCTCGTGCTCGTCGTCGTGCGCCCCGACCAGGGGTCGCGCCGCGCCGACGTCGACTGGGTCGAGATCGCCTCGCAGGCGCAGGGCGCCGCCGACGTGCACCTCGTGGTGCCGCGCCTCGGCGACGGCTGGACCGCGAACCGCGCCGAGTACGCCGCCGACACGGCCGACAAGGTGCCCACCTGGGGCGTCGGGTTCCTCACGCCCGGCACGCAGTACGTCGGCATGACGCAGGGCATCGGGGCGAACGACTCGTGGGTCGCCACCCAGCTCGACGACCACCGCGCCACCGGCGAGATCACGATCGGCGGCGTGCACTGGATCGTCTACGACCGCCGGCAGGCCGACGACCCCGGCAACCTCGCCTACGCGCTCGTGGCCGAGCTCGACGGCAGCGACGTCGTGCTCGCGGGCACGGCCTCCGACGCCGAGTTCCGCACGCTCGCGACCGCCGTCGCGGCGGACGCCGACTGAGCCCGCGCCGCCGCCTCGCACCGACCCGCACCGACCGCACATCCACTCGAGAGGCTTTCGACCGTGACCGCAACGCCGCAGAGCGCCTGGGATGAGATGGCGGCCGGCAACGCCCGCTTCGTGGCCGGCGCGCCGCGTCATCCGCACCAGGACGCCGGACGCCGCGCCGCCATCGCCGCGCAGCAGACGCCCGACACCCTCCTGTTCGGCTGCAGCGACAGCCGGCTCGCGGCGGAGATCATCTTCGACCGCGGCCTGGGCGACCTCTTCGTCGTGCGCAACGCCGGTCAGGTCATGTCGCCGTCGGTGCTCGGCTCGGTCGAGTACGCGGTCGCCGTGCTGAAGGTGCCGCTCATCGTCGTGCTCGGGCACGACGCCTGCGGCGCGGTCGCGGCGGCCATCGACTCCGCGGCGCCGGATGCGACCCCGCTGCCGCCGCACATCGCCGACCTCATCGCGCCGATCGCCCCCGCCGTCGCGCGGGCCACGCACGAAGGCGTCGCCGACCCGGCCGAGGTCGGCCGCGAGCACCTCCGCGACACCGTCGGCGAGCTGCTGCGCGGCTCCGAGATCGTCAGCGACGCCGTCGCCGCCGGTACCCTGGCCATCGTCGGCGCGAACTACCGCCTCAGCGAGGGCCGCGTCATGCCGGACACCGTCATCGGCTCGCTCGACGTGGCCGCCTGACCGGCCCGCCCCGAAGAACCCCAGCAACCACTCCCCGAGCAGGAAGGCCGTCCGCACGCCGTGAGCACCGAAGCCACCACCCCCGACGGAAACTGGCGCATCGAGCACGACACCATGGGCGAGGTGCGGGTGCCCGCGTCGGCGCTCTACCGCGCCCAGACGCAGCGGGCCGTCGAGAACTTCCCGATCTCGGGCAGCGGGCTCGAGTCGGCGCAGATCGTCGCCCTCGCCCGCATCAAGCGCGCCGCCGCGATCGTGAACCGCGACCTCGGCATCCTCGACGCCGGCCTGGCCGATGCGATCGTGTCCGCCGCCGACGAGATCGCGGCCGGGCACCACCACGACCAGTTCCCGGTCGACACCTACCAGACCGGCTCCGGCACCTCCTCGAACATGAACATGAACGAGGTGCTCGCGACGCTCGCCTCGCAGCGCAGCGAGAACCCGGTGCACCCGAACGACCACGTCAACATGTCGCAGTCGTCGAACGACGTGTTCCCGACCTCGGTGCACCTCGCCGTCACCGGCGCGCTGCTCTCCGACCTCATCCCGGCGCTCGAGCACCTCGCCGTCTCACTCGAGGCGAAGGCGACGCTGTGGAAGGACGCGGTCAAGTCCGGCCGCACCCACCTCATGGACGCCACCCCGGTCACGCTCGGCCAGGAGTTCGGCGGCTACGCGCGCCAGATCCGGCTCGGCATCGAGCGCGTGCGCACCGCGCTCCCCCGCGTCGCGGAGGTGCCGCTCGGCGGCACCGCGACCGGCACCGGCATCAACACCCCCGCGGGCTTCCCGCAGCGGGTGATCGCCGAGCTCGCGAGCGACTCCGGTCTGCCGATCACCGAGGCGCTCGACCACTTCGAGGCCCAGGGCGCGCGCGACGGGCTCGTCGAGGCGTCGGGCGCGCTGCGCACCATCGCGGTCTCGCTCACGAAGATCTGCAACGACCTGCGCTGGATGGGCTCCGGCCCGAACACCGGCCTCGGCGAGCTGCACATCCCGGACCTCCAGCCCGGCTCGTCGATCATGCCCGGCAAGGTGAACCCCGTGATCCCGGAGGCCGTTCTCATGGTGTCGGCCCGCGTGATCGGCAACGACGCCACCATCGCGTGGGCCGGCGCCTCCGGAGCCTTCGAGCTCAACGTCGCGATCCCGGTCATGGGCACCGCCCTGCTGGAGTCGATCCGCCTGCTCGCGAACTCCACTCGCGTGCTCGCCGACAAGACCGTCGACGGGCTGGAGGCGAACCTCGAGCGCGCCCGTGCGCTCGCGGAGTCGTCGCCCTCGATCGTGACGCCGCTGAACAAGCTCATCGGCTACGAGAACGCCGCCAAGATCGCGAAGAAGGCCGTGGCCGACTCGATCACGGTGCGCGAGGCGACCGTCGCCCTCGGCTTCGTGGAGCGCGGCGAGCTCACCGAGGAGCAGCTCGACTCGGCGCTCGACGTCGCGTCGATGACGCACCCGTAGGCGCCGGCGGCAGGTCAGCCGAGCGCGGCCTGCAGCGCGAGCGCGGCGGCCCAGCCGAGCAGCAGGAACGGGCCGTACGGCACGCGATGCCGTGCGCCGCGCAGCGCGATCCCGACGGCGCCGGCGAACCCGCCGGCGAGGATGCCGAGCATCGGCGCCGCCACCGCGACCAGGGCCGTCGGCGAGGCGAGTCCGATCGCGACCGCGAGCTTGACGTCGCCCATGCCCACCCCGCCGACGAGCGACAGCAGGAGCAGCAGACCGCCCGTGACCGCGGCCGAGAGCAGCGCGGGCCGCGGGTCCCCGCCGGTCGCCGCCACGAGGACGCTGCCGGACGCACCCGCGGCGATCGCGGGCAGGGTCATCCGATTCGGCAGCCGGTGCTCTACGACGTCCGTCCGGACGAGCGCCGGCGCGACGGCCGCCAGCGCGACCGCGCCGGTCGCCGCGGCGACCGGCTCGGACGCGGCGAGCACGAGCAGCGCGAGCGCGACGGCCGCGCCGACCTCGACGACGGTGCGCCGCACCGCGGCGGCATCCGGCGCGCGAGTCATCCGGACGGCCGTCACGCGCCGACCGTAGCCACGCGCGCCGCAGCCGCGTGTCCGCTCTCCACAGGGCCCCGTCCCACGGGGCAGCAGGTCCCAGCCCGCCCGCGCCCGGCACGACGGCGGGCCGGGCGGATCGCTCCGCCCGGCCCGCCGGGTGCCGGTCCGCAGACCGGATCAGTTCAGCTCGTTCGACTCCAGCAGCTCGGTCACGAGCGCCGCCACGGCCGAGCGCTCGGAGCGCTGCAGCGTGATGTGGGCGAACAGCGGGTGGCCCTTCAGGGTCTCGATCACGCTTGCGACGCCGTCGTGCCGGCCGACCCGGAGGTTGTCGCGCTGCGCGACGTCGTGCGTGAGCACGACGCGCGAGTTCTGGCCGATGCGCGAGAGCACGGTCAGCAGCACGTTCCGCTCGAGCGACTGCGCCTCGTCGACGATCACGAACGCGTCGTGCAGCGAGCGGCCGCGGATGTGCGTGAGCGGCAGCACCTCGAGCATGCCGCGCTCCACGATCTCCTCGAGCACGTTGTCGCTGACCAGGGCGCCGAGCGTGTCGAAGACCGCCTGGCCCCACGGGCTCATCTTCTCGTCCTTGTCGCCGGGCAGGTAGCCGAGCTCCTGGCCGCCGACCGCGTAGAGCGGGCGGAACACCATGATCTTGCGGTGCTGCTGCTTCTCGAGCACCGCCTCGAGGCCCGCGCACAGGGCGAGTGCGCTCTTGCCGGTGCCGGCGCGGCCGCCGAGCGACACGATGCCGACCTCCGGGTCGAGCAGCAGGTCGATCGCGAGGCGCTGCTCCGCACTGCGGCCGTGGAGCCCGAACACGTCGCGGTCGCCGCGGACGACGCGCAGCTCGCCCTTGGCGGTCACGCGCCCGAGGGCCGATCCGCGGTCGGAGCGGATGACGAGGCTCGTGTTGATCGGCAGGTCGGCGACCTGCCGGGAGGACACGAGCTGGTCGTCGTACAGGTCGGACATCTGCTCGGCCGAGAGGTCGATCTCGGCGATGCCGGTGTAGCCGGAGTCGACGGCGAGCTCGGCGCGGTACTCCTCGGCGGTGAGGCCGATCGCGGAGGCCTTCACGCGGAGCGGGAGGTCCTTCGAGACGACCGTGACGTCCAGCCCGTCGTTCTTGAGGTTCAGCGCGACCGCGAGGATGCGCGAGTCGTTGTCGCCGAGCTGCATGCCGGAGGGCAGCACCGACTGGTTGGAGTGGTTGAGCTCGACGCGGAGCGAGCCGCCCTCGTCGCCGACGCCGATCGGGAAGTCGAGGCGCTCGTGCTCGATGCGGAGCTCGTCGAGGATCCGCAGCGCCTGGCGCGCGAAGTAGCCGATCTCGGGGTCGTGCCGCTTCGCCTCCAGCTCCGTGACGACGACGATCGGGAGGACCACCGAGTGCTCGGCGAACCGGAAGAGCGCCCGCGGGTCGCTGAGCAGCACGGAGGTGTCGAGCACGTACGTGCGCTCCCCCTGCTTCTTCCCGGTCGAGCCGCTCGAGCGCGGCGCGGAGGTGGTGATCTGAGAGGGCTTGTCGAGCGCAGGCACTACCACTCCTTGCCCGGATGAGGCATCCGGTTCTTCTTGCAGAGCGGCCGGTGGGGCTCACGGTGCGAACTTGTGTGGCCGCTCCGATCGGACGCCGTGTCCGACAAGTGCGACGCTAAGCCCGGCCGACGACGGCGCGCGGCGCGACACGCACCCGCATGTTTCGATCCGGTGAAATCCTCGCGACCAGTTCTGGGGACACCGATGCGGGCGTCAGACCACCCGGCTGGCCGACCACTCCACGAGCGCGGAGCGCAGCAGGTCGATCGTCTCGTCGGTCGTCGACACGTGCGCCCCGAAGCGAACTGCTCCGTCGCGGCTGGTCGCCGAGACGCCCGCGTTGTGGAGTGCCGCGACGAGCGGGGTCAGCGACTCGGGCGGCGGCGCGGCGACCACGAGCCCGGCTCGGTCGCCGTCGGCGCGCGGCGACACGACGGGCATCCCGGCCGCGTCGAGCACCTCCGTGATCCGGCCGGCCAGCTCGCGCACCCGGTCGGCGACGACGTCGACGCCGACCTCCGACATCCGCTCGAGCGCGACGGCCAGCCGGGCCGCGGCGGTCGGATCGGCGTGGCTGATCGTGAACGCACGGGCCCCGCGGGCGGGCGGCAGCACCTCGTCGAGCGGCATGCCGTCGAGGTCGGTGCCGACGAAGCCGGACAGCACCGGCTCGAGCCGGTCGGCGGCGCGGTCCGACAGCGCCAGCACCCCCGTGCCCCAGCCCGCGCGCGGCCACTTCTGCGCCCCGGCCGCGATGACGTCGGCGGCGCCGTAGGCGGCGTCCACCACGCCGAGGCCCTGGGTCGCGTCGACGATGAGGAGCCGGTCGCCGATCACCTCGCGGATGCCCTCGAGATCGGCGACCGCGCCGGTGCGGAAGTCGACGAGGCTGACCGCGAGGGCCACGACGTCGCCCGGCAGCCGGTCGCGGAGGTCGCCGGGAGCCACGCGGCCGTGATCCGTGTCGAGCTCGAACGGCGCCGGCCGGCCGAGCGCGGCGGCCGCGCGCGCGGCAGCGAACGTGACGGCGGGGAACTCGGCGGGCGAGAGCGCGATCCGGCCGGGCACGCCGAACGCCGCGTGCATGAGAGCCGTGGACGTGTTCGGCTGCACGGCGACCTGGTCGGGGCGGACGCCGAGCAGCGCCGCGGCGGCCGCGCGGGCGCGCGGCTCCTGCTCCTGCAGGGCGGCCATCGCCCCGAAGCGCGCGTGCTCGAGCACCCCGCGGAGCGCGGCCTCCTCGGCCGCCACGGCGCGCCCGACCGGACCGGCGAAGCCGAAGTCGAGGTAGCCCGGCTCCTCCGAGAAGTCGGCGGCGTACTCGTCGAGGGTCAGCGGCATCGGATCTCCGTCGGGGTCAGCTCCCGAAGCGGCGGTGCCGGTCCGAGAAGTCGCGCAGGGCGCGCAGGAAGTCGACCTCGCGGAGGTCGGGGCCGAGCGCCTCCACGAAGTAGAACTCGCTGTGCGCGCTCTGCCAGAGCATGAAGTCGCTGAGCCGCTGCTCGCCCGAGGTGCGGATGATGAGGTCGGGATCCGGCTGCCCCTGCGTGTAGAGGTGCTCGCCGATGGTCTCCGGCGTGAGCAGCCCGGCCAGGTCGTCGAGCGTGCCGCCCGAGGCGCTGTGCTCCGCGACGATGCTGCGCATGGCGTCCGCGATCTCCCGGCGGCCGCCGTACCCGACCGCGAGGTTCACGTGCATGCCGGTGTTGCCGGCCGTGCGGGCCTCCGCGGCGACGAGCGCGTCGCGCAGCGACTCCGGCACCGCGTCCTGGGCGCCCACGTGCTGGATGCGCCAGCTGCCCTGCCGCGAGACGTCGTCGGCGAGGTCGGCGATGATCTGCACCAGCTCGACGAGCTCCTGGGGGCTGCGCCCGCGGAGGTTGTCGGTCGAGAGCAGGTAGAGGGTCACGACGGCGATGCCGAGCCCGTCGCACCACGCGAGGAACTCGTGCATCTTCGCGGCGCCGGCGCGGTGGCCGTGCGCCGCGGTCTCGAGCGCGCGCTGCCGTGCCCACCGGCGGTTGCCGTCGATGATCATCGCCACGTGCCGCGGCACGCTGCGCCCCTGGAGCCGCCGGCGGATGCGCGACTGGTACAGGCCGTAGAGGATGCCGCGCACGCCGGGATCCCTGGCTTCGCGCACGGTGCCACGGTAGTGCACGGACCCCTCACAGGCTCCCGGGAGCACGCGGTCTATGCTCCGAGCATGGACAGCGCCGAGCGGGTCGAACCGGACCATGTCCCGCTCGTGGAGGATGCCGCCCAGCACCACCCGGCGGAGACGAAGCCGCTCTGGCGCGGCTGGATCCACGCCGGCACCTTCCCGCTCGCGATCGCCCTCGGCGTCGTGCTCATCGTGCTGTCGGAGGGCGGCGCCGCGAAGGCGGCGGCCGCGATCTTCATGGCGAGCTCGCTGCTGCTGTTCGGCATCAGCGCCACGTACCACCGCATCGACTGGTCGCCGAAGGTGAAGGCGGTGTTCCGCCGCCTCGACCACTCGAACATCTTCCTGCTCATCGCCGGCACCTACACGCCCATCGCGGTGAACTGCCTGCCGTTCCCGAAGTCGGCGATCCTGCTCTCGGTGGTCTGGGCCGGCGCGGCGCTCGGCATCGGCTTCCGCATCTTCTGGCTCTCGGCGCCGCGCTGGCTCTACGTGCCGCTGTACCTGCTGCTCGGCTGGGCCGCGATGCTGTACATCGTCGACCTCGTCAACGCGAACGTCGCGACGATGGTCCTCATCCTCGTGGGCGGGCTCGCCTACACGGTCGGGGCGCTGTTCTACGGCTTCAAGCGGCCGAACCCGGTGCCCGGGGTGTTCGGCTTCCACGAGCTGTTCCACACCTGCACGGTGATCGCGTTCCTGTGCCAGTGGACGGGCATCCTGCTCGTCTCGATGAACCCGCCGGTCTTCTAGGTCGCCGGTCTTCTCGGTCGCCAGTCTTCTCGGTTGGCGCGGTCCTCCAGCCCGCCGAGGCGTTGCGCGTCGGCGGCGGTCTACGGACGCGGCTCGTCGCCGTCGACGGCCTGCTCGGCCGCGATGTCGGCGAGGATCTGCTCGCGGTAGCGCACGCGGCGGATGCGGCGCGTCATGTCGATGACGAGCAGCACGACGGCCACGGCGACGGCCGCGGTGATGACGAAGCCCCAGACACCCGGCGTGACCTGGTCGTCCGGCACGGTCGACGGCGGCGGGGTCTTCGCGACGACGATCGCGGCGAGCTGCGCGAGCACGGGGCCTCCTCCGGGTCGGCCCCTCAGCTGCGGCCGAATACCCTGGTCCCAGGGTAGACGGCGACGAGGAGCACGATGACCGAGCGGACGACCGGCACGCGGCTGGACGCGCGCTACGGCCGCACGCGCGGCCGCCGCATCCGCGCCCGGGTCTGGGCGGTCGTCGCCGGCGCCGCGGTGCTCGTCGTCACGGTCGCCTGGGTCGTGTGGGTGGGGCTCGCCTCGCCGGACGCGGAGCTCGAGACCCGCGACCTCGGCTACACCCTCACGACGGACACCGCGACCGCCACCTGGGAGCTCAACTCCCCCGTCGGCCGGCCGGTCAGCTGCGCCGTCGAGGCGCTCGACGAGGACAAGACGATCGTGGGCTGGAAGGTCGTCGAGGTGCCCGCATCCGAGACCCGCGTGCGGCGGCTGACCGAGACGGTGCGAACCTCTGAGCCGCCTGTCACCGGATTGATCTACCGCTGCTGGCTGACCTAGACTGACCCGACCCCGCCGAGGGCGGGCACAGGACCGGCCGGCAGACGCGGCCGGTCTTCATATTTGTGATCGAGGCGGATCCTTCCCGAGCCGTCGGCGATCGTGAGGAGCATCCATGACCGACACCACGAGCACCACCTGGCTGACCCAGGAGTCCTACGACCGCCTGTCGGCGGAGCTCGAGCAGCTGAGCGGTCCCGCGCGCCTCGACATCGCGAAGAAGATCGAGTCGGCGCGCGAGGAGGGCGACCTCAAGGAGAACGGCGGCTACCACGCCGCGAAGGACGAGCAGGGCAAGATCGAGGCCCGCATCCGCCAGCTCACCGAGCTGCTGCGACACGCCACCGTCGGCGAGGCCCCGGAGAGCCACGGCGTCGTCGAGAACGGCACCGTCGTGACGGCGAAGATCGCCGGCGACTCGACCCGCTTCCTGCTCGCGAGCCGCGAGATCGCCTCCGGCGACACCGACCTGCAGGTCTACCCGTCGACGAGCGCGCTCGGCCAGGCCATCCTCGGCCTCGAGATCGGCCAGAAGACGACCTACACCGCGCCGAACGGCCGCGAGATCCCGGTCGAGATCGAGCAGGTCGAGACCTTCCACGGCTGACCGCCGCCGAGACGTGACGCGCCCGCCCGGGATCCGGGCGGGCGCGTCGTCGTCCGGGGCGCCTCAGCTCTCGACGCGGGGGCGGTAGCCGGCCTCGCGCAGCACGTGCAGCACGTGCTCGGCGTGGTCGGCCCCGCGGGTCTCCATGTGGATCTCGATCTCGACCTCGCTGATCTGCAGGCCGATGCCGTGGCGGGTGTGCAGCACCTCGACGACGTTGGCGTTCGCGTCGGCGATGAGCCGCGAGATGATCGCGAGCTGCCCGGGCCGGTCGGGCAGCGGGATGTTCACCCTCAGGTAGCGCGCCGAGGCGGCGAGACCGCGGCTGATCACCCGCTCCATCACCATCGGGTCGATGTTGCCGCCCGAGAGCACGACGACCGTCGGGCCGTCGACCCGCAGCTGGCCGGTGAGCAGCGCCGCGACGCCCATGGCGCCGGAGGGCTCGACCACGAGCTTCGCGCGCTCGAGCAGCACCACGAGCGCGCGGGCCGTGTCGTCGTCGTGCACGGCGACGATCTGCTCGACGGTCTGCTGCACGATCTCGAAGTTCAGGGCGCCCGGCCGTCCGACGAGCGTGCCGTCGGAGATGGTCGGCGAGGTCTTGATCGTCACCGGATGCCCGGCCTGCAGCGACGGCAGGTACGCGGCCGAGGTGGCGGGCTGCACGCCGAGCACCCGCACCGGGCGCCCGATCCGCGGCTCGAGCTGGGCGAATCCGCTGGCGATGCCGCTGATCAGCCCGCCGCCGCCGATCGGCACGATGACGTTCTCGACCTCGGGCACCTGCTCGAGGATCTCGAGGGCGAGCGTGCCCTGCCCGGCGACGACGTCCGGGTGGTCGAACGGCGGGATGATCACCGCGCCGGTGCGCTCGGCGAACTCGGCGGCGGCTCGGAGCGTCTCGTCGACGATCGTGCCCTCGAGCACCACGTCCGCGCCGTAGTCGCGGGTCGCCTGCAGCTTCGGCAGGGCGACGCCGACCGGCATGAAGATCGTGGCCTTGATGCCGAGCTCGCGGGCGGCGAGCGCGACGCCCTGGGCGTGGTTGCCGGCGGAGGCCGCCACGACGCCGCGCGAGCGCTCCTCCGGCGACAGGCGCGAGAGCCGGTTGAACGCGCCGCGGATCTTGTACGAGCCGGTGCGCTGCAGGTTCTCGGCCTTGAGGTGCACCTGCACCCCCGCGGTCGCGTCGAGGTAGCGCGAGGTCTCCATCGGCGTGCGCCAGACGACGTCCGCGAGTCGGGCCGCGGCCTCCTCGATCTCGCGCAGGCTCGGACCGGGGACGGTGCGGCCGGCGGAGGCGGTCACGGCGGGGTCAGACACGGGTCGTCACGTCCTCGGCATCGGGATGCGGGTTGGTGCGCCACTCGCCCCGGGCGACGTAGCCCACCATCACGTTGAGCGTCGCGATGAGCGGCACGGCGAAGAACGCGCCGGGGATGCCCGCGACGAAGCCGAAGCCCGCCACGGCGAGCACGACGGCGAGCGGGTGGATCTTCACCGCGCTGCCCATGACGAAGGGCTGCAGCACATGGCCCTCGACCTGCTGCACGAGGATCACGATGCCGAGCATGACGAGCGCCGGGATCGGGCCGAGGAACACGAGCGCGACGAACACGGCGAGCACGCCGGACAGCACCGCGCCGACGACGGGGATGAACGAGCCGAGGAACACGAGCACGGTGATCGGGATCACGAGCGGGAAGCCGCCGGTGAACAGCCCGAGGATGAAGGCGCCGAGGCCGATGCCGACCGCATCGACGAAGGCGACGAAGATCTGCACCTTCACGAACGAGGTGAGCGTCGCCCAGCCGGCCTCCCCGGCGCCGTAGACGGCCGTGCGCGCCCGCTTCGGGAACAGCCGCACGACCCAGGCGAAGATGCGCCGCCCGTCGATGAGGATGAACAGCGTCGAGAAGAGCACGAGCAGCGCGCCCGCGAGCACGTGCCCGGCGGTGGAGCCGACGCCGAGCGCGCCGCTGAGCAGCCCCGACGAATCGGACTGCAGGCTCGACCACAGGCTGTCGAGGTAGCCCTGGATGTCCTTGTCCGTCAGGGAGAACGGCGGGCCGTGCAGCCAGGCGGTGAGGTCGTCGTAGCGCGTCTCGGTCTGCTTCTTCAGCGCCGGGTAGGCGCTGCGGATCTGCTGCACCACGAGCGTGAGGAGGCCGCCGACGATGAGCAGCACGCCCACCTCGCACAGCGCGACCGCGGCCCACTTCGGCCAGCGGTGCCGCTGCAGCCAGTTCGAGAACGGCACGAGCAGCGCGGCGAGCACGACGGCCACGAAGAACGGCACGGCGATGAGATTGAGCTGCACGACGACGAAGCCGAGCAGGGCGAGCGCCGCCGCGACGACGAGGATGCGCCACGACCAGGCCGCGGCGATGCGCATGCCCGGCGGGACGGAGTCGACGGTCTCGCGGCGCAGGGCGTCGTTCTTCCGCTCATCACGGGATCGGAATACGGCCACGCGATCAGTGTAGGCGGCGCGATCCGGGCGTCCGCCGCGACGCGGGACGCCCGGATCCGACGCGCAGGATCGGGCGTCCCGACCGGATGCGACGAGGGCGGGTCAGGGGCGCGGAGCCGTGCTCACCGCACGCGGCGCGAGCGCCAGGTGCACGGCGTCGCCGGGCTGCAGCAGCGTGCCGACCTCGTGCTGCACGAGCAGCAGGGTGCCGTCCTCGAGGCGCACCTGGGTGCGGCGGAGCGAGCCGAGGAAGCTCGACACGACGACCGTGGCCGGGATGCCGTCGGCGGCGAGCAGCACGTCCTCGGGGCGCACGTACGCGATCACCGGGCCGTCGGCCGGGCCGGTGCCGAGCAGCGGCAGGTCGTGGCCGAGCACCGAGACGACCTCGCCGCGCAGCTCCGCCTCGAGCGGATTCGAGAGCCCCACGAAGGTGGCGACGAACGACGTCGCGGGCCGCGTGTAGAGGTCCTCCGGGCTGCCGATCTGCTCGATGTTGCCCTCGCGCATCACGGCGACCCGGTCGGCGACGGCGAGCGCCTCCTCCTGGTCGTGCGTGACGAACAGGGTGGTGATGCCGAGCTCGGTCTGGATGCGGCGGATCTCGTCGCGCAGCTGCACGCGCACCTTCGCGTCGAGCGCCGACAGCGGCTCGTCGAGGAGCAGCACGCGGGGGCGGGTGACGAGAGCGCGGGCGAGCGCGACGCGCTGCTGCTGGCCGCCAGACATCTGGTGCGCGAAGCGGGCGCCGAGGTGGCCGAGTCCGACCATGTCGAGCGCCTCCGACGCACGGCGCCGGCGGTCCGCGGCGCCGACCTTGCGCATCCGCAGCCCGTACTCGACGTTCTGCTGGGCCGTCATGTGCGGGAACAGCGAGTAGGCCTGGAACACCATGCCGATGTCGCGCTTGTTCACCGGCACCGACGCGACGTCGGCGCCGTCGATGACGATGCGGCCCTCCGTGATCGTCTCGAGTCCGGAGAGCGCGCGCAGCACGGTCGTCTTGCCGCAGCCCGAGGGGCCGAGCAGGGCGATGAACTCCCCCGGCTCCATGGTGAGGTTCACGCCGGTCAGGGCGCGGTGGCCCGCGTAGTCCTTGATGACGTTGCGCAGCTCGACGCGGGCGCCAGTGCCGGCGGCGAGCGAGGCAGGGGCGGCGGTGCGGGTCTCGATGGTCATGCGGTCCTCCGGGAGTCGCGTCGGGTGCCGACCGCGCCCACGCGGCCGATGACGAGCAGGAGCACGAAGCCGAACAGCAGCGCCAGCACGGCGAAGATGACGGAGACGTACGCGTCGGTGTGGTTGATGAGCACGAGCGCGGTCTGGAACGTGTTCTGGCTGAGGAACGAGGCGATCGTGTACTCGCCGAGCACGACCGCGATCGTGATGAAGCAGGCGGAGAGGATGCCGCGGCGCAGGTTCGGCAGGATCACCGCGAACAGCGTCGCGCCCCAGCTCGCGCCGAGCGACCGGCTCGCCTCGCTGAGCACGACGAGCTCGACCCCGGCCATGTTCGCCGCGATCGGCCTGAACGCGTACGGCAGCACGATGACGCCGACGGCGAAGGCCATGGTCCAGGGGTAGCTGCCGAAGACCTGCGCCACCACGGAGTAGACGGGCACGAAGCCGACGACGAGCACGATCGACGGGATCGTGATCGGGATGATGCAGACGAACTCGAGCACCGGACGCAGCCGCGGGTAGCGGAGCTCGACCAGGATCATCGCCGGCAGCAGCAGCACGAGCACGATCGCGACCGTGAGCACGCAGATGAGCAGCGAGTTGCCGATGCCCTCGAACAGCTCGCTGTAGGTGTAGCTGTTCGCGGGATCGAACACGGCGAGGTAGTGCAGCACGCCGTACTTCTGCACGCCGTCGATCGGCTGGCCGTCGCGGAACGAGAACTCGAGCATCGCGGCGATCGGCACCAGGAACAGCACGCCGGCCGTGATGAGGATGATCAGGGACGTCGGCCGTGAGGGCGCGGCCGAGTAGCGCGGGGCGCGCCGCGGGCGGCCGGCGCCGACCGGCTCGACCAGATCGGCGGTGGTGGCGTTCGCGACGGTCATCGCCGGTCTCCCGTCTGCCAGCGTGCGCTGCGCCGCTGCAGCGCCGCGTACGCGGTCATGAGCACGATCATCACGATCACCATCGCCAGCGCGAGCACGCCGGCGACGTTCGCGACGCCGATGATCGTCTCGCTGGTGAGCTGCTGGCGGATGGCGAGGGGCAGGATGCCGCCCTGCGACACGAGCGCGGCCGCCGTCGCGTAGGACGAGAAGGAGTTCGCGAACAGCAGGATCAGGCTGCCGAAGAACGCGGGCGCGAGTACCGGGAAGCCGATGCGCAGCCAGTACTGGCTGCGCGTGCCGCCGAGCGTGGCGTTCGCCTCCGCCCAGGTCGACTTGAGCCCCTCGAGCGCCGGCAGGAACGTCAGCACCATGAGCGGGATCTGGAAGTAGAGGTAGATCACGAGCAGGCCGGGGATCTGGTAGATCATCACCCCGCCGCCGTTGAAGCTGTTGAACGGGTTCTCGATCCAGCCGGCCTGCACCAGCCAGGTCGTGATGAGGCCCTTGGCGCCGATCGTCGCGATGAACGCGAATGCGAGCATGACGCCGCCGAACTGGGCGAGCACACTCGACGCGGAGTCGACGACGGTGCGCAGCCAGCCGTCGCTGCGCATGCCGAGCAGCGCGTAGCAGATGAGCGCGCCGACCGCCCCGCCGACGATCGCGGTGACGAGCGAGATCCAGACCGAGGCCCAGAGGTCGTCGAGGATGCTCGGATTCCCCAGCGCGGCGAAGTTCGCGAACGTGAGCACGCCCTCGCTGTCGAAGAAGCCGCTCGCCACGGCCAGGGCCGCGGGCACGGCCAGGAACAGGACGACGTACACCGCGAACGGCGCGAGTCCGAGCCAGGCCGCGCCGCGGCGCCGGGGGCGTGGGCCCCCGGCGCCGCGAGCGGTGCCGCCGCGTGCGGTGCCGGAGTCGGCGGCGTCGGCCGAACCGGTGTGCTCAGCGAGGGCGGTCATCGGATCAGGCGATCGCCGAGGCCCACTTGCTGCCGAGCAGCGTGGCGGCCTGCGTGGCCTGGTCGGCGGTCAGCTGCTCGAGGCCCTTCGGCGCGCCGCCGGCGGCCTTCAGCGCCGCGGCGTCGACCGTGCCGGCCGCCTGCATCGCGTCGAAGGTGGCGGGGAAGGCGCCGGACGCGAGGTAGAGGTTCTGCACCTCGGCGGAGTAGATCCACTCCTCCCAGAGGCGGGCGGCGGCCGGGTGCGGGGCGTCGGCGTTGATGGCCTGGTTGTAGTAGCTGCCGAGGGCGCTGCCGGACAGGATCACCGTCTTGTAATTGGAGTTGTTCGACCCGCCCCAGGCGAGGTTGTTGTAGCTCCACTGGATGACGACCGGGGTCTCGCCGGAGGCGACGGTCGCCTGGGTCGGCGTGACGGCCTGGTAGTTGCCGGCCTTCTTCAGGTCGGAGAAGAAGTCGACGCCCTTCTGGATGTCGTCGGCGCTGCCGCCGTTCTGGAGGGCGGCCCAGTAGACGGCGCTCGCGGCCTCGTTCGCCTGGGTCGGGTCGCCCTTGATGGAGACCTTGCCCTTGTAGTCGGCGCCGAGCAGGTCGTCGATCGACTTGGGGGCCTTCTTGATGACCGAGCTGTCGTAGCCGATCGACATCACGCCGGTGTAGTCGTAGTACCAGGCGCCGTCGGCGTCCTTGTAGTCGTCGGGGATGTCGTCCCAGTTGGCGACCTTGTACGGCGCCATGAGGTCGACGTTCTCCTGCAGCACCGCGGTGCCGAGGTCGAAGACGTCGGGGGCGGTCGACTGGCCCTTCTGAGCCTTCGCGGCGGCGATCTCGTCGGCGCTGGAGCCGTCCGGGTTGGCCGAGTTGATCTTGATGCCGTACTTCTTCTCGAAGCCGTCGATGATCTTGCCGTAGTTGGCCCAGCTCGGCGGGAGCGTGATGACGTTGAGCTCGCCCTCGGCCTTCGCGGCCTCGACGAGGCCGTCGATGCCGCCGAAGTCCTCGGCCGAGGTGGCCTTGGCGGCGTCGGCCTTGCTGATCGTCGATCCGGAGTCGGAGGATCCTGCGCTCGTCCCCGCGCACGCGGCGAGGGAGACGGCGACGAACGCGGCCAGCGCGACGCCGGCGAGCGAACGGGTCTTCATGTCGGGTTCTTCCCTTCGTGCGCCCGGGCCGCCTCGCTGTGGGAAGGCATGTCGCCGGGGGCGCGACCCTCGGATGATTCGCGCATCAGGTGACGCGCTGACGCCGTCACGGTGAACCGCCGGTGACCGACCGGGGCATACCCAGCCCCTCGAAGGTGCGCTCCGCCACCCCGAACGAGATCGTCATGCCGACGCCGGAGGTGATGCTGACCGCGGTCGTGGTGTCGTCGACCGGCAGGATGACGAACGGCTGGCGCGGGCTCGAGGCGTAGACGCCCTGCCAGCGCTGGAGCACCGTCACACCGGGGACGCCGAGCAGCCGCGCGATGGCGGCCAGCAGCGTGCCGCTCCACTCCTCGTCGAGGAACGGGCCGTGGCTGAGGCCGTAGGCGTGGCTGTCGCCGACGAGCAGCGTGCCGTCCGGCCGCTGCGTGAGCATGACGTTGGCGCCGATCGCGAGCAGCTCGGGGGCGGTGCGCTCGACCTCCTCGCGCAGCAGGGCCGCCGCGGCGGTCTCCGCGAACGCCGGGTAGCGCAGCATCGACGTGCCGGTGAGCACTGCCGGCCCGATCCGCCGGTCGTCGGGCAGGCGGACGAGCGCCATCTGCAGCGCGCAGCGCTCCATCCCGACGGCGTCGGCGAGCTCGGGGCGCAGCAGGTCGAGGTCGTGCCCGACGCACACGATGGTGCGGTCGGCGAGGAGCACGCCCCGGCTCGTCGACACGCGGTCGCCGTCCGTGCCGAGGTACGCGGTGCGCCAGAGGATGCGGACGCCGGGCAGCGTCTCGAGCCAGGCGGCGATCGCGGCGACCGCCTCCCGTGGGTCGACCCGCAGGTCGTCGCGCAGCGCGGCGCCGCCGACGATGGCCGGGTCGGGATCGCCGCCGAGCGCGGTCCGCACGTCGCCGGCGTCGAGCATCCGCACCTGCTCGCCGTCCCGCGAGGCCGTGAGCTCCTCGAGCACGGCGAGCTCGGCCGCCGAGCGCGCGACCGCGAGCCCGCCGGCGGGCCGCGCCCAGAAGCCGGCCCGCGACGCCGTCTCGAGCCAGATCTCGCGGGCGGTCTGCGCGAGCAGCAGCAGGTCGCCGCTCTGCGCGGTCACGCAGGCGTGCCCGAAGTTGCGCACCGAAGCGCCGACCGCCCGGCTGTCGCGCTCGAGGATGGTGACGCCGAGCCCGCGCCGCACGGCCGCGACCGCGTGCGCGAGCCCCGCGATGCCCGCCCCGACGATGACGAGATCCGACCTGGGGGTGCTGTCCGCGATCGTGCTGTCCACCCCGGAACTCTGCCGCGCTCGCGGCGCGGGCGGACCCGAGTCCACATCCCGTCCACCGGGAATTCACCGTCCGGTCGTCGCCGGGGGCGAGCATCCCCGCATGATCGACCTCGTCGCCCTCGATATGGCCGGCACCACCATCGACGACCACGGCTCGGTGTACGCGGCGCTCCGCCGCAGCGTGGAGGAGACCGGCGCGACCGTCGCCGACGCCGACCTCCAGACCTGGATGGGCACCGACAAGGTGCAGGCGATCGCCGCGCTGCTCCGGCTCGGCGGGGGCGACGCCGCCCCCGAGCAGGTCGCCGCCGGCTTCGCGCGGTTCCGCGCCATCCTCGCCGACGCCTACGCCGCCGAGCCGCCGGTCGCGCTCGAGGGCGTCGAGGACGCGCTGCGCGAGCTGCGCGCCCGCGGCGTGCGCATCGCCCTCACCACCGGCTTCGACGACGGCGTCGCGCGGCCGCTGCTCGACTCGCTCGGCTGGACTGTGGGCGACGGCGGCCTGCTCGACGCCGTCGTGACGACCTCCGACGTGCCGTCCGGGCGGCCGGCGCCGTTCCTGATCCACCGCGCCATGGAGCGCACGGGCGTGGCCGACGTGCGCCGCGTGCTCGCGGCGGGCGACACCGTGGTCGACCTCGAGGCCGCCCGCAACGCCGGCGTCCTCGCCGTCGGCGTCACGAGCGGGGCGCTCTCGCGCGCGGAGCTCGAGGCCGTGCCGCACGACCACGTGCTCGGGTCGGTCGCCGAGATCCCGGGGCTCCCCGAGCTCACCGCCTGAGCCGGCCGGACGCCGTGTCGGCCCCCGTCGCTAGGGTCGGCACCGTGGCCGACTCGATCTCCCTGGCGCGCGCCCGGCGGCTCGCGCTCGGCGCCCAGGGCTTCGCGGCACCGCGTCCGGCCGTCGTCGGCACGCGCCAGCTGAACCTGCTGCTGGAGCGGCTCGGGCTGCTCCAGCTCGACAGCGTCAACGTCTACGAGCGCAGCCACTACCTGCCCGTGTTCGCCCGGCTCGGGTCGTACGACAAGGGGCTGCTCGACCGGCTCGCGTTCGAGGGCGCCGGACCGCGGGCGCGCTACTTCGAGTACTGGGGACACGCCGCGACGCTGCTGCCGATCGGCATGCTGCCCCTCATGCGGCACCGCATGGAGCGCCTCGCGCTGCGCCGGGACTGGGCCGAGTGGGAGGCCGCGAACCGGCCGATGATGGACTGGCTGCTGGCCGAGCTCGCCGAGAAGGGACCGGCCACCGCGAGCGAGATCGAGCACGAGGGCAACCGCCGCACCGGCCCCTGGTGGGGCTGGTCCGACGTGAAGAACGGCCTCGAGACGCTGTTCGTGCGCGGCGAGGTGTTCTCGGCCGGGCGCACGCGCTTCGAGCGCCGCTACGGGCTCGCCGACCAGGTGCTGCCGCCGGGCGCGCTCGACATCGTCGTGCCGAAGGAGGAGGCGGAGCGCGAGCTGGTGCGCCGGTCCGTGGTCGCCCTCGGGATCGGCACCGCCGCCGACATCCGGGACTACTACCGGCTGCCCTACCTCGCCGACGCGAAGGCCGCGCTCCGCGACCTCGTCGACGCCGGCGCGGTGCGCGAGCTCCGCGTCGACGGCTGGGCGGAGCCCGCCTACGCGGATCCGGATGCCGTGGTGCCGCGGCGCATCGAGACGGCCGCGCTGCTCTCGCCGTTCGACCCGATCGTCTGGGAGCGCAGCCGCGGACGCCGGCTGTGGGGCTTCGACTACACGATCGAGATCTACCTGAAGCAGCACGCGCGCCGCTTCGGCTACTACACGCAGCCGCTCCTGGTGGACGAGTCGCTCGCCGGCCGCATCGACCTCAAGAGCGACCGGCAGCGCGGCGTGCTGCGCGTGCAGTCCGCCTGGACCGAGCCGGGCGCTCCGGCCGAGGTGGAGCAGCGCGTGGTGCCGCTGCTGCGGGAGATCGCCGCCTGGCAGGGGCTCGAGACGGGCATCGAGGTCGTCGGCTGGGGCGACCTCGCGCCGCGCCTGGCGGGCGCGCTCGGAGCGCCGCTGCTCGACCGCGCCGCCGTCGCCGGACCCTGAGGCGGGTCAGCCGCCGAGCAGGCTCACGAAGAACGCGACGAGGATGCCGCCGATCGTGAGCACGAACCCGAGCACGACGATGCCGAGCAGGACGAGGACCGCGACCGGGAAGCGGCGGCGGAGCCGTCGTCCGGGCTCGGCGACGCCGATGGGCCGTCGCGACAGCGGCATCGGCGGCGCGATCGACGAGGGCGCCGGCGGGGTCGGCGCCGCGAACGGCAGCCGCTGATCCGGCGCGGATGGGATCGGCGCCGGTGCGGCCGCGGCGGCGGGGGCCGGTCCCGGCGTCCAGCCGGAGGCGGCGGCCGCGGCCGCGAGCCGGTCGTCGCGCCAGCGTCCCCAGCGGCTCAGCTTCTCGAGCAGCACGCCGACGACGCCGAACAGCCAGGCCCACGTCTGCGGGTCCTCGGTCGCGAGCCCGCCCTGCCGGTAGAGCAGCAGCCAGTCGTCGACGATCTCGATGTCGAGCAGAGCGGCGTTGTCGATGAAGCGCGCCATCACGTCGGGCGTGAAGAGGTACAGCGCATCCGTCTCGTAGCCCTCCGGGCAGTACAGCGCGAAGTACTTGTCGAAGTCGCCCTCGAGGCTCAGCCGCTGCCGGCCGGACGGTCGCACCGGCAGGTTGCTGCCGCCGAACAGGCCGTTGTTGCCGGTCGCGTCGAGCACGATGTTCGGCAGCGGCACGTCGAGCCGGATGGCCACGTACCCCCAGCGGTGCGTGACGGTGCGGGTGGTCTCGCCGTTCGACTCCGTCGTCGTGTACGAGTAGTCGCCGAACTCGACGAAGCGCGGAGTCGTGCCGCGCAGCGCATCCGCCGTCTTCCGGTTGTCGCCGAGGCCGAAGATCATGCCGGGCAGCTGCGGCTCGGGGATGGTCGCGCGGTACTCGAGGCCGTTCGCGGCGGCGAAGCCGGCCATCCGGTACCAGTGCCGCTCCCGGTTGCGCCGGGCCGAGATGAACGTCGGCACCGAGATCGCGACGGCGCCGCCCGCGATGACGAGGGTGCCGATCGCGATCGCGAGGCCGCCGCCGCGGGAGGCGAGCGCGACCCCGCCGGCGACGATGAGCAGGAAGACCAGCAGGACGGCGCCGAACACGATCGCGACGATCGGACCGGCGCCGCCCCCGGCGGGCAGCCCCTGGGCGGCGCGGAAGCCGACGGCCCAGCGCCGTGCCTCCTCGCGGCTCACGTCGGCGAGCAGCGGACGCGGGTCGAACGCGGCGGGTCGAGGCGGAGGCACCTGGCTCATCACCGAAGACGATACCGGCTCACTTCGGGAGCCGGTCGGCCGCGGCGACCGGGCGTCAGAACTTCGTGGCGCTCTCGAGCAGGCGCTGGATGCGGTCCTGGATCGGCGGGTGGGTGGAGAACAGCCGCGCGACGACGCCGGGCTTGTTGGGATCGCTGATCCACAGGTGCGACATCGACGTGTTCGTGCGGCGCACCGGACGGCCGTACTGGCCGAGCTTCGCGAGCGCGCTCGCGAGGCCCTCGGGGTCGCGCGTGGTGAGCGCGCCCGTCGCGTCGGCGAGGTACTCGCGCTGCCGCGACACCGCGGCCTGCACGACGCTGGCGACGAGCGGGGCGAGCAGCGCGGCGACCAGGCCGATCACGAGCATGATGATCGCGGCCGGGCCTCCCCCGTTGCTGTCGCTGCGGTTGCGGCCGCCGCCGGTGAAGAACATGATGCGCAGCGCCACGTCGGCGATGAGGCCGATCGCGACGACGAGCCCGAACACGATCAGCGAGACGCGGATGTCGTAGTTCTTGACGTGGCCCATCTCGTGGGCCATCACGCCCTCGAGCTCGCGATCGTCCATGAGCTCCAGGATGCCGGTCGTCGCGGCGACGAGCGCGTGCTGCGGGTCGCGCCCGGTCGCGAACGCGTTCGGGGCCGGGTCGTCGATGATGAACACCTTCGGCATCGGCAGGCCCTCGGTGATCGCGAGGTTCTCGACGATCCGGTACAGCCGCGGATTGTCGGCCTTCTCGATCTGCCGAGCACCGGCCATCGCGATCGTCTCCGACCCCGCGAGGAAGTACTGGAAGACGGCGTAGCCGACCGCCACGACGACCACCACGATCGGGATCGCCCAGCTGTCAGCGAGCCATCCCCAGAGCAGGCCGAGCGCCCCGACGATGATGATGAACAGCGCGATGATCAGGACCGTGTTGCGCTTGTTCCTCGCGATCGCGCTGTACATGCCGCGACCCTACCGGCGCCTGACTTGGAGCTCGTCTAGAACTGGACGCGCGGCGGCTCGCTGATCGCGGCCGGCTCGTCCACCTCGAAGAACTCGCGCTCGGAGAAGCCGAGCCCGCGCACGAAGAGGGTGTTCGGGAAGATCTTGATCTTCGTGTTGAGCTCGCGCACGCCGCCGTTGTAGAACCGGCGCGAGGCCTGGATCTTGTCCTCGGTGTCGACCAGCTCGCCCTGCAGCTGCAGGAAGTTCTGGTTCGCCTGGAGCTGCGGGTACGCCTCGGCCACGGCGAAGATGCTCTTCAGCGCCGACTGCATGTGGTTCTCGGCCGCACTCGCCTGCGCGGGCGTCGAGGCGTTGACCGTCTCGGCGCGCGCCTGCGTCACGTTCTCGAAGACCTGCTTCTCGTGCGCGGCGTAGCCCTTCACCGTCTCGATGAGGTTCGGGATGAGGTCGGCACGGCGCTTGAGCTGCACCGTGATGTCGCTCCAGGCCTCGTCGACGCGCACGTTCAGCGTCACCAGGCCGTTGTAGGTGGACCAGAGGTAGATCCCGATGATGACGACGAGGACGACGACGATGCCGACGGGGATGAGCCATTCCATGTCCGAATTGTACGGTCGACTCATGTCTGCCGCCATGGAAGCCCTCGAACGCCTGACGTCCATCACCCCGGACTTCCCCCAGCCGGGCATCCTGTTCCGCGATCTGACGCCCGTCTTCGCGGATGCGGAGGCGCTCCGGGTGGTCGCGGAGGAGCTCGTCGGCGACGCGGACGAGGGCGTCGGCGCGATCGCCGGCGTCGAGGCGCGGGGCTTCGTGCTCGCGGCCGCGGCGGCCGTCGCGACCGGTCGCGGTGCGGTGCTCATCCGCAAGGCCGGCAAGCTGCCGCCGCCGGTGCTGCGCCGCGAGTACTCGCTCGAGTACGGCACGGCCGCGCTCGAGGTCTCCCCCGCCATCGCGCCGGCCGGCACCCGGGTGCTGCTCGTCGACGACGTGCTCGCCACCGGCGGCACGCTCCGGGCGAGCATCGACCTGCTGCGCGAGGCCGGCCTCGAGGTCGCCGGCGTCGCGGTCGCGATCGAGCTCGTCGCGCTCGGCGGCCGGTCGAGACTGCCGGACGTGCCTGTGCGGGCGCTGACGTCGATCGACTGAGCGCTCGCACCGGCAGGTCGCGAGCGGCCTAGCGGCCGAGCAGCAGCAGCGAGTCGACGACGCGGTTCGAGAAGCCCCACTCGTTGTCGTACCAGGCGACCACCTTGACGTGCCGTCCGTCGACCCGGGTCAGCGCCGCATCGAAGATCGACGAGGCCGGGTCTCCGGTGATGTCGCTCGAGACGAGCGGGGCGTCGCTGTACGCGAGGACGCCGTGGAGCGGGCCGTCGGCCGCCGCCCGATAGGCCGCGAGCACCTCCTCGCGCGTCACGACGCGCTCGACCGTCGTGTTCAGCTCGACGATCGAGCCGACCGGCACGGGCACGCGGATCGAGTCGCCGGACAGCCGGCCCTCGAGCCGGGGCAGCACCAGCCCGATCGCCTTGGCGGCGCCCGTGGTGGTGGGCACGATGTTCACGGCGGCGGCGCGGGCGCGGCGGAGGTCGCGGTGCGGGCCGTCCTGCAGGTTCTGCTCCTGCGTGTACGCGTGCACCGTCGTCATGAAGCCGTGCTCGATGCCCGCGAGGTCGTCGAGCACGGACGCCAGCGGGGCGAGGGCGTTCGTGGTGCAGGAGGCGTTGGAGACGATGCGGTGCACGGCCGGGTCGTAGGCGTCGCTGTTCACGCCGTAGGCGATCGTCACGTCGGCCCCGTCGGCGGGTGCGCTGATCAGCACCCGTCGGGCGCCGGCGGTCAGGTGCGCGCCCGCGGCCTCCGCCGACGTGAAGCGGCCGGTCGATTCGAGCACGACGTCGATGCCGAGCTCGGCCCAGGGCAGGTCGGCGGGCTCGCGCTCGGCGAGCACCCGGATGCGGCGGCCGTCGACGACGAGGGCGTCGCCGTCGACCTCGACCGTGCGGCCGAGGCGGCCCAGCGAGCTGTCGTAGGCGAGCAGGTGCCCGAGCGTCGCGGGTGCGGTCAGGTCGTTCACGGCGACGACTTCGAGGTCGGCGTCGCGCTCGAGGATCGCCCGGAGGGTATTGCGGCCGATCCGGCCGAATCCGTTGATGGCGATGCGGGTCATGGTGGGTCCTTTCGACGGTTCACGGCCATGGTCGGCCGCCGCGTCGGACCGCGACAGTGGCGTGGACGACACCGGGCGCAAGGATCTCGCCATCGTCGGGGGAACGGCCGATCCGGTCGAGCGGTCCGGTCAGGCGGAGAAGGTCCTGCGGTACGCCGTCGGCGACGTGCCGAGGATCCGCCGGAAGTGGAGCCGGAGGTTGGCGGCGCTGCCGAGCCCCACCCGGTCGGCGATCTGCTCCACCCCGAGATCAGAGCGCTCGAGCAGCTCCCGGGCCGCGTCGACCCGGGCGCGCAGCACCCACTGCATGGGTGTGTACCCGGTGTCGTCGGCGAAGCGCCGCGAGAACGTGCGCGGCGACACCCGCGCCTCCCGTGCGAGCGCCGCGAGCCCGATCGGCTCCCCGAGATGGGCCAGCGCCCACTCGCGCGTGCCGGCGAAGAGGTCCCCGAGCGGCTCCGGCAGCGTGCGGGGCACGTACTGCGCCTGGCCGCCGCTGCGGTACGGCGCCGCGACGAGGCGTCGTGCGACGTGGTTCGAGAGCGCGACTCCGTGATCGCGTCGCACGAGATGGAGGCAGAGGTCGATGCCCGAGGCCGCGCCGGCCGAGGTGAGCACGTCGCCCTCGTCGACGAACAGCACGTGCTCGTCGACGCGGATCGAGGGATGCCGCTCCTGCAGGGCACGCGTGTAATGCCAGTGCGTCGTGGCGCGCCGCCCGTCGAGCAGCCCCGTCGCGGCGAGGGCGAACGCGCCCGTCGAGATCGCCGCGAGTCGCGCGCCGCGCTCGTGCGCACGGCGCAGCGCGGCGATCACGGGCTCCGGCGGTCGCGTGGTCGCCGGCTCGCGGTAGCCGGGAACGAACACCGTGTCGGCCTCGTCGACCGCCTCGAGGCCCTCGGCGACGGAGTACGACAGCCCGTCGCCGCCCGCTACGAGGCCTGGCGCCGCGCCGCACACCCGAACGGCGTAGGGCATGCTCGGGCGGTTCGCCAGCACCTGGGTCGGGATGCCCACATCGAGCGGCTTCGCGCCGTCGAGCACGAGCACCGCCACGCGATGGATCGGCGCGGTCATGGCGATGCTCACGCGCCGAGCACGCGGTCGAGGTAGGGGTTCGCGAACACGCGGTCCGGATCGAGCCGGTCGCGCACGGCGAGGAAGTCGCCGAACCGCGGGTAGCGCTCCGCGAGGCTCGCCGCGTCCTGCCGGTGCAGCTTGCCCCAGTGCGGGCGGCCGTCGAACGAGCGCAGGAGCGCATCGGCCTCGCCGAAGTACGGCTCCGGGTCGTCGAGCAGGTGGCGGTGCACGGCGATGTAGCCGGACTCGCGCCCGTACGCCGTCGAGAGCCAGTTCTCGTCTGCCGCAGCGACCCGCACCTCCACCGGGAAGGAGACGCGCCAGCCGCGGTCGTCGATGAGCGCGCGCAGCGCTCGGAGGGCCCCCGGCAGCGCCGCCCGCGGCACCGCGTACTCGCACTCCCGGAATCGCGCCGTGCGCCGGTGCACGAACACGCGGTGTGCGGCATCGACGTACTCGCGGTGCCCGTACGCGCGCGTCGCGAGCCGGTTGATGCGCGGCGTCAGGGCCGGGGCGACGCGGCCGACCGCGCACGCCGCATCGAGGCCCGCGTTCGCGAGCACCGTGTCCTCGAGCCACTCCGCGACGCGGCCGAGCGGGCGGGCGCCGGTCTCGAGCGGCAGCCGCGTGTTCGTCTTCGTCATGACGCGGTCGGTGTGCGGCCACCAGTAGAACTCGAAGTGGTCCGCGGCTCGGGCGCGGTCGTCGAGCTCGTCGAGCACCAGATCCCAGGGCTCGGGCGCCTCGACGGCGCGGAGCAGGAACGCGGGCACGCACTGCAGCTCGATCTCCGCCAGCACGCCGAGCGCACCGAGGCCGAGACGCACGGCCGGCAGCAGCTCGGGGCGCTCGTCGGCGGCGACGCGCAGCACGCCGCCGTCCGCGGTCACGAGCACGACCCCGGTGATGCGCGCCGCGAGCCCGCCGAAGCGCAGGCCGGTGCCGTGCGTGCCGGTGCTCGTCGCGCCGGCGAGCGTCTGCCGGTCGATGTCGCCGAGGTTCTCCATGGCGAGGCCGTGCGGCTCGAGCAGCGCCGGCACCTCCCAGAGCCGCGTGCCGGCGGCGAAGCGCGCCCGGCCCGTCGCGGCGTCGACGCCGAGCAGCCCGCGCATCCGCTCGAGGTCGACGAGCACGCCCGGGGCCTCGGCGATCGCGGTGAAGGAGTGCCCCGCGCCGACCGCCTTGACCGGCAGCCCGCGTCCCCGCGCGCGGCGAACCACGTCCTGGAGCCCCGCGGTCGTCGACGGGAGGGCGATCACCGCGGGACGCGCGTCGACCGTGCGCGCCCAGTTGCGCCAGCGGCTCACAGGAAGGTCCGCCCCTCGCCGCGGTAGGTCGGCAGCTCGTCCACGACCTCCCCATCGCGCACGACCGCGAGCGCGTCGAGATGCTCGCTGAGCTCGCCCGCCTTGGTGTGGCGCAGCCAGACCCGGTCGCCGACGCGGAGGCCGCGGGCCGCGGGTCCCTGCAGCGGGGTCTGCACCTCCCCGGCGGCCTCGCGGGGCAGCATCCGCAGCCCCTCCGGCCAGACCACGCGCGGCAGCCGGTCGGCCGCGGGCGGACCGGAGGCGATCCAGCCCCCGCCGAGCAGCGTGGCGATGTCGTCGGCGGGACGACGGACGACCGGCAGCGCGAACGCCGCGGCCGGCGCCGGGCGGAACTGCACGTAGCCGTCGAACAGGTGCGGGCCGAACAGCCCCGATCCCGCCGCGACCTCGGTGACCGAGGCGTCCGCGTGCGTGGACTCGATCGAGCCGGTGCCGCCGCCGTTGACGAACTCGAGCGGGCGGATGGCGGACACCGCCGCGACGGCCGCCGAGCGCCGGTCGGCGAGCTCGGCCGCGCTCGCGCGCTGCATGGCGCGCACGGGCGCGTTCGCCGCGCCGGCGTTGACGACGCCGGCGATCTGCGCCTCGTACGCCATCATCCCGACGAGCCGGAAGCCCGGGCGGCGCTCCACCTCGGCGGCGAGCGCCGCGGCCTGCCCCGGCTCGTGCACCGGCGAGCGTCGCACGCCGAGATGGCCCAGCAGCGGATGCCGGAACGACGCGTCGAGCTCGATCGCGACGCGGATCTCCGCTCGCGAGCCGGGCGCGGTGACCGCGTCGACGAGGTCCAGCTGCGCGGCGTCGTCGACCATGATCGTCACGCGCGACGCGAGCGCCTCGTCCGCCGCGAGCCGGCGGAGCGCGCCGCGGTGCGCGGTCGGGTAGCCGACGACCACGTCGTCCCAGGTCTCCGCGAGCCAGAGCGCCTCCGGCAGCGTGTAGGCGAGGATGCCCGCGTAGCCCGGCAGCGCGAGCACCGCCTCGAGCACGCCGCGCACCCGCACCGACTTCGAGGCGACCCGGATGGGCAGCCCGTCGGCGCGGTCGAGCAGCCCGTGGGCGTTCGCGGCGAGCGCGTCGGCGGCGAGCACCCCGAACGGCGGATCGAGCCGCGCGGTGGCAGCGTCGAGCGCGGGCCACCAGGCGGCGGGGTCGTGCCAGGGGGCGGCATCGGGGCGCGGCAGCGGCAGCCGGACGACGGGGACGGTCATCGCACCCCCTTCACGCCGAGCACGCAGAGCGCCCCGGCGACGGCAGCGACCGCGGCGAGCACGAACAGCCCGGCGAACCCGCCGAACGCGGCCACGACGAGCGCGCCGATCAGGGGCGCGAGGGCCTGCGGCACGGCCGTCGCGATGTTCATGATGCCGAGGTCCTTGCCGCGGTCCGCCGCCTCGGGCAGCACCTGGGTGGCGAGCGCCTGGTCGACGGCGAGGAAGCAGCCGTAGCCGAGGCCGAGCAGCGCGCCGCCGACGATCGCGGCCGGGAGGGTCGGCACGGCCGCGAGCAGCAGCGCCGCCGCGCCGACGAGCACGGACGACAGCACGACGAAGGGCTTGCGGCGGCCGACCCGGTCGCTTATCCGGCCGAGCACGAGCGCCGCCGCGAGCACGAACACCATGTAGACGAGCGACAGCAGCAGCAGCGCGTCCTCCGCGTCCGGCAGCCGCAGCCCGAACTCGAGGAAGTAGAGCAGCAGGCCGGTGCCGAGCGCGTTCCCGACGTTGACGAGCACCCGGCCGGCGAGGGTCCAGGCGAAGTCCGGGTGCGCGCGCGGCGGGATCCACAGGCCCGCGACGATCGACCGGAGCGTCAGCGGCGGCCGGTCCTCGAGCCGGAGGACGGCGTCCGGCATCCGGAGGAACGGGATGACGAGCACCAGCAGCAGTGCCGCGAGCGCCGTATAGCCGCCCACCCGCCCCGGGATCAGGACGGTCACGAGCACGATCGCGAGGATCGTGCCGAGGGCCTGCGGCGCGGACACCAGTCCGGAGACGAGCCCGCGCTGGCGCACCGGCACCCGGTCGGAGATCGTCGCCGTGAGGGCCGAGGTGAGCACGCAGAACCCGACGATCGCGGCCGACCAGGCGATGCCCATGCCGAGCAGCGTGGTCTGCGGACCGAGCGAGAGCAGGGCGGCCGCGAAGACGAGCGCGCCGGCCGCGATCCACGGCCGCCGGCGGCCGAAGCGCGAGGTGGTGCGGTCGCTCAGCGCCCCGGTGAGCGGGAAGGCGATCGCCGCGCAGACGCCCGCCACGCCGGAGATCACGCCGAATGCGACGACGGAGCGGGTCCAGTCCGCCGACCCGACGACGCCCTCGACCTGCAGCGGGAGCAGCGCCTGGTACGGGCCGAGCTGCGCCATCCAGACGCCGAGCCAGGCCGCGGCGAAGGCGGCGAGCCAGGTGGCGCCGACCGGGCGCGCCGGCTCGGCGAGCGCGTCGGGCGGACCCGCGGGCGCACCGGAGGCGGAGCTCGCCGTGGAGCCCGGCACCGCGCCGGGCGCGGTCGGCCCGGGAGGCGCCGCGGTCATCCGGCGACCGGACCGGCGGCGAGCGGCGCGGGGCGGCGCGCTGCCGGATCGGCCATCCGGGCGTGGGCGGTCATCGCGTCCGCCGCCAGGGCGATGTTCTCGGCGGCGCGCTCGTCGTCGCGGTCGGCGAGCCAGGCGAGCGTGATGCCGTCCGACAGGACGGTCAGCAGCCGGGCCAGCCGGTCCTCCGGCGCGTCCCAGACCACGCCGAACCGCCGGGCGCCGATGCGCAGCAGCTCGCGCGCGAGCTCGTGGTACTTCGCGTACTGGCTGCGCGGGAGATCGGAGAGCCCGGGCGTGCGGAGCGCATGCTGCGTGAGCTCGAACATGCCCTGCTCCCGGCCGGGATCGCGCCGCACCAGGTCGAGATAGCCGGTGAACGCCGTGCGGACCGCGGCGTGCAGGTCGCTCGACTCCTCGAGCAGCGACAGGAACGTCGCATCGCCCTCCTCGGCGACCACGTGCGCGACCGTCTCGCGCAGCAGCTCGTCGCGCGACGCGAACACGCGGTGGAAGGCGGCGAGCGGCATGCCCGCCTCGGCGCTGATGGCGCGGGTCGTGGCGGCCGCGAGGCCGGACCTCGAGATGACGCGGAGGGCCGCGGCGATGAGGAGCTCGCGGCGCTGCCCGGTGGGGAGTCGCACGACGTCTCCTTCCTGGGCGGGAGCGCCGCCGCGCGGTCCGATGCCGAGATCGGGACAACTGTCCCAGATGGGCGTCAGCCGATCAAGAACCGGGAGCACGGAGTGTCCGGTTGGACTTCCGGGCCCCGGCCGGGTGGGATGGATACCGGGTGATCGATACCGACCGGCGAGAGAGGGGCTCGTCCCGGACCGGGACGGCCGTGCCCTCCCCTGCCCGGATGCGCGCCGCGCTCCTCGCCGCCGCGGGCGCCGCGCTCGCGATCGCGGGCGCGCTCGCCGTCGCCGCGCCGGCCTCCGCCGCCGACCTCGCGATCACCTCCCCCGCCGATGGCGCGTTCGTCTCCGGCAGCGCCGCGCGCCTCGCCGGAACGGGCGAGGAAGGCGCGGCGATCCGCGTCGACGTGCCGGGCGGCGTCGGATGCTCGGCCTCGGTCGCCGGCGGCACCTGGGATTGCGACGCGACGCTGCCGAGCGGGTCGGTCACGGTGACCGCGACGCAGACCTCTGGATCCGGGGCGACAGCGTCTCCGACCCCGACGCCCTCCCCCGCGCCGGGGTCATCGGTCTCGATCACGCTCCGGGTGCTCGGCGCCCCGGCGATCACCGGAGCCGACCCGATCCGCTCGTCGGGCGACGTCGTCGGCACGGGCTACCCGCAGGCCGAGCTCCGGCTCTCGTACACGCCGGTCGGCGGCGGCCCGGCCGACTCCATGGCCTGCCCGGCCGTCGGCGCGGACGGCAGCTGGCGCTGCAGCACCGACCTCGGCGAGGGCGACTGGCTCGTCACGGCACGGCAGTCGGCGCCCGGCCACCCCGAGCAGGCGTCGCCGGAGAGCGCCGCGCGGCGCGTGTCGATCGACCGGACGCTGCCCGCGGCCCCGGTCGTCACCTCGCCCGCGGCCGGCACCCGCATCGCCGACGGCGCGATCGCCGCGGCCGGCACCGGGGAGGAGGGCGCGCACGTCGACGTCTACGCGAACGGGGTGCTGGTCTGCTCGACGACCGTCGCCGGGGGCGCCTGGAGCTGCCGCAGCTCCACCCCGATCGACGACGGCACGGTGCAGGTGCAGGCCGTGCTCCGCGACGCGGCCGGCAACTTCTCCGCGCCGAGCGCGCCCGTGGAGGTCGTGATCGCGGCCGCCGGCGGCAGCGCGCCGCCGAGCGGCAGACCCTCCGCGCCCGGCACCACGGCGCCGAGCCCCGGCGACGGCTCGCCGACGCCCGGTCCGCGCGGCTCGGGACCCGGATCCGGCGGCTCGGGCGGCGGATCCGGTGACGGCTCGGGAGGCCTGGGGGGCGGCGGTGCCGACGGCACCGGAGGCCCGGCCGGGGGCTGGGGCGCTCCCACCGGCTTCGGCTCGCAGCTCGCGAGCGCGGTCGGCGTCGCGGCCGCGGCGCCCTGGCTGCTCGGCCTGACGGTCGCCGCGGGGTTCGTGCTGCTCGTCGCCCTGCCGCTCCGCCTGCTCGCCGGCGCGCTGCGCGGCCGGCTCGCCATCCGGCTGCCGAGCCTGACCGGCCGGAACCGCCCGCGCGTCCCCGGACTCGCGCCGGGTCTCACCGCGACCGGCGACGGCGACGGCCCGCCCGCCTGGGTGTCGCGGCTCGCCCCGCTCGCGCTGTCGCTGCTCGCCGCCGGGGTCATCGCGGCGCTCGCGTTCGGCGTGCAGGGTCAGCCGCGCTACGCCCGGCTGCTGCTCGCGATCCTGCTCGCCCTCGCCGCCCTCAACGCCGTCGGCGTCGTGCTCGCGGGGGCGCTCGCGGCGCGATCGGAGGGGGTCCTGACGGCGCTCCGCTCCGTGCCCCTGCTCCTCCTCGCCGGCGCCGTCGGCGCGCTGGCCTCCCGCCTCGCGGGAATCGAGCCGCCGCTGCTCGTCGGAGTGGTGCTCGCCTCCGCCGCCGGCACGGCGACCGGTGCGCGCGTGGCGACGCGGACCGGCGCCCTCGTGCAGCTCGCCCAGCTCGGCACGCTGCTCGCGCTCGGCGTGCTCGGCTGGATCGGGCACGGTGCGGTCGGCGCCGCCGAGGGGTTCTGGGGCGCCGGGCTGAGCGAGGTGCTCGCCGCCGTCGCGATCGCCGGGCTCGGCTCGGTGGTCGTGCTGCTCGTGCCCGTCGGCCCGCTGCCCGGTCGGGCGGTGTTCGAGTGGTCGCGGTGGGCCTGGATCGGGCTCGCCGTGCCGGCGGTCGCGGTCGCGACCGTGGCCCTGGCGCAGGGCGCGTTCCCGGTCGCGGGGGCCCTGCTCGGCGCGCTCGCCGTCGCCGCGGTCTGCGTCGGCGTGTGGGCGTGGATCCGCTACGTCGAGCCGGCGCTGGCGGGGCGATGATCGGTCGCGGCGGAGCGCTCGTCGTCGCCGGGCTCGAGCTGGGGATCCCGGTGCTCGCCGCGCCGATGGCCGGCGGTCCGACGACGCCCTCCCTCGTGCTCGCCGCGGCGCGCGCCGGATCGCTCGGCGTGCTCGCGGGCGGCTACCGCACGGCGGACGACCTGGTCGCGCAGGCCGAGGAGGTGCGGGCCGGCGGCGCGCCGGTGGCCGTCAACCTGTTCGCGCCGAGCCCGCTGCCGGTCGACCGGACGGCGTACGACGCCGTGCGCCGGCTGCTCGAGCCCGAGGCCGCGAGGCTCGGCGTGGAGCTGCCGGCCGCGCCGATCGAGGACGACGACGGCTGGGACGCGAAGATCGCGGCCCTCACGGCGCTGCGTCCCGAGCTCGTGACCTTCACGTTCGGCATCCCGCCCGCCCGCGACCTCGCGGCGCTGCGGGCCGCGGGCGCGGTGCTCGGCCAGACGGTCACGACGGATGCCGAGGCGGCTCGCGCGGCGGACGCGGGCGTCGACCTGCTCGTCGTGCAGACCGCCGACGCGGGCGGGCACTCCGGCACGCTGAGCCCGGGTGACGCGACGGCATCCGGGTCGCTCGCCGAGCTCGTCGCGGCGGCGTCGCGGCTCGGGATGCCGGTGATCGCCGCCGGCGGGGTCGGCTCGCGGTCCGCCGTCGTGGCGGCGCTCGAGGCCGGCGCCGCGGCCGTCGCCGTCGGCACCGCCCTGCTCCGAGCGGACGAGGCCGGCACCTCGGCCGCCCACCGAGCCGCGCTCGACGACCCGCGCTTCGACGAGAGCGTGGTGACCGCGGGCTTCACCGGGCGACCCGCCCGCGCGCTGCGGAACCGCCTGGCGGGCCTGCTCGACCCCGGGCCGCTCGGCCGTCCGCCGATCGGCTACCCCGCCATCCACCACCTGACGCGGCCGCTGCGTGCGGCCGCCGCGGCAGCCGGCGAGCCCGACCTCGTGCACCTCTGGGCCGGGACGGCCTGGCGCGACGGTCGCACCGGACCGGCGGCGGAGCTGCTGCACGAGCTCGCGCCCTGAGCGACACCGCCACGCACTCGCCGGCTGAGGAGGTGCGCCAGCCGGACTACGCGGACTCGCGCACCACGAGGCGGCTCTCCACCCGGCGCACGTCACCGGGCGCGACCGTGCCGTCCGGATCGAGCAGCTCGTCGAGCAGGTCGAACACGGTCGCCGCGACCTGCTCGCGGTCGACGGCGATCGAGGTCAGCCGCGGCGTCAGGTAGGTGCCGAGCGTGAGCCCGTCGAAGCCGACGACCCGCACCCGCTCCGGCACGGCGGCGCCGACCCGGCGGCACGCGTCGAGCACCTCGAGGGCCATGAGGTCGTTGAAGGCGATGATCGCGTCGACGCGGCGACCGCCGGCCAGCAGCTCCTCGACCGCGGCGCCGATCGACGCCGGCGCGTGCACGAAGCGCGGCAGGAAGCCGCGGCGACGCAGCGCCTCCGCCGCGGTCGCGAGCCGGCCCTCCGGCTCGCCCTCGCCGTCGTCCGCGTCGAGCAGCACCGGATGCCGCACGCCGACGTCGACGAGGTGGTCGGCGAGCTCCTCGATCGCCGCCGCCGGGTCGAGCATCACGGCCGCGCCGAGCGGCGGGCGGCCCGGATCGAGCTCGACGACCGGCATCGACGACAGCACGCCGGCCCAGTCCTCGGGACCGCCGCCGACGTAGCCGACCATCGCATCGACCTGCTCGGCGAGGGCGCGAACGCTGGCCGCGCGGTCGCGGCTCGGCGCCACATCCGCCACCGCGACGCCCCACCCGCGCTCCGCCGCGGCGCGCACGATGGCCGCGGCGAGCTCCGGCGAGTACGGGTTGGTGAGGTCGTCGACCACGAGCCCGACCTGGCGGATGCCGCCCGACACGAGCCCGCGGGCATGCCGCGACGGCCGGTAGGAGAGCCGGGTCGCCGCGTCGAGCACCCGCTGCCGGGTGCCCGAGCTGATGCCCGCCATGTCGTTCATGGCGCGCGTGACCGTCTGCCGCGAGACCCCGGCCGCCGCGGCGACGTCGAGGATCGTGGCCGGCTTCACTACGACCTCAGATCGAGCCAGGCCACCTGCTCGGGGCTCAGCTCCACGCCGAGCCCGGTCATCGACGACCGCGCCTCGGCGATCGAGCGGGGGCCGAACAGCGGGAAGGTCGGGAACGGCTGGCTCAGCACGTACGCCAGCGCGATCGCGGTGGCCGGCACGCCGTACTCCGCGCCGAGCTGCCGCGCCCGCGCGAGCCGCTCGAAGTTGTCGTCGCCGTAGTAGCAGCGCACGAGCTCCGCGTCGGAGCGGTCGGCCGGATCGGCGCGGGCGAAGAAGCCGCGTGCCTGCGACGACCAGGGCAGCAGCGGCACCTGGCGCTCCTCGAGCCAGCGCTTCGACTCGGGGTCGGTGACGTGCCGGCAGCCCGCCCACGGCACGTCGTAGGCCTCGGCGAGGCCGAAGTGGTTGCTCAGCACCGAGAACTCCTGGCGGCCGTTGGCCCTGGCGTACTCGTTCGCCTCGTCGAAGCGCGCGAGCGACCAGTTCGATCCGCCGTAGACGCGGATGCGGCCCGCCCGGTAGTGCTCGTCGAGCACGTCGACGAACTCCCCCACCGGGATGTCCTCGTTGTCGCGGTGCATCATGTAGATGTCCGCGTAGTCGGTGCCCTGGCGGTCGAGGCTCTCCAGCAGCTGCCGGGTGAGCGACTCCGGGTCGCAGAACGGCGTGTGGGCGCCCTTCGTGATGACGACCACGTCCTCGCGGACGCCGCGGTTCTGGATCCACTTGCCGAGCCGGGGCTCGAGCACGCCGCCGCCGTAGATGTAGCCGGTGTCGAAGACGTTGCCGCCCTGCTCGACGAAGTGGTCGAAGATCGCGGAGGCCTGAGCCAGGTCGGGCTGGTTGTCGACGCCCATGACGAGCCGCGACATCCGCTTGCCGACGCCCGCGATCTCGCCGAAGCGCATCGGGTTGTCGTCGCGGACCGCGAGCGGGCGGCCGGACACCGTCGGGATGTCGGACTCCTCCGTCTCGAACGGGTAGCGGAGGCCGATCTCGGCCCGCCACAGGTCGAGCAGCCGCGCGATGGAGAGGCTGTCGTCGAGCGTCACCTCGGCGGCCTCGCCGCCGGCCGCGGCGATCGTCGCATCGGCCTCGCGGGCGTAGGGCCAGCCGTCGGAGAACGCGATCGTGCGCGGCTCCTCGCCGGCGACGCTGACGAGGATCTCCTGCTCGGACTGCAGCGTCCACGGGTCGTCGAGGTGGATGCGCCCGCGGGAGCCGTAGATGGTGACCGCGTTCGTGTCGGTCAGCGTGACGCCGGTGCGGATGGAGGCCGTGATGCCGCCCGGGAACACCAGGTCGGCGGTCGTCCACTCGTCGACGCCGGTCGGGCCGATCGTGCCCTTGGCGCTGAGCTCCGTCGGGTCGACGGCGTGCTTCCCCGCCGCGGCGCCGGCCACGATGCGGGCGATGCTGAGCGGGTAGCAGCCGACGTCGAGGATGCCGCCGCCGGCGAGCTCCGGATCGAAGTTGCGGCCGCGCCGCTCGGTGCTGCGGAAGGCGAACGACGCGTCGATGTGGGTGGTCTCGCCGATCGCGCCGTCGCGCACCAGCTCGAGCAGGGCCTTCGTCTGCGGGTGGAACTGGTACATGAACGCCTCGACGAGCGTCACGCCGGCCTCGCGGGCGGCGTCGACCATGGTCATGACGGTGCCCCAGTTCGGCGCCATCGGCTTCTCGCACAGCACGGCCTTGCCGGCGGCGATCGCCTCGAGCACGAGCCGGGCGTGGCCGGTGTGCACGGTCGACACGTAGACCGCGTCGATCTCCGGGTCGACGAGGATCTCGGCATGGGTGCCGGTGCGCACCTCGGTGAAGCCGTGCTCGGCGGCGTCGGCCGCGAGCGAGTCGGCGCGGCCCGGATCGGCGCTGCCGACGGCGACGAGGTCGCCGCCCGAGTGGGGCAGCTGCGACACGAAGCGACGGGCGATGCCGCCGGCCCCGAGGACGGCCCAGCGGGCGCGGGCAGTGGTATCGGACATCGTCATCCCATCCGGTCGGGGCGGGGACGCGCTGCGGATCGGTGCACCGCAGCGTGAACCCTCACGGACATCCGACGTTAGCGACCACGCCGCCGCGCGACAAGTCCGACACCCGGGATTCCCGGGCCCGGCTTGGCAAACGGTTGACAGGAGCGTGGAGGAGGCGCACCCTGGTTCGCACCCCGACCGTGAACGTTCACGGTCATGATCCGATCTCAACGACGAGAGCAGGTCCCGTGGTCCACTCCTCCTCCCCCGTGACGCGCCGGGGGTTCCTCGGCGCCGCCGCCGGTCTCGGCGCACTGGCCCTGACCGGCGCCCTGAGCGCCTGTGCCGGCGGCACCCTGTCCGCTGATCCCCGGCAGCTCGTGCTCTGGTACTGGAACCGGTCGCTGAACCCCCGGTACCTCAAGCAGGCGTCCGGCGGCATCCCCGGCGACGACCGCTTCCGCATCCGCGCCGACCTCACCGGCAACTCGAACTGGGACACGAAGCTGCGGACCACGCTGGCCGGCCGCGCCTACGTGCCCGACATCGTGATGATCAACTCCAACGTCTCGCTGTACTTCCCTGCCGAGGAGCTGTTCACCGACTTCAAGGACAAGGCGAGCGACGCCGTGCGCTCGCGCTACTACGACTGGAAGGTCGCCCTCGGCACGACGCCGAGCGGGCGGCAGTGCTTCTGGCCCGTCGACACCGGCCCGACCGGGTTCTACTACCGCGCCGACGTCTTCGAGAAGGCCGGCCTGCCGACCGAGCCGGACGAGGTGGGCGCCGCGATCGCCACCTGGGACGACTACCTCGCCGTCGGCGAGCAGCTCCGGGCGGGCGGCGCCGCGATGCAGTCCACCGCCACGACCCTGTTCAACCAGGTCATCAACGCGAGCAAGGACCGGTTCTTCGACGACCAGGACCGCCCGATCTTCGAGGACCGCAACGGCACCGTGCGCAGGGCCTGGGACCTCGCCGTCGAGGCGGTCAAGGCGAAGGTCACCGGCAACCTGCAGACCGACACCGACAAGAACGCCGGATGGGTGAGCGGCTCGGCCGGCGCCAACATCGAGGGCGCGTGGTGGTCGCAGGTGATCAAGGACACCGCACCCGACACGGCCGGCAAGTGGCGCGTGACGCAGCAGCCGGAGCGGCCGGGCAACAGCGGCGGCTCGTTCCTCGCGGTGCCGACCTCGAGCAAGGACCCGGACGCGGCGTACGCGTTCCTGGAGTGGATGACCACGCCCGACCGGCAGGCGACGACGTTCAACGACATCCAGCTGTTCCCGTCGACGCCGGGGTCGTTCGACAGCGGCATCATGCGCAACCCGGGCGACTTCTTCGGCTCGCAGAACCCGCTCGACACCTTCGCCGGCATCGCCGACAACGTGCCCACCAGCTACATCTCCACCTACGAGAGCCAGACCGGCGCGTTCGCGACCGAGATCACGAACGTCGAGGCCGCGGGCAAGGACCCGCAGCGGGCCTGGGACGACGCGGTCGCCCAGTCGTACCGCTCGCTCGAGAAGAAGGGGGTGGCCGCATGACCGCCGCGATCGGATCCGTCGGGTCCCGCGATGCCGGCCGCACGGGCGGCGCCCGCGCCGGCGACACCGCCGACGCCCCGCGCCGGCGTCGCGGGCTGCTGCGCTTCTGGCCGCAGTACGTCGCGATCGGCCCGTTCTACATCCTGTTCCTCGTGTTCGGGCTGTTCCCGATCGTGTTCTCGATCGTGCTCTCGTTCACCCGCTGGGACGGCGTCAGCCCGATCGAGTTCGTCGGGCTCGCGCAGTACCAGTACCTGCTCGGCGACACCCGGTTCTGGAACGCGGTCGCGAACACGTTCCTGATCTGGATCATGTCGACCGTGCCGATGCTGGCGATCGCCCTCGTCGTCGCGTTCCTGCTGCACTCCAACATCCGGGCGAAGGGCGCCTACCGGCTCGCCTTCTTCATCCCGAACGTCACGAGCATGGTCGCGATGACGATCGTGTTCGGCTCGATCTTCTCCGACAGCTTCGGGCTCATCAACGCGGCGATCAAGGCGCTCGGCGGCGCGGAGCTCGGGTTCCTGTCGACGTACTGGGGCATCAAGCTCACCATCGCCGTCATGGTCATCTGGCGCTGGACCGGCTACAACGCGATCATCTACCTCGCCGGGCTCCAGTCGATCCCGACCGAGCTGTACGACGCGGCGAAGGTCGACGGCGCGAACACCTGGCAGATCTTCAGCCGCATCACCGTGCCGATGCTGCGTCCGGTGATCCTGTTCACGGTCATCACCTCGACGATCGGCGGGCTCGGGCTGTTCACCGAGCCGCAGGTGCTCTTCCCGGGGTCCACCGGCGGGCCGCAGGAGGCCGGCATGACGATCGTGCTCTACCAGTACAACCAGGCCTTCACGCAGTTCGACTTCGGCTACGGGTCGGCGATCGCCTGGGCGCTGTTCGTGTTCAGTGTGATCTTCGCGATCATCAACTGGCGGCTGCTGCGCGAGCGCGACGGGCTCGGCGACGGCCGCCGGCGCGGACGGGGAGCACCGGACGACCCGGATGCCGCGACGGGCGACGATGCGGCCGCCGCCGCCCGCCCCGTGCGCGAGGAGGTGCGCGCATGACCGCCGACGTCGCCACGACGGCCCGGGCGCTCGGACGCCCCGGCGCCGCGACGGAGGGGCAGCGCGCGAAGCGCCGCAGCCTCGCCGGCCGGCTCATCACGCACGTCTGCCTCGTCGTGGGCGTGCTGCTCAGCGTGTTCCCGTTCTACTGGCTGCTCGTGATGTCGACGAGCTCGAACGCGCAGATCTTCGGCTTCCCGCCGAGCCTGTGGTTCAGCGACCACGCCTTCGCGAACATCGCGAGCGTCTTCGCCAACGTCGACATGCTTCGGGCGCTGCTCAACACGGTGATCGTGGCCGGGCTCACGGCCGTGCTCGTCATGCTGTTCGACTCGCTCGCCGCCTTCGCCTTCGCGAAGTACGACTTCCCGGGCCGCACCGGCCTGTTCGTCGTGCTGCTGGCGACGTTCCTCGTGCCGGGCAGCCTCTCGCTCGTGCCGAGCTTCGTGCTCATGAGCGGGCTCGGCTGGGTGGGCGGGCTGCAGGCGCTCATCGTGCCCGGTGCCGCGAACGCGTTCGGCATCTTCCTGCTGCGGCAGTTCGCGACCGCGTCGATCCCCGACGAGCTCATCGACTCGGCGAAGGTCGACGGCGCGGGCTTCTTCCGCACCTGGTGGAGCATCGGCATCCCGATGCTGCGCGGCGGCGTCGCGTTCCTCGGCATCTTCACCTTCATCGGCGCCTGGAACGACTTCGTGTGGCCGCTGATCGTGCTCATCGATCCGGGCGGCCAGACGCTGCAGGTGGCGCTGTCGTCGCTCATCAGCGTCAACTCGACCGACTACGGCGCGATCATGATGGGCGCGGTGATCAGCGTCTTCCCGCTGATCGGCGTGTTCCTCATCGGCTCGCGGCACTTCATCGCGAACATCGCGGCGGGGGCGCTGAAGGGCTGAGCGCCGCATCGCTTCGACTGCGCGCGACGCGCCGCTGACGCCGGGCAGGCGCGGCGCGTCGCGCGGAGTCGATCATCCGGGTGCGGAGGGCAGCCGGGCGGGATCCGCGAGCACGTCGAGCCGCACGATCCGGTCGCCCGAGACCTCGAAGGCCATGAGCGAGACGACCCGGTCGCCGAGCCGGGCGAGCACGCCCGGGCGCCCGCCGATCCGCACCGCGACGGAGGCCGCCGCCAGCCGGCCGGCGACCACCGCCTGGGCCGCGATGTCGTCGCGCCCCTCGAGCCGGGCGCCACTGCCGCCGTAATCCGCCACCAGCACGGCGCCCTCGTCGAGCAGCGCGAGCAGCGCGGAGAGGTCTCCCCCGCTCGCGGCCCGGAGCCAGGCGTCCACCAGCTCCCGCTCGCGGCGGCGGGTCGCCCGCCCGTCGGCGGCGCCGTCGCGCACCCGGCGTCGTGCTCGCGACGCGAGCTGCCGTGCGGCGTCCGGCGAGCGGTCGAGTGCCGCGGCGACCTCGTCGAACGGATGCCCGAACACGTCGTGCAGCACGAACGCGAGGCGCTCCGCCGGGGTGAGCAGGTCCAGCACCGCGACGAGCGCGGCGGTCACGGCCTCACCGCGCGCCGCGACGTCGAGCGGATCCGGGTGGGATGCCGGCGGCTCGGTGGGCCACGCCTCCACCTGCCAGGGGCGCTCGCGCCGGCGCCGCGCGGAGCCGAGCACGTCGAGGCAGAGCCGCGACACGACGGTGGTGAGCCACGCGTCGAGGTCGTCGATGGAGTCCGCCGGCGTGCGGTCGAGCCGCAGCCAGGCGTCCTGCACGACGTCGTCGGCCTCCGCTCTGGACCCCGTGATCCGCGATGCGAGCGCGAGCAGGCGGGGCCTCGCCGCCTCGAATCGAGCGAGCCGGTCGCTCCGCGTGCCGTCGGCCATGTCACATCCTCCCGCCGTGCTCCGTCACCATGCTGACGGGACGGACCCGTCGGATGTGACGGGAGGGCGCCATGACCGAGCTGCTGATCACCGGAGCGAGCGGAGGGCTCGGGCGCCGGGTGCTCCGGATGCTCGCCGACGACGCGCGCATCCGCGTCCGCGCGCTGAGCCGGCGGCCCCGCGACGAGACGGACGGCGTGCGCTGGCACGTCGGCGACACGGTCCGCGGCATCGGCCTCGACGAGGCGGTCAGCGGCGTCGACGCGGTGCTCCATCTCGCGGGCGGCGCGCGCGGCGACGAGGCGGGCACCGCCCGGCTCGTCCGCGCCGCGGAGAGCGCCGGGGTCGGCCACCTGGTCATGATCTCCGTCGTCGGCGCGGACCGGATGCCGATCGGGTACTTCCGCGCGAAGGCCGCGGCCGAGGTCGCACTCGCCGACGCGGGCGTGCCGTGGACGGTGCTGCGCGCGGCGCAGTTCCACGGCTTCGCCGACCTGGCCGTGCGGGCGATGACCGCGCTGCCGATCGCATTCGCGCCGCGCGGGCTGCGCCTCGAGCCCGTCGACGCAGAGGAGGTGGCCGCGCGGCTGGTCGAGCTGGTCGGCGCGCCACCGCAGGGCCGTGTGCCGGACCTCGCCGGTCCCGACGTGCTCGACGCCGACGCGATGGTGCGTGCGTCGCTCACGGCAGCCGGCCGGCGAGCGCGGGTCGTGCATCCGCCGCTGCCCGGCGCCGTCGGCCGCGCCTATCGCGACGGCGACAACCTCGCGGTGGCCGGATCGCAACGTGGCGCCCGGCGCTGGGCGGATGGACTCGGCTGCCGCCGCTGACCTCCGCTCGTCGGCGGGCGCCCCTACCCTGATGCCATGACGACGACGCCCCCGACCGACGACGCCGACCACGCCGCCGACCACGCGGCCGATCGCCACGACCTGATCCGGGTGCAGGGCGCTCGCGAGAACAACCTCAAGGACGTCAGCCTCGACATCCCGAAGCGGCGCCTGACCGTGTTCACCGGCGTGTCCGGCTCGGGCAAGTCGAGCCTCGTCTTCGGCACGATCGCCGCCGAGTCGCAGCGCATGATCAACGAGACCTACCCGGCTTTCGTGCAGGGCTTCATGCCCTCGCTCGACCGGCCGGACGTCGACCGGCTCGAGGGCCTCACCACTGCGATCATCGTCGACCAGGAGCGGATGGGCGCGAACGCCCGCTCGACGGTCGGCACCGCGACCGACGCGAACGCGATGCTGCGAATCCTGTTCTCCCGGCTCGGCGATCCGCAGATCGGGTCGCCGCAGGCCTTCTCGTTCAACGTCGCCTCGGTGTCGGGCGCCGGCGCGATCACGTTCGAGAAGGGCGGCGAGACGAAGAGGGAGCGCCGCGACTTCCGCATCACCGGCGGCCAGTGCCCGCGCTGCGAGGGCATGGGGCGGGTCGACGACATCGACATCGACCAGCTCATCGACTCGTCGAAGTCGCTGCTCGACGGCGCCATCACCATCCCCGGGTACACCGCGGACGGCTGGGCGGTGCGCATGTACGCGGAGTCCGGATTCGTGCCGGGCGACGTCGCGATCCGCGACCTCACCGACGAGCAGCGCGCCGACCTGCTCTACAAGGAGCCGACGAAGGTCAAGGTCTCCGGCATCAACATGACCTACGAGGGCCTGGTGCCGAAGATCCAGAAGTCGATGCTCTCGAAGGACGTCGACGCGCTGCAGCCGCACATCCGCGCGTTCGTCGAGCGCGCCGTGACGTTCGCGCCCTGCCCGGAGTGCGAGGGCACCCGCCTCAGCGCCGCCGCGCGGTCGTCGAGGATCGCGGGGGTCAGCATCGCCGACGCCTGCGCGATGCAGATCAGCGACCTCGCCGCCTGGGTGAACGGGCTCGACGCCCCGTCGGTCGCGCCGCTGTTGACCGGGCTCGGGGCGCTGCTCGACTCGTTCGTGAGCATCGGGCTCGGCTACCTCTCGCTCGACCGCTCGTCGGGCACGCTGTCCGGCGGCGAAGCGCAGCGCACGAAGATGATCCGGCACCTCGGCTCGTCGCTCACCGACGTCACGTACGTGTTCGACGAGCCGACGGTCGGGCTGCACCCCCACGACATCCAGCGCATGAACGAGCTGCTGCTCCGCCTCCGCGACAAGGGCAACACCGTGCTCGTCGTCGAGCACAAGCCGGAGGCGATCGCGATCGCGGACCACGTCGTCGACCTGGGACCCGGCGCCGGGTCGGCCGGCGGCGAGATCCGCTTCCAGGGCACCGTCGACGACCTCCGCGCGAGCGGCACGCTGACGGGGCGGCACCTCGACGACCGTGCGACCGTCAAGGATGCGGTGCGCACGCCGAGCGGCGCGCTCGAGGTGCGCGGCGCGAGCTCGCACAACCTCCGCGCGGTCGACGTCGACGTGCCGCTCGGGGTGCTCGTGGTGGTGACCGGGGTCGCCGGGTCCGGCAAGAGCTCCCTCATCTCCGGATCGGTGGCCGGCCGCGACGGCGTCGTCTCGATCGATCAGGGGGCCATCCGCGGCTCCCGGCGCAGCAACCCCGCCACCTACACCGGGCTGCTCGACCCGATCCGCTCCGCCTTCGCGAAGGCGAACGGGGTGAAACCCGCCCTGTTCAGCGCGAACTCGGAGGGCGCGTGCCCGATCTGCAAGGGCGCGGGCGTGATCTACACCGACCTCGGCCCGATGGCCGGCGTCTCGACCACGTGCGAGGAGTGCGACGGCAAGGGCTTCCAGGCGTCGGTGCTCGAGTACACGCTCGGCGGACGGAACATCAGCGAGGTGCTTGCGATGCCGGTCTCCGACGCGGAGGCGTTCTTCGGCGCGGGCGAGGCGCGCATCCCGGCCGCCCACGCGATCCTGACCCGGCTCGTCGACGTCGGACTCGGGTACCTCACGATCGGCCAGCCCCTGACGACGCTCTCCGGCGGCGAGCGCCAGCGGCTCAAGCTCGCGGTGAACATGGGCCAGTCGGGCGACGTCTACGTGCTCGACGAGCCGACGACCGGGCTGCACCTCGCGGACGTCGAGAACCTGCTCGGTCTGCTCGACCGGCTCGTCGACGCCGGGCGGTCGGTGATCGTGATCGAGCACCACCAGGCCGTGATGGCCCACGCCGACTGGATCATCGATCTCGGCCCGGGTGCCGGCCACGACGGCGGGCGGATCGTGTTCGAGGGCACGCCCGCCGACCTCGTCGCGGCGCGCTCGACGCTGACCGGCCAGCACCTCGCCGCCTACGTCGGCAGCTGAGCCGGCCCCGGACGCAGCACGACCCGCCACCGGCCGGAGCCGGTGACGGGTCGTGGTCGTGAGCGGGCGGGACGGCCCGATCACACGATGCGGCCCCCGCCTGGGTGCGGGGGCCGCATCGAGAGGTGCCGGATCAGTGACCGGCGCCGACGCCGAGGGAGCCGAGGCTGCCGTCGACGACGTCGGACACGTCGGTGCCGATGCCGGAGGTGAGGTCGCCGACGCTGCCGAGCGTGCTGCCCGTCAGGTTGCCGACGGCGTTGCCGGTGGCGTTGCCCACGGCGGTCTCGTTGCCCGTCGGGCTGGCGACGGCGTTGCCGTCGACCGACGTGTCGTTGCCCGAGGCGATCGGGGTGGTGTTGCCGGAGGCGATCGGCGCGGTCACGTCGTTGCCCGACGCGATCGGGTTGCCGGAGGCGACGGCGTTGCCGTTGCCGAGCTCGTTGCCGGAGGCGAGGTCACCCGTCGACACCGACGGGGCCAGGACGATCGGCGACCAGTTGGAGGTGCTGCCACCCGTGTAGCTGCTGTCGCCGCGGTCGAGCAGGTCGTTGATGGACGCGTGGTCGAGCAGGCTCGTGGCGGACTCGCGAGTCGAGTCGGTGGTCGAGCTGTAGCTGCTCGAGTCGTGCGAGTCGGTGCTGTCCGCGGCCATCGCCGGGGCGGCGAATCCGACGGTGAGCAGACCGGCCGCAGCCAGGCCGATGGTTCCGAACGCGGTCTTCTTCAGGGTGGTCATCTGACTTCTCCTTGTTGGTTCCGGTGCGACTGGGACGAAGCACCGTGGTGATCGCCTCCCGGGCTTCGGGATCATCCCGGAAGGCACAGGGGATACGCGACGGGCGTCGGGTCGGTTGGGTGCGTCCAGCCGACCCCCAGACGGGGGACACCGCTTCCTCAGGGTGCGAGACGGCAGCAGCCCGGCTCCCCTGTCGGGAGCCGGGCTGCGGAGTCGCGTGGACGGTGTCAGACGGTGGTGATCGCCACAATCGGATCGGTCGTGGGCCGAGTCGAGCCGCCATCGGGCTCGACGGTCATGCCGACGGTGTCGCCGGAGTGCATCTGCCCGGTGAGCAGCACGGTCTGCGCGCCCGAGCCGCGGTGAAACGTCCCGGCCGAAGTGGCCGTGCCATCGGCGTCGATATACCAGAGCTGGTACACCGAGCCGGCAGCCGTCGCACCGACGCCGTCGAGCGTCAACGCCGATCGACGCTCGCTGAGCGACCAGACGAGCTCGGCGGAGCCGCCCCCGTCGACCGAGGCGCGGGCCGTGCGGGCGTCGCCGGCATCGCGGAGCGCGCTGATGCTCACGGCGTCCGGCGAGCGGAGGAGCGTGTCGCGCACCGTGACGCCGCCGACCACGAGGCCGACGAGCACGGCGGCGGCGAGCGCGAACATGGCGGCGGTGCGGCCGTTCCACCGGTAGCTTCGTCCGCCGGCGGCGACCGGCTCGGGCGTCGCCGTCGCGGGAGCCGTCTCGACGGCGGCCGCACCGGCATCGATCGAGGCCTGCGGCGCGGCGTCGCGGGCGATCGCCGGCGCCTGCGGCAGCCCGACGATGGCGTCGAGGATGCTGGCGCGGAGGGCGGCGGACGGCTGCTCGGGCGCGACGGCGGAGCCGAGCGCGACCGCGGTGTCCGTCAGCTCGGTCGCCTCGGCGCGCGCGTCGTCGTCGCCGGCGAGGTAGGCCTCGATGTCGGCGCGCTCGGCGTCGGACACGGCGTCCAGCGCCCAGGCACCGAGCAGATCGCGGCGGCTCTCATCTCGGGTCATGAGGTCACCCCCAGTTCGTCTCGGAGTCGGATCATCCCGTCGCGCAGGCGCGTCTTCACGGTGCCGACGGGGATGTGCAGGAGGGCGGCGACCTCGCTGTGCGAGTAGCCGCCGTAGTACGCCAGGCTCACGGCCTGGCGCTGGAGCTCGGTGAGCCGCTGCATGGCGGTCTTCACGCGCTCGTTCTCGATCACGATCTCGACGCCCTCGGAGACGCTGTCGAACTCCCGGTCGAGGTCGCGGATGCCGATGCGCTCGTCGCGATCGCGGCTGGCCTGCGAGGCACGGATGCGATCGACGGCACGACGGTGCGTGAGGGTCAGGATCCACGACATGGCGCTTCCTCTGCTCCCTTCGTACTTGACGGCGTTCTGCCAGATCTCGAGGAACACCTCCTGGGTGACCTCCTCCGACTGGGCGTGATCGCGCACCAGCCGCTTCACCAGGCCGAAGACCCGGGATGCGGTGCGGTCGTAGAGCTCGGCGAACGCCTCCCGCTCACCGGACGCGACCCGGACGAGGAGGTCCTCGGAGGACACGTCGGACGTGCTGTCCGGCGCGGTGCCATCGGTCGGTCGATCCATCGTCCTCAGCATGCCATGCACTCGATCGGAATCCGGTCGAGTGCGAGGTGGGCTGAATCGCACTGCATACCGGGTATTCGGAGCGCGAGCCCGACCGGTTGGGTCGGCCTCGCGCTCAACCCGCGGTCACGGGGTGGGCATGCCGCCGTTGACGTGCAGGGTCTCGCCGACGACGTAGCTGGACTCCCCGGAGGCGAGGAACACGTACGCCGGCGCGAGCTCGGCGGGCTGGCCCCAGCGGCCGAGCCCGGTCTGCGAGCCCGTCTCCGGGAGCTTCTCCGGCGGCTGACCGCCGGCGGTCTGCAGCGGCGTCCAGATCGGTCCGGGGGCGACCGCGTTGACGCGCACGCCCTCCGGCGCGAGCTGCTCGGCGAGCCCCTTCGTGAAGTTGTTGATCGCGGCCTTCGTCGACGCGTAGTCGATGAGGATCGCCGACGGCGCGTACGCCTGGATCGAGGTGGTGTTGATGATCGTCGAGCCCGGCTTCAGATGGGGCAGCGCCGCCTTCGTGATCCAGAACATCGCGTAGACGTTCGTCTTGTAGGTCTCGTCGAACTGCTCGTCGTCGATGTCGGCGAGGCCCGGGGAGTTCTGCTGCTTGCCGGCGTTGTTGACGAGGATGTCGAGCCCGCCGAGCTCGGTGGCGGCCCGTTCGACGGCAGAGCGGCAGAACGCCGCGTCGGTGATGTCGCCGGCGATCAGCACGGCGGTGCGGCCGGCCTCGCGGACGAGGCCCGCGATCCGCTCGGCGTCGCTCTGCTCCTCCGGCAGGTAGACGATCGCGACGTCGGCGCCCTCGCGCGCGTAGGCGATCGCGGTGGCGCCGCCGATGCCGGAGTCGCCGCCGGTGATGAGGGCGCGACGGCCGTCGAGCCGCCCGGAGCCGCGGTAGGTGTCCTCGCCGAGGTCGGCGCGGTCGCGCATCTGCGAGTCGAGTCCGGCGCCCTCCTGGTACTGCTCCTCGGTGTCGATGTCGGCGTACATCGCCGTCGGGTCCTGCATCGTGTACTGGTCGGTCTCGCGGGAGGTCATGCCACGACGGTACGGACCGCCGCGCGGCTCGGACGGGGCTCCCAGGTGACGCCGACCGGGACGCCAGCCGAGCACCGAGTGGATGCGTCCTGGACGCGCTGGGGGTCACCTGGCCGTCGAGGTCGGGTGCCGGAGCCGCACCTACCGTAGCCGCGTGCGCACTCCGGCTCGCGCCGGACGGTGCACCGAGGACCGCCGTCTCCCGATCCACCTGGAGGACCCCATGACCGACACGCTCTCGCACTCCGCCACCGCTCCCGCCGACGCCGGCGCCCGCTCGGCTCGACGCGAGAACGCCGAGCGCGGCTTCACCGCCCCGCCGGAGCTCATCAGCGCCCTGCAGACGGTGCACGTCGACCTCATCGAGCTGCACCTGCAGGGCAAGCAGGCCCACTGGAACGTGGTGGGCAAGAACTTCCGCGACCTGCACCTGCAGCTCGACGAGATCATCGACGACGCCCGCGAGTTCAGCGACACGATCGCGGAGCGGCTGCGCGCGCTGCACGGCGTGCCGGACGGACGCAGCGACACCGTCGCGGCGACCACGTCCCTGCCGAACTATCCGATGGGCGAGATCGACACGGCCGTGACCGTCGACCTCGTGGTCGAGCGCCTCGAGGCGACCGCCGGCACCATGCGCGAGGTGCACGACACCGTCGACGACGCCGACGCGTCGACCGCCGACCTGCTCCACGGCATGATCGTGCGCCTCGAGCAGCTGGCCTGGATGGTCGGCGCCGAGAACCGGACCCCGGACGCATGACCCGCGACCGCTACGACCACCTCATCGTCGGCGGCGGGATGGTCGCGGACGCGGCGGCGCGTGGCATCCGCGAGCTCGACGCCGATGCGACGATCGGCATCCTCAGCGCGGACGTCGACCCGCCGTACACACGGCCGGCGCTGAGCAAGAAGCTCTGGACCGATCCCGATTTCGGCTGGGACCAGGTGCCGCTCGGCACGACCGAGGACACCGGCGCGGACCTCGAGCTCCGAGTGCTCGTGACCTCGATCGACCGGGACGCGGCGACCGTCTCGCTCGCGGACGGCCGGACGGTCGGGTACGGCACGTTACTGCTGGCGACCGGCTCGACGCCGGCCCGCCTCGACGCGCCCGACGACGACCGCATCATCCACTTCCGCAGCGCGCAGGACTACCTGCGGCTCCGGGCGGCCGTCCGCGAGGGCAGCCGGGTGCTCGTCGTCGGCGGCGGGTACATCGGCGCGGAGCTCGCGGCCGCGCTCGTGCAGCAGGGCGCCGACGTCACGCTCGCGCATCCCGAGCCCGTGCTCGGCGGCGGCATGCTGCCCGCGTCGCTCGCGGCCGAGTACGCCGCCCTGTTCCGCGACGCCGGGGTCGAGCTCCGCGACGGCGTGCGCGTCGACCGGGTCGAGACCGACGGCGGCGCGCTGATCGCCTCCCTCGACGACGGGTCCGAGGTGCGGCCGGAGCTCATCGTCGCCGGGCTCGGCGTCGCACCGGTCACCGACCTCGCCGAGTCCGCGGGACTCGAGGTGGACGACGGCGTCGTCGTGGACGACCGACTCCGCACGGCCGACCGGCGGATCCTCGCCGCCGGAGACATCGCGCGCTACCCCGACGCCATCCTCGGCCGCACCCGCGTGGAGCACGTCGACCACGCCCAGGAGTCCGGCCGTGCCGCCGGACTCGTCATGGCCGGCGGCACGGAGCCCTACGCGCACACGCCGTATCTCTATTCCGAGGTGCTCGGCACCCGATGGGAGGCCGTCGGCACCCTCGACTCGTCGCTCGAGACGATCGAGGACGCGGTCGGCGACGACGGCCGCGTCGTGTACTACCTCGACAGCGGGCGGCCGGTCGGCGTGCTGCTCTGGCGCGTTGCCGACGCGACCGACGCCGCGCGCGCCGTGCTGGCGGACCCGCCGTCCCATCCGGCGGACCTCCACGGCCGCATCGGCTGACGCCCGTCAGCCCGACAGGTCGCGGATCGTGATGGCCGCGTCGATGAGGGCCAGGTGGGAGAGCGCCTGGGGCAGGTTGCCCCAGTGCGCGCCGTCCTCGCCGACCATCTCGGCGAGCAGCCCGACGTCGTTGACATCGCGCACCGCGGCGTCCATCTGCCGGCGTGCCTCGTCTCGACGGCCGACGCAGGCGAGCGCCGTGGCGAGCCAGAACGAGCACGCCGCGAACGGATGCTCCTCCTCGCGCATGCCGGTGTAGCGGTACATCCGGTGTCCGGCGCCGAGCTCCTCGCGGAGCGCGTCGATCGTCGACGACATCCGCGGTCCGCGGTCGAAGCCGCTCGGCGCGTGCAGCAGCACCGAGGCGTCGAGCGCGTCGCCGCCGGCCCACATCGTGTAGGCGCCGCGCTCCTGCGACCAGCAGTGCTCCCCGACCCAGTCCGCGATCCGCTCCCGCTCGGCGCGCCAGCGCTCGGCGCGGTCGACGATGTGGCCGTGCTCGGCGAGCCACACGGCGGAGTCGAGCGCCTGCCAGCAGCCCATCTTCGACGAGGTGTGGTGCCGCGCCTCCGGCAGCTCCCACATCCCCGAGTCCTCGGTGCGCCACTCGTCGCAGACCCGGTCGGCGACGTCGGCGAGGTAGCGGCTCGTCTCGACGTCCAGCTCGTTGACGGCCTTCTCGGCGAGGTACGCGCGCACGATGCCGAAGAGGTCGCCGAACACGCCGAGCTGCGTCTGCCCGCGGGCGTCGTTGCCGACCACGACGGGGCCGATCCCGTTCCAGCCCGGCGCGTCGAGCTCGTCGACGCCCTCGGCGAGCCCGCCGTCGAGCCGGTACATGACGTGGAGGTCGGGTCCGTTCCGCTTGATCGTGCGGAGCAGCCACGACAGCGCCGCGTGGGTCTCCTCCCGCAGTCCGAAGTGCACGAGCGCGCCGACCGTGTACGCGAGGTCGCGCACCCACGCGAACCGGTAGTCCCAGTTCTTGCCGCCCGCGGCGGACTCGGGCAGCGACGTCGTCGCGGCGGCCGCGACCGAGCCGTACGGGCTGTCGATGAGCAGCTTCAGCGCGAGCGCGCTGCGCTGCACCTGCCGGCGCCACGGCCCCTCGTACGCGAACTCCCGCGACCACGCCCGCCAGGCGCGGACGGTGCGGTCGATCCCCTGCCGTGCCTTCGCCGGATCCGGGAGGTGCAGCGGCTCGGCGTCCGTGGCCGAGAGCACGAGCGTGTGGACGGAGCCGGCGGAGGTGCGGAAGGTGCCGCCGACCGCGCCGCTCGGGCCGTCCTCCGTCTGCCGCACCGGCCCGAGCGCGTCCGCGACGACGCCGATGCTGAGATCGCCGACCCGGATGACGCAGCGGTCGCCGCCCTCGAGCCACGGCGCGCGGGTGCCGAGCACGGTGCCGGGCACGACGCGCCAGCGCATGGTGACGGCGCCCTCGAGCCCCTCGACCGCGCGCGCGAGCTCGGACCACGGCAGCCGGCCGGCGATGCCGGTGACGAGCGCATCGGTCACCCGGACGCGCCCGTGGTCGGTCTCGTACGTGGTCTCGAGCACGTTCGTGCCGGGCAGGTAGCGGCGGCGCATCCGGTGCTCGGCGACCGGGGCGAGCTCGATGGCGCCGCCGTCCGCGTCGTCGAGCAGCGCCGCGAACACCGGCGGCGAGTCGAGCGCCGGCAGGGGCAGCCAGTCGATGCGGCCGCCGCGGTCGATGAGGGCGACGGTGCGGCCGTCGCCGATCGCGGCATGGTCCTCGATCGGGGCGTGCACGACTCCGACCCTAGGCTCGACGGCCTCCCGCCGACCGTGCCGCGCACCCCCGCTCAGGCAGGGCGCAGGCGACCGACGCGGTCTGGGAGTCGCCGGGATATCCCGCCGGTGCTCGCGACGGCGTGCCTACCGTGCCGCATGTCGACCCGAGACTTCTCCCCCGCCACGGCCATCGTCACCGCCTCCGACTCCGGGATCGGGGCCGCCACCGCGGTCGCCCTGGCCCGGGCCGGCCTCGACGTCGGGGTCACCTGGCGCAGCGACTCCGACGGGGCGGAGGAGACGGCCCGCCGGGTGCGCGAGACCGGGCGGCGCGCGGTCGTCGCGCGCCTCGACGTCACCGAGCCGGACGCGGGCGACGTCATCGACGGGCTCGCCGACGACCTCGGCGGACTCGACGTGCTCGTGAGCAACGCCGGCGCGGGCGGCGGCACGCCGTTCCTCGAGATGGACTGGGACGAGTGGCGGATGACGATCGCCACCGACCTCGACGGCTCGTTCACCGTGCTCCAGCGCGCCGCCCGGCGGATGGTCGCGCAGGGCCGCGGCGGGCGGCTCATCGCCGTCACGAGCGTGCACGAGCATCAGCCGCGGGTCGGCTCGGCCGCGTACGACGCCGCGAAGCACGGGCTCGGCGGCCTCATGGAGACGCTCGCGCTCGAGCTCGGCGAGCACGGCATCACCGCCAACAGCGTCGCCCCCGGCGAGATCGCGACGGAGATGAGCGAGTCGGACGGCCAGGACCCGTACTCGACCGAGCGCCCCGGGGTGCCGCTCGGCCGCCCGGGCGCGGCGGACGAGATCGCCGACGTCATCGCCTTCCTCGCATCGCCCGCGGCCTCCTACGTCACCGGCGCATCCTGGGCGGTGGACGGGGGGATGCTGCTCATGGGCCCGCAGGCCGGCTCGCACCTCCGGTCGCACGACTGGCGGCGCGTGTGAGCGCGCCGCGCGTCCGGGCGGTGCTGTTCGACGTGGACGGCACCCTCGTCGACTCGAACTACCTCCACGTCGACGCGTGGCAGCGCGCGCTGGCCGAGGCGGGTGCGCAGGCGGAGGGCTGGCGCATCCATCGCGCGATCGGCATGGACTCGGAGGCGCTGCTCGACGACCTCGCTCCGGAGGGCGCCGACCGGGACGCCCTCAGCGCCGCGCACTCGCGGTACTACGCCGAGCACGTCGACCGGCTGCGTCCGCTCCCCGGCGCCCGCGACCTGCTCGTCGACCTCTCCCGTCGCGGCATCACCGTCGTCCTGGCGACGTCAGCCCCGGCGGACCAGCTCGAGACCCTCCTGTCGGTGCTCGATCTGCCCGAGCCGCCGATCGCGACCCACGCGGACGACGTCGACCGGGCCAAGCCGCACCCCGGCATCGTGCAGGTCGCCCTCGAGCGTGCCGGCGTCTCGGCGGCCGAGGCCGTGCTCGTCGGCGACGCGGTGTGGGACGCGATCGCGGCCGGCCGCGCGGGCGTCCGCGTCGTCGGCGTCCGGACGGGCGGCATCGGCGCGGAGGAGCTGGTGGACGCCGGAGCCGAGGAGGTCGTCGACGGCGTCGCGGAGCTGCTCGCGCGCGGCGGCGGCTGGCCCGCTCCGGCGGCCGGATGAGTCCACGGGACATCGACTGCGACCGCCCGCCTGGGGGCTTCCCGGGTGCCGCCGGGCCGCGGTCGCGATCGGCGTAGCGTCCGGAACGCGGCCGGGACCCGGCCGAGGCACGACGAGAGGATCCCCATGAGCGACCAGCACGAGCGCGACGCCGACATCGCGAAGGACGAGGACCTCGATCTGCTCCCCGAGGGCACGCCCACCTCCGGCGGACCCGACGGCATCGCCGAGGACGGCGCGGCCGCCGCGGAGAGCGACGCCGAGCAGCCGGACGACGAGGACGGATCGAAGGACTGAGGCGCGCGTCGTGGGCACGACGGTCAGCGACTTCGTCATCCAGCGACTGCGCGCCTGGGGCGTGACCCGGGTCTTCGGGTACCCGGGCGACGGCATCGGCGCGTTCGACGGCGCCCTCGGGGCCGCCGAGCGGGACGGCGCGGGCGTGCAGTACATCCGCCCGACCCACGAGGAGATCTGCGCCCTCATGGCGACGGCGCACGCGAAGTTCACCGGCGAGGTCGGCGTCTGCGTCGCGACCTCGAGCCCCGGCGCCTTCCACCTGCTCAACGGCCTGTACGACGCGCAGATGGACAACCAGCCGGTCGTCGCGATCGTCGGCCAGCAGGGCCTCGACGCGCTCGGCACCTCGGTCATGCAGGAGTCGAACCTCGAGCGGGTGTTCGCCGACGTCGCCTGCTACGTGCAGACCGTCGTGTCGCCGCAGCAGGTGCAGGCGGTCATCGACACCGCGTTCCGCACGGCCCGCGTGCGCCTGCAGCCGGCCGTCGTGATCCTGCCCCACGACGTGCAGGCGATGCCGTTCGAGCCGCCGGCCGTCGAGCACTGGGTCTCGCGGTCGAGCGACGCGGCGCCCTCGATCCGGGTCGCACCGCCCGCGGACGACCTCCGCCGGGCCGCCGAGATCATCGACGCCGGCGAGCGCGTCACCTTCCTCGTCGGCGCGGGCGCCCGCGGGGCCACCGACCTCGTGCTGCGAGCCGCGGAGCTCGCGGGCGCCGGGATCGTGACGGCGCTGCGCGGGAAGGACGTGATCCCCTCCGACGTGCCCCACCACACGCAGCAGGTGGGCCTGCTCGGCTCGCTCCCGAGCCTGCACCAGATGCAGCGCTGCGACACGCTCGTGCTGCTCGGCACGAACTACCCGTACGGCGAGTTCCTGCCGGCGACCGGCCAGGCGCGCGCGGTCCAGGTCGACCTCCGACCCGAGCAGCTCGGGGTGCGGTACCCGATGGAGTGCGCGATCTGGGGCGACGTCGGCGCGACGCTCGAGGCGCTCATCCCGCTCCTGACCCGGAAGACCGATCTCGGCTGGCAGCGCGCGATCGCGGCGGAGATGGAGGGCTGGGAGCGCGAGATGGCCGGGCAGGCCGCACTGACCTTCGACAGCGGCGCGAACCCGCGGCGCATCTTCGCCGAGCTCAACGCCCGCCTGCCGGACGACGCGATCGTGACGGCCGACGCCGGCACCACGGCCGACTGGTACGGCCACCACATCCGACTCCGGCGCGGGATGCGCGGCGACCTCTCCGGCCGACTGGCGACCATGCTCGCCTCGATGCCGTACGCGGTCGCCGCGAAGTTCGCCTACCCGGACCGCCCCGTCATCTGCACGATCGGCGACGGCGCGTTCCAGATGCTCGGCATGAACGAGCTGATCACCGTGAAGAAGTACGAGCGGGGCTGGGTCAACCGGCAGCTCATCGTGCTCGTGATGCACAACGACGACCTGTCGCAGGTGTCGTGGGAGATGCGCACGGAGGACGGGGATCCGGTGTGGCCGGCGTCGCAGGACGTGGAGTCGATCGACTACGCGGGCTACGCGCAGCTGCTCGGCTTCTCCGGCATCCGGATCGAGCACGACGACGAGGTGGTCGGGGCGATCGAGACCGCGCTCGCGCATCCCGGCGTCACCGTCATCGACGCGCACGTGAGCCGCAACGTGCCCCCGCTGCCGCCGCACATCACCCGCGAGTACGCGCTGAACACCGCCCGGGCGCTGCTGGGTCGAGAGCCGCACCGCCTCGGCGTGGTCGCCGACTCGGCGAAGGCGCTCGTCGCGGAGCAGGTCGACCGGGTGAAGGGCGCACTGCATCTCGGCGATGCCGGCGACGGCAGCGGCGCCTGAGCGCAGCCCGGCGCCGGACCGTCTCCCGGAGCCGCGCGGCGGCGTCAGGCCGTCTGACCGGCCGAGGTCGCGGCGACCGTGTCGGGATCGGCGAGGAGGGTGCCGCGCCGCGTCAGGGTCGCCACCGATCGCGCCAGCCTGAGGATGTTGGCCGACGACATCGAGATCGTCGTGCCGTCGGTCGACATGACGACCACGGTGCCGTTCACCACGGTGGACGACGCGCAGGCCTCCGCGACGCGGCGCGCCTCCTCCGATGCGGCGAGTGCGCGCCGACGCCACTTCCCCGCCGCAGCGTCGCGGCCGGGGGCGAGCCCGGTGCCGGACATGAGCAGGCGGTCGAGGGTCACCATCGCGACGAACAGCTCGCCGAGGGCCCGCAGCAGGTGCGGGGGCAGGTCGGAATTCGGGTGGAGCGAGGACACGGGCAGTCCTCCGAGGTCGGGGTGCCGTCAGAGTAGCCGCCACCCGGCCGCCGCGACTAGGGGTTGCGGAGCAGTTCGTCCGGTCGTCACCCGGCCGACGCCGACCCGGCGTGTGAACACGAGGTGACGTCGACCTGAAAAGGACCTGTGCCCCCGAACGGGGGACGCGTCCCGTACCGGACCACCCTCGTGACGATCCTCCCCCGAGCTCGCACCGCATCGATCCCGACGGTGTCCGACCTCCCCACCCTGACCCGAGTGCGCCGCTGGGCGCGCGAGCTGCTGCTGTTCGGCGGTGTCGGCGCGCTCGCCTTCGTCGTCGACGCCGGCGGCTTCAACCTCCTCCGCGCCACGGTGCTCACCGACCAGGTGGTCTGGGCGAAGGTGGCCTCGGTCTCCGTCGCCACGGTGGTCGCGTGGATCGGCCACCGCTACGTGACCTACCGCGGCCGCGACAAGTCCGGCATCGGCCGCGAGGCGGGCATGTTCGCCGCCGCGAACGTCGCCGGACTGCTCGTCGCCGCAGGCTGCCTCCTGTTCTCGCGCGACGTGCTCGGCCTGACCTCGGTGCTCGCGGACAACATCGCGGGCAACGTCGTCGGGCTCGTGCTCGGCACCCTCGTGCGCTTCGTCATGTACCGCCACCTCGTGTTCCGCCACCCGAAGGGAGAACTCGCGTGATCCACTCGCTCCTCGCGGCCGCCTCCGGTTCCGCCACCGGCGACGATGCCTCGCCGCTGCTGACCCCGATGCCGCAGCCCGGCACCGACGCCCCCGCGGGCACCCCCGCCTCCTCCGACCCGGTCGCCGCGGCGACCGGCGTCGACTGGCTCCAGCTGCTCCCCCAGATCGGCCTGGTCACCCTGGCCCTCGCGCTCACCGCCATCGCGGTGACGACGCTCTGGTGGATGCTCCACGCCTGGAAGTCGAGCGGCACCCTCCGCGCCACCGGCTTCGCCAAGGAGCCGCTCGCGCCGCGCCGATCGTTCACCCTCCTCGTGCCCGGTCGGCACGAGGAGGCGGTGATGGGCCGCACGATCGACCAGCTCGCCCAGCAGTCGCACCCCGACTTCGAGATCATCGCGATCGTCGGCCACGACGACCCGGGCACCGAGGCGGTGGCCCGCGCGGCCGCCGACCGGCATCCCGGGCTCGTGCGCGTGATCGTGGACGACAGCGTGCCGAAGAACAAGCCGAAGGCCCTGAACCGCGCCCTCCCCGAGGCGCGCGGCGACGTCGTCGGCGTGTTCGACGCCGAGGACGACGTGCACCCCGACCTGCTGCGGCACATCGACTCGCGGTTCAGCGAGACCGGTGCCGCCGTCGTGCAGGGCGGCGTGCAGCTCATGAACTTCCGCACGACCTGGTGGTCGCTGCGCAACGTGCTCGAGTACTACTTCTGGTTCCGCTCGCGGCTGCACTTCCACGCCGGCGCCAAGTTCATCCCGCTGGGCGGCAACACCGTCTTCGTCGAGCGCACCTGGCTCGACCGGTTCAACGGCTGGGACGCGGAGTGCCTCGCCGAGGACTGCGAGCTCGGCGTGCGGCTCTCCAGCGCCGGCGCGAAGGTCGTCGTGGCCTACAGCCCCGAGTACGTGACGCGCGAGGAGACCCCTGGCAGCCTCGCGTCGCTGTTCAAGCAGCGCACCCGCTGGAACCAGGGCTTCCTGCAGGTGCTCTCGAAGGGCGAATGGCGCAAGCTGCCCACGTTCGGGCAGCGGATGTTCGCCCGCTACCTGCTGTCGATGCCGTTCCTGCAGGCCTTCACCGGCCTCCTGATCCCGCTCTCGATCGCGCTCATCCTGTTCGTGAAGGTGCCGACCGTCGTCGCGCTCATCACGTTCATCCCGCTCGCCCCGACCATCGTGACGGTGGCCGCCGAGATCGCCGGCCTCGGCGAGTTCGGCCGGATCTACGGCGAGAAGGTGCGCGCCCGCGACTACGTGCGGCTCGTGCTCGGCACGTTCCCGTTCCAGGTGTTCCTCGCGCTCGCCGCGGTCCGCGCCGTCGTCCGCCAGCTGCGCAACCAGACGGGCTGGGAGAAGACGGAGCACAGCGGCGTCCATCGTGACGCCGCCGCCGAGGCCGTCGCCGTGCCGGAGACGGACGCCGACGCCCTCGAGCCGATCGGAGCCCGACGATGACCGCCATCGAGACCCGGCACGCGATGCCGGACCTGTCCGCCGCCGCCTCCCGCGTGACCGCCCTGCTGAACCGGCACCGCGCCTCGCTCGTCTGGCTGCTGCCCGTGCTGCTCGTCTCGGCGACCGTGTCGTTCGTCGGGCTCTCCGGCTCGCCGCAGCGCATCGACGACGAGGGCACCTACACCGCGCAGGCCTGGGCCATCGCCAACCTCGGCGAGCTCGCGCACTACACGTTCTGGTACGACCACCCGCCGCTCGGCTGGATCCAGATCGCCGCCTACACGCAGCTCACCGGCGCGTTCGCGCGGTACTCGATCGCCGTGATCGCGGCCCGCGAGGCCATGGTGGTCGCGTCCCTCATCTCCGCAGTGCTGGTCTGGGCGCTCGCCCGCCGGCTGCGGCTCTCCCGTCCGGCAGCCGCGGTCGCGACGCTCGTGTTCGCGATCTCGCCGCTCGCCGTGCAGTTCCATCGCACGGTGTACCTCGACAACGTGGCCACGCCGTGGCTGCTCGCCGCCGTTCTGCTCGTGCTGAACCGCCGCAACCAGCTGCTCGCGTTCAGCGGCGCCGCGCTCGCGTTCGGCATCGCCGTGCTGAGCAAGGAGACCTACCTGCTGGCCCTGCCGATCGTGGTCTGGCTGGCCGTGCGGAACGCGCACCGCGACACCCGGCGCTACACCCTCTCGGTCGCCGGCAGCGTGCTCGTGCTCGTCGGCGGCAGCTACCTGCTGCTCGCGGCGGTCAAGGGCGAGCTCGTGCCCGGCCGAGGCCGCGTCAGCCTCGCCGACGGACTCATGTTCCAGCTGTCGAGCCGTACCGGCTCGGGCTCGCTCCTCGATCCCGAGAGCCTCATCCGCCGCACGCTCGGCATGTGGTGGGACCTCGACCCGGTGCTCATCGTCGCGGGCCTCGCGGCCGCCGCGGTGGCGCTGACGATCTGGCGCCTCCGCCCGTTCGCCGTGCTCGTGCTCGCCGCGACCGCGTTCATGTTCCGGCCCGGCGGCTACCTGCCCGTGCCGTACGTGATCATGCTGCTGCCGTTCGCGGCGCTGCTCGTGGCGGGCGTCGGCGAGGCGGCCGTGCGACGACTCCGCGCCCGCGGGCTGCCCCGCCGCCGCAGGATCGCGGCGATCGCCGTCGCAGCCGTCGGCTCGCTCGCGGTCGTCGCCGCCGTGCCGCTCTGGGCCATCCAGCTCCGCGGCTTCCTGCTCGCCGATCTCGACGAGCCGATGCGCGACGCGCAGTCCTGGATCGCCGACAACGTGGACCGCGACCAGCGGATCATCGTCGACGACGCGATGTGGGTCGACCTCGTGAAGGCCGGCTGGGATCGCGACGACGTGGTCTGGTACTACAAGGTCGACACCGATCCGGCCGTCGAGCGGCAGTCGCCGAACGGCTGGCGCGACTCGTCGTACATCGTGACGACCGACTCGATGCGCACCTTCCCCGACTCGTTCCCGGATGTGCAGAAGGCCATCCAGAACTCGGTCGCGGTCGCGTCGTTCGGCACCGGCACCCGCCGCGTCGACATCCGGCAGATCGCCCCCGAGGGCATCGACGCCGAGAAGCAGCAGTCGGCGGACGCGAAGCGGATCGCGTCCACGGCGGCCGCGCAGATCGCGGGCGACTCCGGTCTCCGTCTCAGCACGCCCGACGCCGATCTGCTCACCGGCGGGCGCGTCGACCCGCGCACCGTCATCGCCCTCGGCAGCGCCGTCGCGGCCCACGACCTCGCGATCGGCGGCTTCCCGGTCGTCGCGGGCGAGGACGGCCGGCCGCTCCGGCAGGTCGAGCTCACGTCCGTCGACGGCGCCCCCGCCGTGACCGACGGAGGCCGCTCGGCCGCCACCCGCGAGCTGCTGGCGGGTCTCGCCGGGTCGTACGCACCCGACTCCGTGCGGATCGAGGGCAGCTCGGTCGTCCTGACCTGGGCGCCCGGCACTCCCGTCCTCCGCTGATCCGTCTCCGAACCCCCCTATGGCTCCCGAAAGGAGCATCGAGATGACCGACACCACCCCCGGCGCACGCCGGACTCCCCGCACACGCATCCTCATGGCCGGCGCGATCGCGCTCGCCGCGGCGGTGATCGCCGCCGCCGCGCCCGGATTCGCCTCCGACTCCGCCACGGCGGCCGACGCCGGCGGCGCCGGCTGGGTGCGCCTCGCGCATCTCTCCCCCGACACGAAGGCGGTCGACGTGCGGGTCACCCCGCTCGGCACCGCGACCCCCGTCGTGAAGCTCGACGGCGTCGCGTACGGCACCGTCTCCGACTACGCCGAGCTCGCCGACGGCGTGTACACGGTCGAGATGATCGCGTCGAACGCGAAGGCCGGCGCGAAGCCCGTGCTGACTGCCTCGCTCGACGTCACGAAGGGCGTCGCGAAGACCGTCGCCGCCTTCGGCGAGAACAAGAAGCTCAAGGTGCAGTCCTTCGACGACGACCTCACCGCCCCCGCGGCCGGCACGGCTCGCATCCGCCTGATCCAGGCGTCGACGAAGACCTCGACGGTCAGCGTCGCCACCACGACCGGCATGCCCATCGCCGACAAGGCCGCCGCCGGCTCGGCGACCGGCTACGCCGCCGTGCCCGCCGGCCCGTGGGATCTCAAGCTGACCGGCACCAAGAAGGTCTCCGGCACCGCGTCGGTGAACCTGGCGGCCGGCAGCGTCTCGACCCTGCTGGTGCTCGACGACCCGTCGGGCATCACCATCCGCTCGGTGCTCGACTCCGCTGCGGTCGCCGCGGCGCCGGTCGGCGGCGTGAACACGGGCGGCGGCTACCTCGCCACCCATCGCACCGGCTCGCTGCTGACGGGAACGGCCGGATGAGCCGCCGCGCCGCGATCGTCGCCGCGACCGGGACGGCCGCGATCGCCGTCACGGCCGTCGTCGCGCTCGCGGCGACGGGAGTGCTCGGCGGGGCCCCGGCCCCGTCGGCGCCCCGGGCGTCGGCCTCCGCCTCCGGGTCCGCCGACGTCGACGCCGCCCACGGCGACAGCGCCTCGCTGGCCCGCGCGTTCCTCGCGCAGTGGACGGACGACGGCCGCGTCGTCCGCCGCGACCAGGGCGGCGACACCGTGAGCGAAGGCCAGGCCTACGGGCTGCTCGCCGCGGTCGTCGCCGACGACGAGAAGTCCTTCGACCGCATCTGGACCTGGACGCAGCGCCACCTCCAGCGCGACGACGGGCTGCTCGCCTGGCGCTGGGCGTCCGGCGCCGTGGTCGACGACGAACCCGCGTCCGACGCGGACCTCGACGCCGCGCGGGCCCTCGTGCTCGCCGGCGACCACTTCCAGCGCGCCGACCTCACGGCCGACGGCGACGCCCTCGGCACCACGATCCTCGACCGGCTGACGGCCACCACGACCGCCGGGCGCATCCTGCTCCCGGGCCTGTGGGCGGCCGCGGCGCAGCCGTACGCGTACAACCCGAGCTACGCCTCCCCGGCCGCCTTCGACGTGCTCGGGAAGTCGACCGGCGACCCGCGCTGGCAGGAGCTGCAGGTCGGCAGCGCGGCCGCCACGACCGCGCTGCTCGCCAAGAGCGCGCTGCCGCCCGACTGGGCGCAGGTCCACCCCGACGGCGCGGTCGACGCGATGCCCGGCGCCCAGGGCCGCGGCGGCGACGTCGCCTTCGGCTACGACGCCGGCCGGCTCGCGGTCCGCTACGCCGAGTCGTGCACGGCCTCCGACCGTGCCCTGGCCGGACGGCTGCTCGACCCGCTCGACCGGGAGAAGTCGCCCGCCGCGGTGCTCGACCTCGGCGGGACCCCGATGACCGAGGACCGCTCTCCGCTCGCCTACGCGGCCCGCGCGGCCGCGGCCACGGCGTCCGGCGAGGAGCAGTCCGCCGCGCGCGACCTGCTCGCCGCCCGCCTGCTCGCCAACACGGTGCCGACCTACTACGGCCGCGCCTGGTCGACGCTCGGCGACGCCATGCTCACCAGCACCGTGCTCGGCGGCTGCGGCCCGGACGGAGGGGCACGATGAGCGGCCGCGACGAGCTGCTCTCGCGGCGCTCGCTCCTCATCGGGGCGGCCGTCGTGGTGCTCGGCGGCGGCGCGCTCGGCGCGGGCGCCCTCACCGGCGTCGGCTCCGAGCCCGCGCCGGCCGAGACCGCGGCACCCGACACCAACTCGGCGGGCCGGATCCAGGATCCGGCGGCGGAGCCCACGGTCGGGCCGGCCGGCACGCCCACCGGCCTCGTCATCCCGCAGCTCGGCATCGCCGCGACGACCCTCGAGGACCTCGGCACGAACAAGGCCGGCAAGCTGCAGCCGCCGGTCGCCGCCGACAAGGCCGGCTGGTACAGCGCGGGCGTCGTGCCCGGGCAGATCGGCCCGGCCATCATCGCGGGGCACATCGACTACTCGGCCGGCCCCGGCATCTTCGAGCACCTCGACCAGCTGCAGCCCGGTGCCGAGGTGCAGGTGCCGATGTCGACGGGCCAGACGCTGCGGTTCCGGGTCACCGGCTCCGTCGAGTCGCCGAAGGCGCAGTTCCCGACCTCCGAGGTCTACGGCAACGTGCCCGACCGCCAGCTCCGGCTCATCTGCTGCGCCGGCGCCTTCGACACCTCCACGTCGCACTACCGCGACAACCTCATCGTGTTCGCCACGCTCATCACCGACCAGGGAGGCTCCTGATGCTGGAGACGCTCGTCATCATCCCGACCTACGACGAACGGGAGAACCTCCGCCCGATCGTGGAGCGCGTGCTCGCCGCGTCGCCGCACACCGACATCCTCGTCGTCGACGACGCCTCACCCGACGGCACCGGCGAGCTGGCCGATGAGCTCGCGCGCGAGCACCCCGAGGTGCACGTCATGCACCGCACGACGAAGGACGGCCTCGGCGGCGCCTACCTCGCCGGGTTCGCCTGGGGTCTCGAGCGCGGCTACTGGGCGCTCGTGGAGATGGACGCCGACGGCTCGCACCACCCGGAGCAGCTGCCCGGCATGATCGAGCAGCTCGTCGGCCACGACCTCGTGCTCGGCTCGCGCTGGATCCCGGGCGGGCGGGTCGAGAACTGGCCGCTGCGCCGCAGGCTCCTGAGCCGCGGCGGCAACGTGTACACGCGCATCGCGCTCGGCATCGACGTGCAGGATGCGACCGGCGGGTACCGCGTGTTCAGCGCCGACGCCCTCCGTCGCATCGACCTCGACCGCGTCGCGAGCCAGGGCTACTGCTTCCAGGTCGACCTGCTGTGGCGGGCGCTCGAGGCCGGCCTCCGCGTCGTCGAGGTGCCGATCACGTTCACCGAGCGGGTCGCCGGCGTCTCCAAGATGAGCGGCGGCATCGTGCGCGAGTCGCTGCTCCGCGTGACCCTGTGGGGGCTGCGCCGCCGGATGACGGTCGCGGGCCGCGCCGTGCGCCGCGAGACCGCGCTGCCCTCGGTGCGGGCGAGCTCGCACCGGGCGCTGCCGCACTGAGCCGGACGGGGCGCCGGGGCAGGAGGGAGCCGGCGTCCCGTCCCCCGGCCGTTCCGCTCCGAATACCGGGTGAGGATCGGCCGCGCCGGTCCGCGACCCGAGACGAGACCCGATGACGAACCAGCCCGCCGACCCGCGCACCACCTACTTCGCGCCGACGCCCGACGGCGCGCTGCGCTGGGTCGAGATCCACGACGGACTCTGGATCGCGAGCCGCGACGACCGGCTGGTCGGCCGCGCCACCTCGCACGTGTCCGGCTGGTTCGCCCAGTACGGCACGGCCGAGCCGCTCGGCCTGTTCGCGACCGCGGCGCTCGCCAAGGCGGCGGTCGAGGACGTCGCCCGCGGGTCCCTCCGCACCGCCTCCTAGCGCCGCGGCTCGGGGGCGCCTGGGAGGGACCGCGGCGCGGACGCGACGATCCGCGCACCGGGGTACGGTCGCGAGATGGCCTCCTCGCGCTCCTCGACCACGCCGGCCGACGACCACGGGGTCCGGCGCGTCTCCGCCTCGATCGAACTCGAGTGCGAGGGCGACGCCGAGTTCCTGCTCGCCGTCGCCGTCGCCGACTCGCACGAGACGAGGGACGAGCGGCTCGAGATCCGTCAGCACGGCCGGGAGCTCGCCGCCGACGTCCTCACGGATCGTCTCGGCTCGCGCCTGCACGCCGTGCGCGCGGGATCCGGGACCGTCGAGATCCGCTACTCGGCCGAGGTGCACGACGGTGCCCCGGTGGCCATCGATCCGCTCGACGCCTGGACCTACCTGCGACCGAGCCGCTACTGCGAGGCCGACACGCTGCGGCCGGTGGCGCGCTCCGAGTTCGCGGGGCTGGAGCGACGCGACCTGCTCGCCGCGGTGAGCAGCTGGGTCGGCACGCGGCTGTCGTACGTCCCCGGATCGAGCACCCCGATCGACGGCGCAGTCGCCACGCTCCTCGCCCGTCGCGGGGTGTGCCGCGACTTCGCGCACCTGACCGCCGCGCTGCTCCGCGCCGTCGATGTGCCGGCCCGGATCGTGTCGGTGTACGCGCCCGGCCTCGACCCCATGGACTTCCACGCCGTGACCGAGGCGCTCGTCGACGGAGCCTGGCAGGCGGTCGACGCCACCGCCCTCGCGCCGCGCTCGTCGCTCGTCCGCATCGCGACGGGTCGGGACGCCGCCGACACGGCGTTCCTGACCACCCGGTCGGGTCTCGTCCGGCTCGTCGACCTCGAGGTCGCCGCCACGGCGGAGCACCTGCCGGAGGACGATCTCGACCGCCTCGTCACGATCCGCTGATGCCGACGGCGGACGGCCGGTCTAGCGTCGACTCGTGACCGAGCTCCCCGCCGACGCCCACGTCCACAGCGAGTGGTCGTGGGACGCCGGATCCGATCCCGCCTCGGTCGGCTCGATGGAGCGCATCTGCGCCCGCGCCGAGCGGATCGGCCTGCCGGCCCTCGTCTTCACCGAGCACCTCGACTTCGAGGACCGCTGGCACGTCGACGACGGCGACATGGGCGAGCACGCCCACCGCTACGTCGACGCGGACGGGTTCGTGCGGCTGCCGACCTTCGACGCGGAGGGCTGGCTGGAGGCGATCGAGCAGGCCCGGCATGCGCATCCGGCGCTCCGCATCCTCACCGGCGTGGAGTTCGGCCAGCCGCATCTCTGGGACCACCTGGCGGCGCCGCTGCTCGCGAGCGGCGTGATCGACCGGGTCAACGGGTCGCTGCACATGCTGCCGATCGACCCCGACGAGCCGGACGGTGACCGCAGCGAGCCGATCACGCTCTACCGGCACCGGCGCGCCGCCGACGTGATGACCGCCTACCTCGAGGAGATCCCGCGGATGGTCGCGGGCTCGGACTCGTTCGCCGTGTTCACGCACATCGACTACGCGGTCCGCGCGTGGCCGACCTGGGAGCTCGGCCCGTTCGATCCCCGCGAGTTCGAGGAGGGCTTCCGGGCGGGCATGCGGGCGATCGCCGGATCGGGACGCGCGCTCGAGATGAACACGCGGCGGCTGTGGTCGTGGATCCCGCAGTGGTGGGCGGAGGAGGGCGGCGAGGCGATCTCGTTCGGCAGCGACGCGCACTCCGCCGACGCGCTCGCCGCGGGGTTCCCGGAGGCGATGGCTATGGTCGAGGCGCTCGGCTTCCGCCGCGGGCGACGCGCCGAGGATCTCTGGACCCGCCTCAGGTGAAGTCGCCGGGATCCTGCGTCGCGGCGAACGGCAGCGGCATGATCTCGGTCAGCTGGGCGATGAGGTGCCGCACCCGGGCGACGAAGGCCTCGTCCGTGACGTCCAGGGCGCGGTCGACCCGCTCGCCGGCCAGCTGCGAGGCCGGGCCGATCACGAGCGACATTTCGGTGCGGCGATCGTCCTGATCGAGCACGGGCACGTCGATCCGCAGCGCGCGTCCCGAGTTCGCGAGCGCGGCTGCGAGGTCGAGCACGGCGTCGGCGATCGCGACGCCGGTCGTCACGGAGCCGCCGGCGTAGGAGATGCGCATCATGGGGCTACTCTCGCTCTACCGGCGCGAGGTGTCACGGCCTTGCGCCAGATGCCCACGGCGAGTACAGGAGGAGTCCATGGGTCGGCTGTTCTACGGAGCGCGCGGTGTGCGGATCGACATCGACGACCGCCTGCTCGCCCACCTGCACGCGATCGTGTCGTCGAAGCTCCGCCGGGGCGAGTCGTTCTCGCTCGGCTGGTCGGAGGCGTCGGATCGCGGCTCCGGCCGACGCGCGGTGTGGATCCACAACAACGCGGACCTCACCTGGGAGTGGGACGGCAGCCGCCCGATCGAGCTGGACCCCACCTTCCTCGAGAGCCTCATGATGGGCGCGAACTCGAGCCGCGGACTCGACATCCACGACGCCGCGCACAACCCGCCGGCGAAGAACCAGGCGTCGCCGGTCAGCTGACCGCTTGCCCAGGCCGGTGCCGTCCGGCATCCTCGATGTGAACATCGTCCACATCCCGTGAGGAGCCGCCGTGACCAAGTACCTGATCTCGTTCCCGAGCGCCGCGATGGTGATCCCCGACGGCGAGTTCGACACCGTCGTCGCCGAGTCGCACGAGGTCGTGCGCCAGGCGCAGGCCGCGGGCGTGTGGGTGTTCGGCGGCGGCATCGACGGGAGCGTGCCGCCGGTCCGCGTCGCCGCCGACGGGTCCGTCACCGAGGGCACCTACCCCGAGACGCGCACCATCGAGGGCGGGTACACGATCCTCGACCTGCCGGACCGCGCCGACGCGCTCGAGTGGGCGGCGCGGATCGCGGCGGCCTGCCGCTGCGACCAGGAGCTGCGCGAGTTCGGGGAGGACGCCGAGTCCTGACCGGCCGTGGCCGGCCGGGCCCGGGCCCGGACCCGGATCCGGATCCGGGCCCCGACCCGGATCACCGGGCCGTCGCGCGCTCCGCGAAGTCCAGGCCGGCGCGCCAGTCCTCCGCCGTGAGGGCGTGGCCGCCCGCCCGGAGGAACCAGCCGAGGCGGTCGCCGCCCAGCAGCTCGCCGATCCGCTCGTCGTACCGCGCCGGCAGCGACGCCGCGGCGTCGCCCCCGTACGCCGGCGCCGCCGCACGGAGCATCGCGAGCTGCCCGTCCGGGTAGGCCCACGCGTCGTCTGCGCCGTTGAGCAGCAGCACGGGTCGCGGTGCGCACAGCGCGAGCAGGTCCGACTGCTCGATCGGGAGCTCGTCGACCCGGCCGCGGTACTCGTCGAGCGCCCGCGCGAACCAGTGCGGGAACTGCCCGGTGATCGACTCGAGCGTCTCGGCGCGGGTGCGGCCGTCCGGTCCGGGCGTGCCCTCCTCCGGCGGCAGCCGCCACGGCGCCGCTCCCCCGGCGCCCGACTGGGCGCAGAGCAGGAACGCGGCCCGCGGGTCGCGGGCGGCCGCGACGAGCGCCGCCTTGCCAAGCCGGGAGTGGCCGATGAGCCCGATCCGGTCCGCGTCGAGGTCCGGCCGTCCGCTCAGGTAGGTCATGGCACAGGACAGCCCCCACGCCCAGGCCGCGATCGTGGCTGTGGCGGACGCCGGGTCGCCGCTCTCGTCGAACCGGGCCAGCACGTCGCGCGCCCCGTCCGGATCGTCGGGCACGACCGCGGACGCCCGCACGGTCGCGACCGCCCAGCCGCGCGCCAGGATCTCGCGCACGGGCCACGGCTCCGGCGCGTCCGCCGCAGCCGGGCCGAAGGCGTGGTCGTCGCCGAGGAAGTGCAGCCCGAGCACGCAGGGCGCCGGCCGCTCGGGCGACGCGCCCGGCGGCAGCGCGAGCGCGACCCGGAAGCGGAGCCGCGGTGCCGCGGTCGTGAGCTCCACGGCGACCGCCACGGCATCCGGGTCCGCGTCGATCGTCGGCGGCGGCAGCTCCTCGACGAGCGCGATCCCCGTGTCGCGCGGGCGCCGCCCGTAGACGATGCGGTCGAAGGCGGAGGCGGAGGCTGGATCGGGAGTCGTCGCTGACACGCTCCGACGCTAGCCGCGATGCGCGCCGGACGGCGCGCTTCCGGGAAACCGGCCGGAGCGGCTCGACCGTGCCCCCGCCGGGATTCGAACCCGGACTGCGCCGATTTTAAGTCGGCCGCCTCTGCCGATTGGGCTACGGGGGCGGGGCCTCGAGGCTCCGGGTCGAGGCTAGCGGGAGCGCGGGCCGGATCCGCCGCGGCGGCTACCTCGCCCGGTAGACGGACAGCGTGCCGGGCCCGGAGGCCTCGGCGGAGACCAGCTCGAGCTCGACGCCGTCGGGGAACAGCGTGCGGCCGACGCCGACCGCGGTCGGGAAGGCGAGCAGCCTGTACTCATCGACCAGGCCGTCGACCCGCAGCGCATCGACCACGGACCCGCTCCCGATCACCACCACGTCCCGCTCGCGCGTCGTCTCGCGCACCCAGTCCGCGAGCGGTCCCGCGACGGCCGTCGAGTTCGCCCACCGCCGGTCGTCGAGCGGGCGGCTCGTGACGACCGCCTTCGCCGCGGTGTTCATCGCGCGCGCGAACGGGGTCGTGCGCGGCGACCAGAGCGGGCCGAAGTGGTCCCAGGTGCGCCGGCCGAACAGCAGGACCCCGGTGGTCATCCGATCGCCGAGCAGGAACTTGTCTCCGCCGATCGCCTCGACGCCGAAGCGCATGGCCCAGCCGCCGAACGCAGTGCCGTCGCTGCCGTCGGGATCCTCGACGACGCCGTCGAGCGTGACGAACTGGATGACGATCAGGCTGCCCATGGATCCTCCGCTCGGCGTCTCCGGAGCGCCACCGGTCCGGACCGGTCATGACGGTCCGGACCGGCGCCCGGGAGCTCCTCGGATACTCCGACGGCCACCACGCCGCCGGAATGTGGACATCGTACACATGAACGCCGAACGGGCGCCGGATCCGGTTCCCCGGTTCCGGCGCCCGTCCGGACGCGTGTGACGCGCGACTACTTGCCGTCGGACTCCGCGGCCTCCGCGGCCTTCTGCGCGGCCGTCTTGCGCGGGGCGCGGGCCTTCGGCGCGGCCGTGGCGGCCTCCGCCTCGGCCTTCGCGGCCTCCTTGCCGAGACCCGGCTCGGCCGGCTTCTCGGCGGCGGGCGCCGGCGCGGCGGCCGGGGCCTCCTCGGCCGGAGCCGGGGGCTTCGGGCGGGATGCGAACGTCTCGAACGCGACGCGAGGGAAGTCGCGCGACGGGATGCCGAGCTGGTCGCGGCCCAGGAAGAACCCGCCGACCCAGTCGCCGAAGACGCGGAACTTGCGCTCCCACATCGGCATCGCGAGGCCGTGGTAGCCGCGGTGCATGACCCAGGCCGGGAAGCCGGTGATGCCGATCTTGCCCTTCTGGAACGCGCCGATGCCGACGCCGAGACCCGCGACCGCACCCGCGGGCTTGTGGAAGTAGTCCTTCGGGTCCTCGTTGCGGAGCGACGCGACGACGTTCTTCGCGAGGCGCTTGCCCTGGCGGACGGCGTGCTGCGCGTTCGGCACGCAGGTCTTGTCGGGCAGCGGGCTGCCGCCGGAGATGTCCGGCACGGCGGCCGCGTCGCCGGCGCCCCACAGGTCGGGCACGACGTTGCCGTCGGCGTCGACGCCGCGGAGGTCGGCCTTCACCGTCATGCGGCCGCGCGGCTCGAGCGGGAGGTCGGTGCCCTTGAGCACCGGGTTCGCCATGACGCCGGCGGTCCAGATGATGAGGTCCGACTCGAAGCTCTCGCCGGTCGACAGCTCGATCTTGCCGCCGACCGCGCTCGAGAGCTGCGTGTCGAGGTGGATCTCGGCGCCGCGCTGGGCGAGGTTCTTGATGACCCAGTGGCTCGTCGGCAGCGACACCTCCGGCATGATCCGGCCCATCGCCTCGATGAGGTGGAACTTGACGTCGTCGAACTTCAGCGCGGGGTAGCGCGCGATCAGCGAGCTGGCGAACGAGCGCAGCTCCGCGAAGATCTCGATGCCCGCGAAGCCGCCGCCGACCACGACGACGGTCAGGAGGCGGTCGCGCTCCGGGCCGGCCGGCAGGTTCGACGCCTTGTCGAAGTTGTCGACGAGGCGGTCGCGGATGCTCGTGGCCTCCTCGATGGTCTTCAGCCCGATGGCCTCGTCGGCGACGCCCGGGATCGGGAACGTGCGCGACACGGCGCCGGCCGTCACGACCACCTGGTCGTACGACTCGGTCCACGGCTCGCCGGTCTCCGGGGTGATCGTCGCGGTCTTCGCCGCGTGGTCGATCCCGGTGACCTTCGCCGTGATGACGCGGGTCTTCTTGAGGTGGCGGCGGTGGAGCACCACCGCGTGGCGCGGCTCGATGGAGCCGGCCGCGACCTCGGGGAGGAAGGGCTGGTAGGTCATGTAGGGCAGCGGGTCGACCATGGTGACCTCGGCCTCGCCCGAGCGGAGCAGCCGCTCCAGCTTGAACGCGGTGTAGAAGCCGGCGTAGCCGCCGCCGACGATCAGGATTCTCTGCACGTGCTTAACGCTACCGCGTCTGCCGAGCCCTTCTGACCGTCCAGAGAACGCTTCCACCCAGCACGAGCCAGACCAGCGCGATCGATCCGACCACCACCCACGGCATCCCGCCGACGAGCAGCTGCGGGATGCCGACCCCGCCGGCCGCGATGCGCCTCGGCGCGGCGACCGGCGCGCGCGTCGATCCCGGCTCCCCCGCCACGGCCGGATCGGCGGCCGCCGGCCGGTACAGCGCGATCCAGTCCTTCAGGCTCCCCATCGGGTTCTCGCGCACGGCCGGCACGCTCGCCGCGACCGCCGCCGCCGCGTCGACGCGGCCGTAGCCGTAGAGCACGTCCGGGCCCGGATCGCCCGCGTCGTGCGCGGTCGAGACGATGCGCTGGATGACGTTCGCGGCGTCGAGATCCGGATGCGCGGCGCGCACCAGGGCCACGATCCCCGCGACGATCGGCGCCGCGCCGCTCGTGCCGGCCCACAGCGCGAACTGGCCGCCCGGCAGGTCGCCGACGAGCTGCTCGCTCGGCGCCGACACCCCGATGGTGATGCCCTGCGAGGAGGCGTCCTGCGACGCGGCGCCGCTCCGGTCGAGTCCGCCGACGGTGAGCACCCCGGGCATGGTCGCGGGCGCGCCGACGACATCCGTGCCGGATCCGCGGTTGCCGGCGGCCGCGACGATCACGACGTCCTGCTCCTCGGCGTAGGCGAACGCGTCGTCCCAACTGGTCGGCCAGTCGGGGGTGCTGCGGCCGAAGGACATGTTGATGACGGTCGCGCCGGAGTCGACCGCCCAGCGCACGGCGGCCGCGATCTGGTCGTCGTCGGAGCTCGTGCCCTCGCCGAAGCCGATCGACGCCGACAGCAGGTTCGCGGCCGGGGCCGCGCCGATCACGCCGCCGCTCGTGCCGGTGCCGCGGGCCGCCGCGAGGGACGCGACGAGCGTGCCGTGATCGGACTCCGTCGCACCGACCGGGGTGCGCCCGTCCGCCGACCCGAGCCCGGAGAAGTCCTTGCCGCCCACGACGGCCGAGCCGAGGTCGGCGTGCCGTCCGATGCCCGAGTCGATCACCGCGATCGTCTGTCCGGCGCCGCGGGTGGTCGCCCACGCCTGGCGGATGCCGTATTCGTCGAGCCAGTACTCCCGGTCGCGGATGCTGTCCGCCCGCGCGGCGGGGGCGGGCACGAGCACGCCGGCGAGCGCCACCACGGCGAGAGCCGCGGCGGCCGCGATCAGACGGCGGCGGGCTCGGCGCACCGGCACCGGTCCGGGCTCCAGTCGGCGCGCTCGAGGGCGAGGTCGCCGATCGGGTTCACGCCCGGCCCGGCCGCGAGGCTGTGGGCCGCGAGCGCATGCAGGCACTTCACACGGGTCGGCATCCCGCCGGCCGAGTACCCGGCGATCTCCGGCACGTCGCCGACGCTCTCGCGGTCGGCGAGGTACTGCTCGTGCGCCGCCGCGTACGCGGCCGCGGTGTCCTCGTCCTCGAGCAGCGCCGCGAGGCCGACCATGTCGCCCTCCGCCTCGAGCGTCGAGATCGCGGACGTCGCCGCCGGGTGCGAGAGGTAATAGAACGTCGGGAACGGCGTGCCGTCGTCCAACCGCGGCGCGGTCGCGACCACGGTCGGGTTGCCGCACACGCAGCGCGCGGCGATGCCGACGACGCCGCGGGCGGGCCGTCCGAGCTGCGACGACACGACGGCGATCTCCGCCTCGGTCGCCGGCGGGTAGGGCGGGCGGGTCATCTCAGCCGCCCGTGCCGGAGCCGGTGGTGCTCGAGCCGTCGATCGCGCCCGGGGTCTGCGTCGTCGTGCCGGCCTGAAACACCGAGCCGAGCAGCGTGCGCACCCAGTCGACCTGGGTGGTCTGGATGTCCTGGCTGATCGGCTGCCCGTCGGAGGTGGTCGGGGTGTCCGGCTGCCCGGTCACGAGGTAGCTCACCTCGCCGGGGAAGACGTAGTAGAGGCGGCCGCGGGCCTGCGCCTCGACGTAGGCCGGGTCGTCCCAGCGCGCGACCTGACCCTTGAGGTCGTCGACCGAGGTCTTCGCGTCGGAGACCTGGCTCTCGAGCTGCGCGATCTCCTGGCGCTGCTCGACGAACGTGCGGAGGCCCGGCGCGAGGATGACGAGCGCGGCCACCACGAGCAGCAGCATCGAGAACGCGAAGCCGGAGAGCCGGAAGCTGCGCAGCCATGCGGCCGCGCGGGTCTCCCCGTCCATCACCACCGGGACCCGCACGGTGCGCACTCGTCTGCTCATGTCGGGTCCGATGGTACGTGGCCGACCAGGACGACGCCCGGTACGCCGCGCGCCCGGGCGTGTGCGCACGGCGGGGTGTCGGCACCCCGCGGAACGCACGCGCCCGGGCGCGGCGGCTCCGTCTCGGACGGACTGCTTCGTGAAGCGCGGACTACTTCGTGAAGCGCGGGAACGCGGCTCGGCCGGCGTAGACCGCGGCCTCGCCGAGCTCCTCCTCGATGCGGAGCAGCTGGTTGTACTTCGCGACGCGCTCGGAGCGGGCCGGCGCGCCGGTCTTGATCTGGCCGGCATCCGTCGCGACCGCGAGGTCCGCGATCGTTGTGTCCTCGGTCTCGCCGGAGCGGTGGGAGAGGATCGCCGTGTAGCCCGAGCGCTGCGCGAGCGCGACGGCGTCGAGCGTCTCGGTCAGGGTGCCGATCTGGTTGACCTTGACGAGGATGCTGTTCGCGACGCCGAGGCCGATGCCCTTGGCCAGGCGCTCCGGGTTGGTGACGAACAGGTCGTCGCCGACGAGCTGCACCTTCGAGCCGAGGTCCTCGGTGATGGCGACGTAGGCGTCCCAGTCGTCCTCGGCCAGCGGGTCCTCGATGGTGACGAGCGGGTAGTCCGCGACGAGGCCGTCGTAGTAGGCGATGAGCTCGGTGCCCGAGAGCTCCTTGCCCTCGTACTTGTAGACGCCGTTCTCGAAGAACTCGGTCGACGCGACGTCGAGGCCGAGCGCGATGTCGGTGCCCGGCGTGAAGCCGGCCTTCTCGATGGAGGCGACGATGAAGTCGAGCGCCTCGCGCGCGGAGCCGAGGTCGGGGGCGAAGCCGCCCTCGTCGCCGAGGCCGGTCGCCTGGCCGGCCTTCTTCAGCTCGCCCTTGAGGGCGTGGTAGGTCTCGGCACCCCAGCGCAGCGCCTCGCGGAAGGTCGGCGCGCCGATCGGCAGGATCATGAACTCCTGGATGTCGATGCCGTTGTCGGCGTGCGCACCGCCGTTGATGATGTTCATCAGCGGCACCGGGAGGGTGTGGGCGTTCGGTCCGCCGAGGTAGCGGAACAGCGGCAGGTCGGCCGAGTCGGACGCGGCCTTCGCCACGGCGAGCGAGACGCCGAGGATCGCGTTCGCGCCGAGGCGTGACTTGTTCTCGGTGCCGTCGACGTTCTTCAGCTCGGCGTCGACGAGGCGCTGGTCGGAGGCCTCGAAGCCCTCGATGGCGGGGCCGAGCTCGTCGATGACGGCCTCGACGGCCTTCTCGACGCCCTTGCCCAGGTAGCGGTCCTTGTCGCCGTCGCGAAGTTCGTAGGCCTCGAAGGCGCCGGTGGACGCACCGGACGGGACTGCGGCACGCGCGACGGTGCCGTCATCGAGCAGGACCTCGACCTCGACGGTCGGGTTGCCTCGGGAGTCCAGGATCTCGCGGGCGCCGACGGCCTCGATTGCAGACACGGGATGTGCTCCTCAGTAGGGGGGTGGTGAACGGTCCGTAGCCTACTCGGGGCTCGGAAACCCGGAACTGCGGCAGAATGTCGCGACCGCGCCACGATGTTCGGCCGCATCCGCACCGATGCGCAGCATCGGTGGATGACCCCGACGAGACGGGGCGCTTCAGTCGAGCGGGCGCAGGCCGAGGTTGTCGGAGGTCGTCGCCGCGTCGACGAACGCGAACCTCGTGAAGCCGTCGGCCTTCAGCTGATCGAGCAGCCCGGTCACGTTCTTGGTTCGGCGGACGAGCCGGACGCGCGCATCCGTCGCGATGACCGCGGCCTTGAGCGCGACCAGCGCGGCCGGATCGAGCTCCGCGTCGTAGACGAGCGCGACGCCGCCCTCGCTCTCCTCGGCGGGCAGCTCGACGAGATCGACGAGCCGCTCGAACCCGAGCGAGAAGCCGGCCGCGGGCACGTCGGTGCCGAGGAAGCGGCCGACCATGCCGTCGTAGCGCCCGCCGCCGCCGATCGACGACGTGGACGACGGGTGCGAGACCTCGAAGATCGGGCCCGTGTAGTAGCCCATCCCCCGCACGAGGAACGGGTCGAACGTGAGCGGCACGGTCGTCACCTCGACGCCCCCGGCGCCGGAGGTCGTGCCGGCGGCGCGGGCGACGCCCTCGCCGATCGCGGCGAGCTCGGCGACGACGGCGGCATCCGGCTCTCCCGGCAGGAACTTGCGGATGGCCTTCTCGCCGAAGGGCAGGAACTCCATCGTGCGCGGCGTGCGGAAGTACGACTCGAGCGCGTCGACCGCGACCGGCTCCACGCCGCGCTCGCGCAGCTCGGCGACCACGCCGTCGTGGCCGACCTTGTCGAGCTTGTCGATCGTGATGAGCACCGAGTCGTGGCTGTCGGCCGGGAACCCGAGGGTGTCCAGCATCCCGATCAGCAGCCGCCGGTCGTTGATGCGGATGCCGGCGCCGTCGAGCCCGAGCGCACGCAGCGTTGCGAGGGTCGCGGTGATGAGCTCCATCTCGGCGATCGGGCCGGCCTCGCCGATGATGTCGATGTCGCACTGGATGAACTGGCGGTAGCGCCCCTTCTGCGGGCGCTCGGCGCGCCAGACCGGCGCGATCTGGATGGCGCGGAACACGGTCGGCAGCTCGCCGCGGTGACTGGCGTAGAAGCGGGTCAGCGGCACGGTGAGGTCGAAGCGCAGCCCGAGGTCCGCGAGATCGAGCGGCGACGCGGCCGCCCGCAGCTCCTCGTCGGCGACGCCGCGCTTGAGGATCGCGTAGCTCAGCTTCTCGTTGTCGCCGCCGAGCCCGGAGTTCAGCCGCGACCAGTCCTCGACGACGGGCGTCTCGATCTCGTCGAAGCCGTGCGCGCGGTAGCTGTCCCTGACGATGCGGAGCAGCCGCTCGCGGCGCGCCTTGTCGACGGGGAGGAAGTCCCGCATCCCGCGGGGAGGGTTCACCTGGGAGGCCATCGCCCACCATTCAAGCGGACGCGCGGCGCCTCCGGGTGCGGCCGCGTGCGTGCGCGGCGGCGGCGAGCTCGTCCGGCGTGACGGACGGCGAGGTCGCGAGCAGGTCGATCGGCGCGGTGACCGCCGCCGGCTCGAGCGCGCCGGCATCCGCCACCGCGATCTCCTCGACCGCGTCGCCGGACCGGTCGCTGCGCACGAGCGCGATGCCCGCCAGGATGAGGCCGCCGCCGGCGAGCTGCACCGGGGTCATCGCCTCGCCGAGCAGCAGCCAGGCGTAGACGGTGGCGACGACGACCTCGAGCAGGCCGAGGAACGACGCGAGGCGGCTGCCGAGCATCTCGCTCGCGGAGATCGAGGCGACGTAGGCGAACGCGGTGGCCACGACGCCGACGACGAGCAGCGGCACGAACCACGGCACCGTCGAGCCGAGCAGCTGGACGGAAGCGTCGCTCGTCGCGAACGGCACCACGCGGATGGCGCCGGCGAGCGCGAGCACCGCCGCGCCGACGAGGAGGCCGGACGACGCGAGCGCGACGGGCGGCAGGCCCTCGCTCGGCTTCGCGGCGATCACGAAGTAGCCGGCGCAGCAGAACATGGCGATGCCGGCGAAGATCAGGCCGAGCACGTCGCCGCCGCCGAGGGCGCTCGGCCCGACGACGAGCAGGAGCCCGGCGATCGCGACGCCGGACCCGGCGAGCACGACGCGCTTCGGCACTCGGCGGGTGCGGGCCCACGCCCAGGCGACGAGGGCGAGCGGGGCGAGGTACTCGACGAGGATCGCGGTGCCGACCGGGATGCGCTCGACGGCCGCGAAGTACGGCAGCTGCGTGCCGGCGACGCCGACGACACCCATCGCGAGCACGCGCCAGCGCGCCCGCCACAGCGCCGACCACCGTCCGCGCAGGCTCGCGGCCGCGATCGGGGCGAGCACGACGCCGCCGATGAGGGCGCGCAGGGTGACCGCGGCGGCGGGGCTCCAGCCGGCCTCGAGCAGCGGCTTGATGAGCGCCCCGGAGGCGCCGAACGTCAGGGCGGCGCCGATCGCGACCAGCATCCCCGTCGTCGCCCGTGCTCGCAGCATGCCCCGCTCCCTCCGCTGTCCGATGTCACGACCCATACTGCGCGACACCCCTGACATTAAGGCGTCGTCGAGTCAGGGGTCAATCACGCGGTAGACCCTGACGGCGTGTCGCGCGTCCCGACCCCCGGAACGCCGGCGGACACCCGACCTCCGCCGCATAATGGAGCGATCGGAAGGAGGCCGGGATGCGGTTCACCGACGACACGGAGGACGCGCTCGCGTTCGTCGCGGCGCTCGTCAACACGCGCGCGTCGGCCTCGGCGAGCGGCGACGACGAGCTCTCGAGCGCCGACCAGCTCGTCTGGCTGCTCGACGAGCACAGCTACTCCGGCCGGCGCGACGGCGACGAGAAGGAGCTCGACCAGGTGCGCGCGGCCCGCGCGCGGCTCGGCCGGTTCTGGACCGCGGGCGAGGTGGAGGCGGTCGACGAGATCAACCGGCTGCTCGCCTCCGCGAAGGCCGTGCCGCAGCTGGTGCGCCACGACAAGCTCGACTGGCACATCCACGCCACCGAGCCGGACGCCCCGCTGGCGCAGCGGATCGAGGTGGAGGCGTCGCTCGCGATCTCCGACGTCATCCGCGCCGACGCGCTGAACCAGCTGCGCACCTGCGAGGCGGACGGCTGCGACGGGGTGTTCATCGACCTCTCGCGCAACGGCTCGAAGCGGTTCTGCAGCCTCCGCTGCGGCAACCGGATGAACGTCAGCGCGTACCGCGAGCGGCAGGCTGCGGGCGACTGACCCACGGCGACGCGGCCATCCGCCGCCGGAACTCCGCGATGACCCCGCTGAACGCGGCGTCGACGCGCTCGACCTCGCCGGTGAGCAGCAGATCGAACTGCAGCCCGTAGACGAGGTCGATCATGATGCGCGCCTCGGCGCGGGCGACCTCGTCCGGGATGCCGAACGACTCGAGCGCCTCCGCGGCGATCCGCTGCCAGCCGAGGAAGGCCCGCCGCACCGACCCGCCGCCCTCGAGCGCCTCGACCATCGCCGCCTCGAACTCGAGCCGCTGCAGCTGGCGGGCTCGCGGTGTCAGGGTCGCCGTCCATGCCGCGCAGATGAGGTCGATCCACTCCTCGAGGCTGTCGCCGGCCCACACCCCGTGCGGCGCGACGACATCGAGCTGACGCCGCTCGATCGCGGCCACGATCTCCGCCATCAGCCCGGCCTTGGAGCCGAAGTGGTAGCTCAGGCTGTACGTGCTCACGCCGATGCCCTCCGCGACGGTGCGCAGGCTGATCGTGGCGAGCTGCTTGTCGAGGAGGTGATCGAGGATCAGCTCGAGCAGCTCGGGTTTGCGTGCGGGGTCGGGGCGTCGGGGCATCCGGTCTCCTGAGGGAATGCGGAGGTGTGCGGAGGAAGGGCGATCGGGTGCGGCGTTCGGGCGCCGTTCGCGGCAGATTACCAGCACGCTCGTTTTGATAAAGGTCGTCATGCCTTCTACCATGGGTCGCAGAGCGGATCGGGGGACCGCCGTGGCTGTTCCGCGGTGACCCCTGCCGCGCCTCTCCCCCTAGGCGCTGCGGCCGGCCTCGAGCCGCTCAGCGGACGTATCTGGGAAATGCGTCCGCGGCCCCGCGAGAGCGATCTCGCGAGGCTGCTCCCACTCCCGTGCCGCACAGCCCTTCGGGTGGGCTCGCGGACCGCGGGGGCGCGGGTGATGCCAGGGGGCGTCGCTCCGGGAGCGGGGTCCGCCATGCCGCGAGGTGTGGCGGATCTCCCGCCCAGGCCCCCGGGATGCCGGGGCCGGGTCAGCCGGCCGCGCGATCGGCCTCGGCCTCGCGGATCTCCGCCTTCAGCCCGCGGATGGCGCCGCGCAGCGCGCGCTCGGCATCCAGTCCGGCGCCGCGCGCGCCCACGACGAGCGCGAGCAGGGCGTGCCCGAGCTGCTCCTCGGAGTCGAACGACACCACCGCGGGCGGCTCGGCCGCGGCCGGCGCGACGCCGACCTTCGCCGCCCGCCCGAGCAGCTTGTCGGCGAGCGCGAGCGACGGCATCGCATCCGGGACCCCGTCGAGCACGCTCGTGCGCTCCGGCTTCTGCTGCGCCTTCCAGACGTCCCAGTTCGCGGCGACCGCGTCCGGGGTGTCGGCCACGACGCCCTCCCCGAACACGTGCGGGTGCCGGCCGACCATCTTCGCCGTCATGTGCGCGGCGACGTCCTCGATCGTGAACTCCCCCGCCTCCGCCGCGATGTCCGCGTGGAAGAGCACTTGGTAGAGCACGTCGCCGAGCTCCTCGACGAGCTCCGCGCGGTCGCCCGACTCGATCGCCTCCACCAGCTCGGCGGACTCCTCGACGAGGTACTGCACCAGGCTCGCGTGGGTCTGATCCCGATCCCAGGCGCAGCCGCCGGGCGCGCGGAGCAGCGCGAGCACGGCGATGAGCTCCTCGAGCTGCGGATGCGGGGCGAGCCGGTCGGGGGCGTGCGAGTCCATGCCGCCATCCTGCCCCGCAGTGCAGGATGGCGGCATGACCCGACGACTCATCTCCAGCGGCTCCGAGTTCGAGGAGCGCATCGGCTACTCCCGCGCGGTGGTGGCCGACGGACGCGTCGCGGTCTCCGGCACGACCGGCTTCGACTACGCCACCATGACCATCTCCGACGACCTCGCCGAGCAGACGGAGCAGGCTCTGCGGAACATCGCGGCGGCGCTCGAGCAGGCCGGGTCGTCGATGGCCGACCTCGTGCGGGTGCGCTACCTCGTCGTCGACGGCTCGCGGTTCGAGGAGTGCTGGCCCGTGCTGCGGCGCTGGCTCGGCGGCATCCGGCCCGCGGCGACCATGATGCAGGTGCCGCTGATGGATCCGCGGATGCTCATCGAGATCGAGGCGGACGCGGTGCTGCCGGCGCCCGGACCCGGGGTCATCCCGGCGTAGCGGAGCGGCGGAGACCGCCGGCGGATGCCTCAGGCCGGGTCGGCCGTCGGGGTCGCGCCGGTGCTCGGCGCCGTGGCGCGCTGGTCGCGCGGCATCGCGACGCCGGCCGCGAGCGTCAGCAGCGCGGCGATGAGCACGCCGAGGAAGACCGCGCCGCTGGCCTGGGTCATGCCCGGCACGCTCGACTCCGGGCGTCCGGCCAGCACGCCGTTCGCCACCGCGCCGAAGATCGCGACGCCGACGGCGCTGCCGATGGAGCGGGCGAACATGTTCGCGCCGGTGACGACGCCGCGGTCGGACCACTCCACGCTCGACTGCGCGGCGATGAGGCTCGGGGTCGCGACAAGTCCCATGCCCGCGCCGGTCACGAAGCACGCCGCCGCGACGAGCGCGATGGAGGGCGTCGACGACGCGGCGGCGAGCGTGAGCGTGCCGATCACGGCGAGCGCCATCCCCGTGAGCACGGTCGGGCGGAAGCCGAAGCGGAGGTAGAGCAGCCGTCCCGACAGGGTGGCGGCGATCGGCCAGCCGATCGTGAGGGCGGCGAGCGCGAGGCCGGCGACGAGCGGATCGGCCCCGGTCGTCCGCTCGAGGTAGGCCGGCACGTAGGAGGTGAGGCCGATGATCATCGCCCCGACGCCGAGGGAGAGCAGTGTGGTCGTCAGCAGCAGGCGGCGGCCGAGCACCCAGAGCGGCAGGATCGGCTCGGGCGCGCGGCGCTCGACCAGCACGAAGGCGACGAGCGCGAAGGCACCGGCCGCGAACACGGCGATGCTCGTCGGCGACGACCAGGCCCAGGCCTGTCCGCCCTCGAGCACGCCGAGGATGACGAGGGTCGATCCCGCGGTGAGCAGCGAGGCGCCGGCCCAGTCGATCCGGTGCCGCCGGCGCACCACCGACTCGGAGAACCCGCGCGTCAGCAGCACGGCCGCGAGGATGCAGAGCGGGATGTTGATGAAGAAGATGCCGCGCCAGAGGTGCAGCTGCGCGAACACGCCGCCGAGCGTCGGGCCGACGACCGACGAGATCGCCCAGACGCTCGCGAGGTAGCCCTGGGTCTTCGCGCGCTCCGCGACCGTGTAGATGTCGCCGGCGATCGTCATGGCCATGGGCTGCACGGCGCCGGCGCCGAGTCCCTGGACGGCGCGGAACGCGATGAGCGCCGGCATGCTCCAGGCGAAGCCGCAGAGGATCGAGCCGAGCAGGAACAGCGCGATGCCGGCCAGCATGATCGGCTTGCGGCCGATCGTGTCGGCGAGCTTGGAGTAGATCGGCACCGACACGGCCTGGCCGAGCAGGTAGATCGAGAACAGCCACGGGAACTGCGAGAAGCCGCCGATCTCGTCGACGATCGAGGGCACCGCGGTGGCGAGGATCGTCGCGTCGATGGCGATGAGCCCCGTCGAGAGCATCAGGGCCAGCAGCACGGGGCCGCGCTCGGAGCGCAGGCCGACACCATCCGTCACGCAGAGGGCCAAGCGGGTCGTCCAGCGATTCATTCCCGGATGTGAAGAATTCATGTCAGCGAATGACATGACTCGTGCTAGCGTGCCGATGTCACCCACTGACATCGACATCCGCCCCGCCGATCGCGACGGGGCACGAGGAGGAACCATGCGCGTGTTCATCACCGGAGCGTCCGGCTGGATCGGCTCCGCCGTCACCCCCGAGGTGCTGGCCCGCGGGCACCAGGTGGTCGGGCTCGCCCGATCCGCGGCGTCGGCCGACAGACTCCGCTCGCTCGGCGCCGAGGTCGCGGAGGGCGGGCTCGACGACCTCGACGTGCTGCGTCGCGGTGCCGCCGAGGCCGACGCCGTCATCCACCTGGCCAACAAGCACGACTACTCCGACATGGCGGAGATGAACCGCGCCGAGCGCGCGGCGGTCGAGACGATGCTCGGCGCGCTCGAGGGGTCGGGCAAGGGCTTCCTCGTCGCCTCCGGCGTCGCGCTCATCGCGCCCGGATCCCTCGCGACCGAGGACCAGGCGATCCCGTCACGCGGCCCCGAGGCCATGCGCGGCGGCACCGAGGCGCTCGCGATGGACTTCGCGGCGCGCGGCGTGCGGAGCATCGCGCTCCGCTTCGCGCCGACCGTGCACGGCGAGGGCGACCACGGCTTCATCCGGATGATCGCCGACGGCGCACGCCGCGCCGGCACGGTCGGCTACGTCGGCGACGGCGCGAACCGCTGGTCGGCCGTCAACGTCGCGGATGCCGGCGCCCTCGTCGCGCTCGCGCTCGAGGACGGCGCCGCGGGCACCGCGATCCACGCCGTCGGCGAGCAGGGCGTGACCGGACGCGAGATCGCCGAGGCGATCAGCCGCCGGCTCGGCCTGCCCGTCGAGTCCATCAGCGCGGAGGAGTCGGCCGAGCGGGCGGTGTTCGCGGGGCGGTTCTTCGGCATGGACATCCCGGCCTCGAACGACCTCACCCGCGAGCGCCTCGGCTGGGAGCCGACGCACCAGGGCCTCATCGCCGACATCGACGCGGGGTACTACACGTCCTGAGCCGATCGCTGCGGGGCTCGGCTCAGCCGGCGGGGCTCCGCGGCCACCAGGCCGGCACGAGCTGGTCGAACAGCTCGAGGAACGCGTCCTCGTTCCGCGGCGCGGCGAGCTCGAGCCAGGCGGCGAGCGCGCCGACGGCGCCGTGGGCGACGTAGCGGGCCGCGGCATCCGCGGCGAAGTCCGGGTCGACGCCGTCGAGGTGGATCGGCACGCGCACGCGGCGCTGGTCGAGCAGCTGCGCCGACGACACCCGGAAGTGCTCGGCGAGCATGCCGGGGAGGCCCGCCTCTCCCCCGTCGCCGTTGAGCTCGCGGCGGTAGATCCCGTCGTGGGCGGCGACGTGCCGCAGCACGTCGCGCGTCGTCATCCGCACCGCCGCCTCGATGCGCGTGCCCTCGTCGGCGAGGTGCTGCTCGCGGATGTCGTCGAGCTCGGAGCGCAGCGCGTCGCGCAGCAGGTCCGCCGGCGACTGGGCCCACTCGTAGAAGGTCGACCGGTGCACGCCCGCGTCCTTCGCGACCTCGGTCGCCGTGACGCGCCCGATCGGCCGCTCGGCCGCGAGCTTCGTGATCGTGCCGTAGAGACTCGCCCGCGTGCGTCGCTGCCTCGCGTCCATCGTCGCCTTCTTCCCCGTGCCGCCGGTGGGGCCGGCGTCCGCGTGGCCCCGAGTCTAGGGACGCCGCCGCCCTCACGGCACCTGTCGGCTCCAGGGGTGCGCGCGAGCGGCTGGACAGGAGTACGCTTCTCGCGGATATCCGGCACTCGTCGGATTTATGCACTGCCCGCCTCGACGCCGTCCGACGCCCCCGCCGCGGGCCCGAACGAATCGAGAACCCCATGCCCGTCTACGACGTCTCCGAGCGCTCCGCGATCGTCACCGGAGGCGGATCCGGCATCGGCCGCGCCGTCGCCCGCACGCTCGCCGCGAGCGGCGCCGCCGTGCTCGTCGCCGACCTCAAGCCCGAGTCGGCCGAGGCCGTCGTCGCCGAGATCACCGCCGCCGGCGGCACCGCCGCCGCGTTCGTCGGCGACATCTCCGACCCCGCCGTCGTCGAGGCCTCGATCGCGGCCGCCGAGCAGCTCGCGCCGCTCCGCATTGCCGTGAACAACGCCGGCATCGGCGGCGCGTCGGCTCCCGTCGGCGAGTACCCGCTCGACAGCTGGCGCAAGGTCATCGACGTCAACCTCACCGCGGTGTTCTACGGCCTCCGCTTCCAGATCCCGGCCATGGTCGCCCACGGCGGCGGCTCCATCATCAACATGGCGTCGGTGCTCGGCAGCGTCGGCATCCCGAACTCCTCGGCGTACGTCACCGCCAAGCACGGCCTGCTCGGACTCACGAAGAACGCCGCGCTCGAGTACGGCGCCGACAAGGTGCGCGTCAACGCGGTCGGCCCGGGCTTCATCCAGACCCCGCTCGTCGACGCGAACCTCGACGACGCGACCAAGGCGGCCCTCGAGCAGCAGCACGCCCTCGGACGCCTCGGCCAGCCGGACGAGGTCGCCGCGCTCGTCGCGTTCCTCGCCTCCGACGCCGCCTCGTTCATCACCGGCAGCTACCACCTCGTCGACGGCGGCTACGCCGCGCACTAGGTCGCCCCGCTCGGGTGGCTGAGCCGCCCTTCGGATGGCTGAGCCTGTCGAAGCCCCGCGCCCTCCGCATGATCCGAGCACGACGCCGACCGATCCGGCTTGCCGGGGGAAGCATTCCCTCCGCACCCCGATCGGGTCGGCGCAGTGCTCGGGTCGACGGACAGAGCGGCGGAGATCCCGGCCAGCAGGCCGCAGATCGCGTCCACGACCCCGGATCCTCCGCGGTTCTGCACGGATGCGGCGGGCACCGAGCCGACTGTCGCCCGCGCCTGACACCCTGGAGGCATGACGGACTCCGCGGCCCCGCCCGCCTCGACCAGGACCGCCGCGCTCGACGCCCTGCGCTCACTCGTCGGCCGCGACGACGCCGACTTCCACGAAGGCCAGTTCGAGGCGATCTCCGCGCTCGTCGACGACCGGCGCCGCGCGCTCGTCGTGCAGCGCACCGGCTGGGGCAAGTCCGCCGTCTACTTCGTCGCCACCCTCCTGCTGCGGCGGGCAGGCGCGGGTCCGACGATCCTGGTGTCGCCGCTCCTCGCCCTCATGCGCGACCAGGTCGCCGCGGCGGCGCGCGCCGGCGTGCGTGCGGCGTCGATCGACTCCAGCAATCAGCACGAGTGGGACGACATCCGCGCCCGCCTCGCGCACGACGACCTCGACGTGCTGCTCGTGTCGCCGGAGCGGCTCAACAACCCCGCGTTCCGCGAGGAGCAGCTGCCCGAGCTCATCCGCCGCACCGGGCTCGTCGTCATCGACGAGGCGCACTGCATCTCCGACTGGGGCCACGACTTCCGCCCCGACTACCGGCGGCTGCGCGATCTCGTGGCGGGGCTGCCGACCTCCGTCCCGGTGCTCGCGACGACGGCGACCGCGAACGCGCGGGTCGTCGCGGATGTCGCCGAGCAGCTCGATGCGGCCGGGCACCCCGACGGCCGACCCGCCGACACCCGGCTCGCGGACAGCGGGCCGGCCGACGGTGCGGCGACGGCGGACGGCGTCCTCACCATCCGGGGCCCGCTCGCGCGCCGCTCGCTCCGCCTCGGCGTGCTGCGGCTGCCCGACCAGGCGACTCGCCTGGGCTGGCTGCTCGAGCACGTCGGCGAGCTGCCCGGCTCCGGCATCATCTACACGCTGACGGTGTCGGCCGCCGAGGACACGGCCCGGCTGCTCCGCGAGGCGGGCCACGACGTGCTCGCCTACACCGGTCAGACCGACACGGCGGAGCGGCAGGCGGCCGAGGTCGCCCTCAAGCGCAACGAGGTGAAGGCGCTCGTCGCGACGAGCGCCCTCGGGATGGGCTTCGACAAGCCGGACCTCGGCTTCGTGCTGCACCTCGGCGCGCCGAGCTCGCCCGTCGCGTACTACCAGCAGGTCGGCCGCGCCGGCCGCGCGACCGACTCCGCGGACGTGCTGCTGCTCCCCGGCACCGAGGACGAGGCGATCTGGGAGTACTTCGCCACGGCGAGCATGCCGACGCAGGATCGGGCGGAGGCCGTCCTCCGCGAGCTGTCCCGCGACGAGCCGACGTCGACGCCCGCGCTCGAGGCGCTCGTCGACGTGAAGCGCAGCCGGCTCGAGCTGCTGCTCAAGGTGCTCGACGTGGACGGCGCCGTGCGGCGAGTGCGCGGCGGCTGGGTCGCGACCGGCGAGCCCTGGACCTACGACGCGGAGCGCTACGAGCGGATCGCCCAGGCCCGCAGGGCCGAGCAGCAGTCGATGCTCGACTACGAGGCGCTCGCCGCCGGCAGCGGTCCGGAGTCGTGCCGGATGGCGTTCCTCCAGCGCGCGCTCGACGACGAGACCGCCGAGCCGTGCGGACGCTGCGACGCGTGCACCGAGGCCTGGTACCCGACGGAGGTGCTCGGCGAGGGCCGGGACGCCGCGGCCGGCGCGCTCCGCAGGGTCGGCGTGCCGATCGAGGCGCGCAAGCAGTGGCCGGTCGGCGCGGACGCCCGCGGCGTCCAGGTCAAGGGCAACCTCAAGCCGGCCGAGCGCGCCGAGGAGGGCCGCGCGATCGCCCGGCTCACCGACCTCGGCTGGGGCGGTCCGCTGCGCGAGCTCTTCGCGCCGACGACCCCGGACGCCCCCGTGCCGCAGCCGATCCTCGACGCCGCGGTGTCGGTCCTCCGGGACTGGGGCTGGGCCGAGCGCCCAGTGGGCGTCGTCGCGATGCCGAGCACGACGCATCCGCAGCTGGTCGCGTCGATCGCGGCGGGACTCGCGTCCATCGGACGGCTCCCCCTCCTCGGCACGATCTCGCGCACGGGCGAGGGGCCGCCCACGGGTGCGGGCGGACCGAGTGCGTTCCGCCTGGCCGGAGTGTGGGACGCCTTCCACGTCGGTCCGGAGCTCTCGGCGGCGCTGGCGGCGGCGTCCGGACCGGTGCTGCTGGTGGACGACATCGCCGACAGCCGCTGGACCCTCACGGTCGCGAGCCGTCTCCTGCGGGAGGCCGGAGCGGATGCGGTCCTGCCGCTCACCCTGGCGCTCCGCGCCTGACGCGCTCTGGACGAGAGCCCGCTGGCTGAGTAGCGACGACGGAGCGTATCGAAGCCGGTCGTCCTCGAATCGCCGAGCGGATCGCGCCGGATGGCTGAGCCTGTCGAAGCCGGTCGTCCTCGAATCGCTGAGCGGACCGCGCCGGATGGCTGAGCCTGTCGAAGCCCCGTGCTCATCGGCCGGCTGAGCCTGTCGAAGCCCGGCCCGCGCACCCCGCCGGCTGAGGAGGGCCGCCAGGCCCGTCTCGAAGCCTCACGCGCGCAGACCCGAGGCTTCGAAGCCGCGCGAAGCCGGCGTGGCGCTAGCGCGCCTCCTCGGCCACCGGGTGCGCCGACGCCTCCCGCCGGAGCAGCCGAGCGACCCCCGGCAGCACCTCCGCCGCCGGTCCCGACAGCCCGCACTCCATCGCGAGCCAGCCGTCGTACCCGATGCCCTCGAGCGCGTCGAGCGTGTCGTCCCAGTCGTAGTGCCCGTTGCCGGGCTCGAGCCGCCCGGAGTCCCCGAGCTGCACGTGCTCGATCCGCGCCCCGGCGGCCCGGATGGCCGCCCCGATCGACGTCTCCTCGATGCCCATGTGGTACGTGTCGGCGATGACCGCGACCGCGGGTGAGGCGACCTCCTCGACCACCGAGACGGCATCCGCGAGCGTGTTGATCAGGTAGTCCTCGTAGCGATTCAGCGGCTCGAGGTAGACCTTCGCGCCGACCCGCTCGCCGTGCTCGCCGAGCTCGCCCAGCGCATCCACCAGCGCCGCGCGCGACGCCGCGCGCTCGCGCGGCGGACGGAACGGCGGCAGCGCGGTGCTGAACACGGCGAACCCGTTCGGCATCACCAGCCCGGCGGCGCCCGCGATCGGGAGCGTCTCGAGGATGACCTTGACCTCGTCGATCGCCGCGCGGCGCCGGTCGGGGTCGAAATCGCCGACGAACAGGGGCGTGTGCGCGACCGCGCTCGGCATCACGACACCGGCATTCCGTGCACGCGCCAGCTCGGATGCCCGCGCCGCGAACTTCCCGTCCCCCTGCGCGCCGAGCTCGATCCCGTCGAACCCGGCCGCGAGCGCCGCCTCGAACCGCTCCTCGAGCGTCGATCCGTGGAGCGTGGACTCCTGTGCGGCGAGCTTCCAGCGGACCCCGGTCGAGCCTCCCGTCGTCACGACGCGTCCTCGTCGTCCACCCGGAGCACGACCTGCATGGCCTCCTGCGGACGCTCGTCGAGCATCCGGAACGCCTCCGGCGCCTCGGACAGCGGCACCTCGTGCGAGATGAGCGACGTCGCGTCGAGACGGCCGTCGACCATGAGCTGCACCGCGGTCGACGCGAGCCGGTACTCGTCCCAGCGGTGGCGCAGCACGGGCGCGACGCCCGAGATCTGCGACGCGATCACGGCGACCCGGTTGTGGTGGAACTCCTCGCCGAGCCGCAGCCCCGCGCCCTCGCCCTGCATGAAGCCGGCAGCGCAGACGCGGGAGCTGTAGGCGACCGAGCGGATCGCCTCGTGCAGCGCGCGGTAGTTGCCGGTGACCTCCAGGCAGACGTCCGCACCGCGTCCGTCGGTCATCTCGCGGATGCGCTCCGCCACGTTCCCCTCGGACGCGTCGAGCACGTGGTGCGCTCCCAGCCGCGTCGCGAGCTCCCGGCGCTCGGCGATGCCGTCGACGGCGATGACCCGGCCGCCGTTGAGCCGGGCGATCTGGGCGACGAGCTGCCCGGGAACGCCGAGGCCGAACACGGCGACGGTCTCGCCGACGTGGATGTCGGCGTCGAGCGTCACGTTGAGGGCGATCGCGCCGATCTGGCTGAAGATGCCGATGCGCGGGTCGGCATCCGCCGGCAGGATCTTCCGCGCCGCGCGCTCCGCCTTCTGGATCGTCTCCGTGCGGTGTCCCCAGGTGCCCCAGATGACGTCGCCGACCGCGGGCGCGGTCACGTCCGGAGCGACCTCGACGACGCGGCCGACCTCCTCGTAGCCCCAGCCGTCGACCGGGTACTCGAACGAGGTCGAGCCGTCGACGAACAGGCGGCGGCCCTCATCCCATCGCTTGTTGAGGTACGGGTTGCTGCCGCGGTAGGCGGTCAGCTCGGTGCCGGCCGAGATGCCGGAGAAGAGGGTGCGGATGCGCACCTCCCCCGCCTCGAGCGCGCGCGGCGCCTCCTCGACGACCTGCGCCTCGCGCGGGGCGGTGAAGCTGACCATGGATCCCACGGGGACTCCCTCTCTGTTCGAGGTGAACAGGCTGCTCGACGGTGAACGGGGCGGTCGCGCCGCCGGTGAATCCTGAACGTACACCAAGTTTGGGCGGATCCGGGATACAGTCCGGGCATGGCAGATCGGGGTCCCTACGCAAAGGGCGTCGCGCGCCGGCAGGAGATCCTGCGCAGCACGCTCGACGTGTTCGCGACCCTCGGCTCCGGCAAGGCGTCGATGGCGGCGATCGCCCGCCACGTCGGCGTGAGCCCTGCACTGCTGCAGTACTACTTCTCGACCCGCGACGACCTGCTCCGCGAGGTCATCGAGGAGTGGGACCGCGACCACGCGCGTCGTGGCGAGGGCCTCACCCATTTCGCGGATTGGCTGCAGGGCACGCGGCTGAACATGGAGACGCCGGGCCTCATCCACCTCTACATGACGGCGGTGGTGGAGGCGACGGACCCGGAGCACCCGGCGCGGGAGTTCTACGCAGAGCGCTACCGGGACCTGACGCCCGCGATCGTCGCGGAGGTCGAACGGCAGCAGGCGGTCGGGAACGTGCCGGCGTCGCTCGACGCGTCGCGGGTGACACGCGTGCTGCTGGCGACGATCGAGGGGCTGCAGATCCGATGGCTGCACGAGCCGGACTTCGACCTCGCGGCGGAGTTCCTGTTCGCGATCGAGGCGTTCGGGGTGCGGGTGCCGGAGCTGGCTGCCGCCGACTCAACGAAGAGTCAGGATCGTTCCGAATAGAGCGGGTGGGCCGCCGCCCATCGATCCGGGCGCTCCGTCAAGTACTGAGCCAGCCCGAAGAGGTCCGAGTAGATCGACGAGGCCCCATAGCCGTAGCGCCGCTCCAGCTGGTTGCGGATCTCCTCTTTCGCATCGATCGAGATCCGGAAGGTGAACACCGGGGCAGCTTCCGGAGCGAGCGTGCCAGCGCGTTGATGCGTCAGCTTCAGTGGGATCGAGCCGAAATCACGCATCTCCTCCGCAGACCACCACGTCTCCTGGTCAGGAGCGCGTCGGCCGAACGCATGCTCGCTTCTGGGCACATCGATCGGGACTCCGTCGATCAGGAATCCCGCGCTCTGCGCGCTGATGCGTGAGTCGTAGGCCGGTGGTCGCCAGAATCGACGACCGGTTCCAGTCCCCCACTTGTTCCGCCGCCGGGCCGAATCGTCTGCATTCGTCCGCGCATGCCAATACGGGTAGCGACCACCCCAGTTCGCGTTCAGCCGCACATCGCGCTCCGGCGTCACGAAGGCGAACAGCCGCGCCTCGGTCTCGTCGACGGTCAACCTCTGCTCGGTCGCGAACCACAAAGCGACGAGCGGGCTCTCCGAGACGTCGAGCAACCGGGTGGGGCCGCCGAGGTGCTGCAGACGAGCGAACGTCTCCAGCGCGCCCATTCCGTCGAAGCGCCAACGCTCGCGAGCAAGATGGATGATCCGACTCTCCGCTGCCACCATCTGATCCTCAGTCGGAGCGTGCCCGCCCGACGCAGACTTCAGGTGACGGAACAACGAGCTCTCGACTCCCCAACGGGCATCGCGGGCTCCGCGCCACAGCAACCGCTGCTGCGGATACCTCTCAGTGAGGACGTTCACCGCGTTCTGCGCACCGGCCCAGGAAGAGATCGTGTCTTCCCATGGGCGGTAGAACTCGTCAGGTGAGGCCATGTGTGATCATCCCTCCCACGCGAACCGGGACCGCGCGGCGGCGTCGGCGATGCGTGCGTCGTCGGTCAGGACGAACACGCGGTCGGTGGCCCGTGACGCGCCGGCGAAGAGCACACGAGCGAGATGAGTGTTCTCGGCGGCGATATCGGTGAGGACCACGCACGGCGCCTCCATTCCCTTGAACTCGTGGATTGTGCCCCAGCGGATGCGCGATCGGTCCCGTATGTCGTCGCCCAGACGTCCGGTGAGCCCGGGTGTCCGATCGCCGATGGCGCGTCGCGCGGCGCTGTCCCGGATCGCGCTCAGCACGACGATGTCTTTGACTGTGTGCCCCTCGGCGAACGCGGACTCGATAGCGTTGCGGAGAAGACTCTGCTGCTCCGCCCGATCGCTGAAGGGCAGCACCGTGACTGACCGGATCGGATCGTCGGATCGGCGGAAGTCAGAGTAGACGTCGCCGTCGCTGATGAGACGCTCCGCCCATCCGCCCACCTCAGGCGTATTGCGGCAGTTCACGTTCAGCGTCAGCGGAGTGTGCGCGGCAAGCACTCGCTCGAAGGCCGCCCGCGTGTCCCCGGACCGATAGATGTTCTGCCACTCGAAGTCGCCGCACACGATGACACGGCCGTGAGCCAACCCGCGGACGACCATGCAATCGAGGAACTCGAGCGTCGAGTCCTCCGCGAGATCCTGCGCCTCGTCGACGATCAGCGTGTCGAACGGCGCGTCGAACTCGTTCGACATGACCAGTTCGAGCGCCGCGTCGGGCAGGGTCGTCCCGTAGAACTCGGGTTGACCTTGGGACGAAGCCGCCGGCAGCGGAACACCGGCGACCTCGGACATCAGCCGATGTACGCGCGCCACGTGGATCCGCGGGTCGTCGGCCAGCACCTCGATGAGGTGCTCTTCGATGAGGCGGTTGAAGGCAGTGAGCAGAACGCGCTCTCCGCGACCGGCGGCACGGCGCGCGGCCTCCATCGCGACGAAGGTCTTCCCGGAGCCCGCCGGCCCCTCGATGAGCAGCCGATCGGCTCGCGTGACGGCGTCGAGGATCCTGACCTGCTCGGCGGTGAAGCGCGCCTGCTCATCGCCGCGCCGCCGCCGGAGCTCGGCCGGGGAGACCTCGGCGACGAACCACGGCTCGAGCGCGGAGACGAGCTGCTCGACTTTGGCGGCATCCAGTGCGTGATCGACGGAACGGAACGCCGTCGTCACGGCGAGATGTTCGGCCGCTCGCGACAACGCGCGACGCACCGCCGTGGCCGGCGCGGTCCGCACGTCCGCGGAGTCGAGCAGCTCCCAGCGCTGCCATCCCATGGACTCCGGAAAACGCTCCTTCGCCACCGACGGAAACCAGACCGCATGCCACACCGGGAACCCGATCAGCGGGACGCCATGGTTCTCGAGGTATTCCACGACGGCGTGCTTCGCGCGACTCGCCTGCCCGAACGGGCTGCGGATCGTCCATTCGTTGGCGCCGAGCTTCCAGCGCCCCTCGCCGTCGGCCTCGATCCGGTCGTGCGACTTGACCTCGATCACGAGCACGCCGACACCGGGAGCGATCACGACGAAGTCGGCCTCGCCCTCGGACTGATCTGGATGCCGCCCGAGCCCGAGCGAATGGAAGGCGACCCAGTCGTCTGTTCCTCCCGCGTCCCGAAGCGCCTCGAAGACGGCGACCTCGCCGGGTGGTGCGTCATCACCCACGACATCGGGGATCATTCTGGCCATGGACCTGACGTTAGGTCACGTCACTGACAACGCCGTAGCCCCCATTCATCTGGTCGATACTTCGCTGCGGCGGCTACCGCCGTTCTCGATCCTGTCCGGTAGGGCGATGCAGGGCCGCGTGGAGATCTGCGTCGAGTGCCCCCAGGTGTAGCCGCCCGACCAGAACCGCAACGCGGGACCGGCGATCGGCTGGTCGAGCGCAGTAGCGGCGACGAGCGGGCGAGCGGTGGGTGGAATCTCACCCCAGGTTGGCGAATGGTTCATGAAGCCGCTGAGCTTCTTCGAGCCGCTCCAAGAGCCTCGATCGCAACGTAGCCTCGTCGCATGTCATGGGCGTCGACTCCGGGGTCGCGGCGATCCATGCAGGGCAACCGACGCCGCGATACCTCACCGGAGATCGCCGTCCGACGCCTGCTTCATGCGTCCGGACTCCGATTCCGCGTCGACTACCGTCTTGAACCGCCGCTTCGGACGCGCGCGGACATCGTGTTCACGCGCGCGCGAGTCGCGGTTTTCATCGACGGTTGCTTCTGGCACAGCTGTCCTAAACATGCGACCGTTCCCAAGCGGAATGCCGAGTACTGGGTGCCGAAGCTCGCGAGGAACGTCGAGCGGGACCTTGCGACCGATGCGGCGCTGACAAGCGCGGGGTGGACGGTACTCCGGTTCTGGGAGCACGAGGATCCAGCAAGCGTGTCTTCGGCTGTCGAACTCCGCGTCCGGGGAGCCGTCAGAAGTCCGAGCTGCTGATCACTCCTTGGTCCGCCATCCGCTCCAGGAGACGATGTAGCACGCCGGCCTGCCGCTCTGATGGCACCTGACCCGGCCGTAGTCCGAACTTCGCGATCAGCTCGGTCTCCATGGGCGAGATGCTCGCTGTCCTGCCGGCCCGGTAGATCGAAGTCCACACGTCAGCGCGGACCCGCATGACAAGCTCGACGATCTCGAAGCCGCTGTCCATCTGACGCTGCCGGCGAGCATCGGTCCGCGCGGCGGCCACAGCGTCACGACCGATCATCAGCTCTGTGACCTGGTCCGGCAGATCGAGCCGGACAGCCTGGAACTGCCTCCAACACTCCTCCTGCTTTGCCCACTGGGTCACGTTCGCGACGCGACGTCGCGGGTCCGTCAGATGCTCCTGCGCGGCTCTGCAGAAGTCCACCATCGAGGACAGCACGAAATCGTCGAGGCCTTGTCGTTGCCAGACACGACCGAAGTCGAATGCCGCACCCGGATGAGCCGATCGCAGACCGGCCGAGAACCGAGCGATCCCGTAGGCGACGATGTTCGCGAGATACCCGGACCCGTACCAGTCCGACCTGCGCACGCCGGCGTACACCTGCTGATACAGGATCGCCTTGCCGACGTTGTTGGTGAAATACGAGTCTCCGAACTGGTCGGAGTCGGTGTCCCAGTTCTTGACGACATCCTGTGCGTACTCCAGGAAGTTTGACTGCGCGCCCTTGCTCACGACGTGCGGCTTCTGACCCCAGCTGAATGCGTATTTGGCCCAGTCGGTCTTGGTTATCCGTTGCGCCTTCGGATACTCCATCTCGAAGCGCTTCTGCTCCGCCGGAGTTCCACGAGCGACCTTGTCGTTCTCCCATTGCCCGCGGGACCGCTCGTAGTACCAGCCGGTCTGGTACTGCTCGCCCTCCTTCGCAGGCGCCCGGAGCCGACGACTGAGCTGCTCCATCCGGACGTGGAACTCGTGATTGGAGAACAGATCCGCTGGGCTGACCCGATTCTGGCTGTTCGCGTACTTGGACACGTCAGCGACGACGTCCGCGGCATTCCGCGAGTCCACGGTCACGAGCTTCATCTGCACGAAGACGTCATCGACGACGCGCTTCGAGTCGCCCCGGAGATAATGCAGCAACGAGGCGGTCGTCTGGCCGCCGTTCACGATCTGCCAGTTGTCGATCGACTGGATGAAATCGCCACGACGGGTCTGAACGTAGTCGACACTCGTCGCGGTGGTGGTGAGCCCGTTGTTGTACGCGAGGAACATCTCGGGCTTGTCGGCCAGAGTGCGCTGGATGCCGCGATTGATCGATCCTCGTGCGCTGAGGAAGGTCCGGACGTTGGATTCGAGCAGCTGACTTCCGTACTCCTCGAATACCGCCGCCAGCACTCGTCCTGGGAGGACGGCCAGGTAGCTCCTCGTGCTGCCGCCTTGACTCGCCATGAGGCACGGAAGTCCGTCCGGAAGCCAGCGCGTGAGGTCGATCGTCGTGCTCTCCGCGATTCCAAGTGGCTCAGACGCTGCGACGATTCGATTCCGGTCCCAGATCGCGAAGGAAGCGTTGAGTCCGGCGATCGATTGATTCGGGATCGTGCGGATCTTGTCGCTCATTGCGCCGTCGGTGATCAGGACGAACCGAAGCCGCTTGACGTCTCGAAGCTTTCGTTGGAAGTAATCGGCGTGCGCCCATTCGGCAGAGCTCTGCTCGAGATTGTCGATCAGCCATCCGTTCGCCGACTGCACCAGGAACTCCGCGCCCCGATCGATGACGTCCTTCGCATCACCCAAGGTCAAGACGCCGGCCGGGTCGTCGAAGTACTTCCCGACGATGATGGTGAGCGAGTCGTCCGTCGGCTCCTCTGCGTATCCGAGCATGCCGAGCAGCTTCCCGTGCCGGCCCTTGCACTGAAGCACTACGACGGCGGGATCGAACAGCACCTCCGCGTCGTCGAGTCGCTCGACGATCTCTTCTGCGAAGGCGACGAGCTCGAACGCCGAGGAGCTCTGCGATCGGATCTTGATCGCGTTCCGAAGCTCATCGTCCATCGGGGTTCACCCGCTCCAGAACGATCTCCCGGGTGGCAGCGAATCGATCGAGCTCTGCGAGGTCGAGCGAGAACCCGACTCGACGCACGCCCGGGGGAACGTCCTCCGGACGGATCCTTGGGAAGTCATCCCGGACATCAAACGCCATCCAGTCGCCGACAGCGAAAACCCATCCGGCATAGTGCTCATCGTCAAGATCGACCCGCAGCTTCTCCATTGCGTCACGCCAGATAGATGCGGTGTCAGGCCCATGAAGATCCGCGGTCTCACGCGCGGCATCGAGACGCTCGAGGAAGCCGACCGAGCCCGGGTCCCCGACAGCGACCTGCTCCATCGGAAGTACCAGCATGCTCAGACCGTGATCGAGCGGCACCACCTGCTCCGGCAGGGAGATACGGACCTCGCGCGGAGGCTGATGGCACGACTTCACCTCGATGGAGTACCCATCTGAGAACTCGAGGTCGTGGGGCGCTCCATGCGGTCCGCCCCACGCGCGGAAGACAGAATCGACAGATGCGCCCGCCTCGATGAGGTCGAGGAGGATTGTCACCTCAGCGAACAGACCCCGGATCGACTCCTCGGACAGCCTCCCGGGCCGCCGTCCACTGAAGCGCTTGAACTCGTCGATGGCGTCCAGGAGGGCGCGACCGACGAGTTCCGCAGATTCAACAGCCGCCGTTCGCTCGACCAGGTGCTCCACGAGCTTGACGAAGACAGGGCTCACGACCGCGACGTCCGAGGACGATACGCGCACGTAGTCGTCCACGCCGCTGCGCTCGGTGTGCACTTCGAACCCGCGACCGTCTTGCGGGATCTGCTCCTCGTCGAGCGTCACTTTGAACAGCACTGCGGCTCGGCCGTTCCAGTTCTCCGCGAGGACACGGATCCACGGATGTACGGAGAGCATCACGACCCGACGATTCGGACCGCTGAGCGCGGTTTCAAGGTCACTCAGGACGCTCATGAGTCGATGCCCCACTGGTCATCATCGTCGCCGTCGTCCTCGTAGCCATGGAGGCGGGCAATGGCAACCGTATTCGCCCAGAACCGCTGAACGCGTCCTTTTCTCAGATTGTCGACCTCTATTCGTGCGTCGATCGCCTTGAAGATCAGCACGACAGCGATCAGGGGCGAATCAGGGTCGATCCGGATGATCTCCCCGCGCTCGTCCTTCGATCCGTCTTTCACGTCCGGATCGGTCGTGATGGGAAACACCAGAAGGAGCGGTCGATCGATCACGTTCGGAACCAGCGCCTCCTTCTCGGAGGAATCGAGCGCATGAAGGGCGTCGCGCTCGGCAGGGGACAGCGCTCCTGCCACGCTTCCCGACGCCGCGACACGTTGATTTCCAAGCCGGATCGAAGCGAGGTCCCTATTCCGCCGCAAAGAGTTGCGAACGCTGGTCTTGACTTCGAGGCCATCGGCGATCTCGGCAACGCGACCGGAGCCACTGACGAGCACCACGTCCCACGAATCACCGTTGACGGCCTGATCCAGGTAGCTGGCGATCTGCGGTGCCCGCACGCCATTCGGACCGCCGAACCACGTATCGTTCTTATGGCCCGCGAATCCGCCGAAGAAGTCGGCGACGAGGCGACGCGGAACCCGCCTCCATGCGTGATGCTTGCCGCTGGTCGACTCCTCAACCGCTTCACCGCGAGCCGTCGCAGTGACCAGGCGCGCGAATAGCGTCCTCGCGCTTTCGAGGTTGCGACCGAGCTCGGTGGGCTCGGCGGGCAGGAAGTAGGACTCGAAGGTCTTGCCGTGGATAGACAGCTCGCCCTCGACGAGCGTGGCGGCCTTGCGCCGATTCGCCGCGACGACCTGGAATCCCGCAGGGTGAGCCCGAATCAGCAAGCCGAAGTCGCGTGGAGTGAGCTCCAGAGCCTTCATCTCGAGCAGCTTGTCTCGGAGCTGATTCGTCGTCTCCGCAGACCACTTGAAGTTCGCGTACGTGGACTCCGGCATCCACATGCGGACTAGGTCCTCGTAGTTCGGTCGATAGCCGAACCACCGTCCCATCTGCAGCAGAGTGTCCATCGAGCGAGGCTCGCGTACGAAGTAGCTCACCTGCAGACCGTCGAGTGTGAGCCCTCGAGAGAGGACGTCCCCTCCGACGTAGATCGTGGGACGGGCGTCTTCGAGTGCTCGCTGATCGGCTGTCAGGCTCTTGCGAGCATCCGCGCGCGCCTTCGAGGTCGCGCTGTTGACCAGCTCAAGTCGGATAGAGGACGCGACCTCCGTCAGCGCGTCCGTCAGCTCCGAGAAATCAAACTCCACGTGCGAGAAGTAGCTCGCGAACACTCGCTCGAGACGGAGGACCACGTCGCTGACGGACCGCGCTCCAGTGCGTTGCAGCTCCGCCTCGATGCTCGCATTCAGTGAGGCAACGAGATCTCCTACGAGCCGCGACACCGCGTCCTGGACCGAATTGAAACGGCTCACGTTGACCAGCATGGAAGCTGGCTTCGCGCCATCGCCACGGAGTCGTCGGATGGCAGAACCGAGGTAGAAGGACGCGATCGCGTCGACCATGCTCGGCGGAAGCGAGGCGACGGGATGACCGTTCTTGTGCGCCGGTGGGATGAGGCGCAGACAGTCTTTGACGTTAAGCTCGATTGGACTGTCCAGCGCGCCGAAATACTGGTCCTTGCCCTGATAGTTGCTCGGGCTGTTCATCACGCGGATGTAGTCGGCCGGGAAGACGTCTTCGCCGACGTCTTCGTTCGAGGCCTCGTGATCGATGAAGATGTTCGCGAACGGCGTCGCGGTGATGCCAAGGTATGAGCTGCGAGTGGACGTATCGAGCAGACCACGGATCGCGCGATTAACCGCGGCCGGATCCGACTCCTCTCGCGTGTTCGGCGTTCCCCAGTCGCTCTCATCGTCGATGAGCGCAAGCGGAATATCGACGCGCCCGGAGGGACCGGCCTGACTGCGGATGTAGTCAGCGACGTTCGCGAGCAGCTTCGCATTCTTCTTCACGACCAAGATCGTCGGATTCTCTGTATTCACCCAGTCGATCCCCCGCGCGCGCTTGCTGCTGGCGCTGAAGTCCTGACGGACCGTGGTGAGCACCTTCGGCCTGAAATCGGGGTCGAAGTCCGAGATTCCGATGCGGCGCATGGAATTCGCGGCGATGTTGTCTTCGAGGTACGCAGAATCGATTCCCGTGAGGTCTGAGTCGATTCGCACCTGAGTCTGTCGGCGGAGGTCGTTGGTGTGACCACCGATGACGATGATTAGGCGGTAGCCGTAGTCGATCGCCTTGTTCAAGACGCCGATATAGGTCGCGGTCTTGCCGGATTGCACCTCGCCCATGAGCAGGCCGCGCCGCGCCCAGGATCCCTCGCGAGTCGGGTCTCCGAGAAGCTCTACAACGTCATCCGTCTGGCGATTCAGCTCACGAATGACGTTATGCGACCAGTCGCGAGTGACCAGCAGCTGCTCGTACGCGTTCCAGCGACGGAGATCGACGTGCGGACGTCGGTCGTCGAGCCACGGAGTGAAGGTCGCCGGGTCCACGACGGTCGCTCCACCGTCGAGCACGATCTCCTCCTCACGGGTGAGCTCCGCCACCACGTCCAGCACGGCGAGCGGACTGAGCGACTTGAAGAGCACAGAAGCGATCTGGGTCGCTTGGACTTCGAGCATCTCGAATGTCAACGCGGTGTCGCCATTGATCAGCTGCTGCTTCAGCAGCCGTTTGAGACTCACCTGGGTGTCATCGAGCGCCATCTGACGCCTCCTTCCAGATCTCCTCGACCAGCTGTTCGAGGTTGTCGACTCGATCGAACGGCTCGACAAATCGGAGCGCATTCGCAACCTGCTCAGGCGTGCCAGCGATGAGGCCGGCCTGATGGATGTCGCGAAGGACCGCCCTGACTTCGGCCGAACCGCCAGTTCTCTCCACCTCGACGCTGCCGGCCATCTCCGCGTAGAGGTCGTTCGCGGGAAACCCGTTGGCTACGACAGCCAGAGCGCGAGTGATGCGCGACGCGGTGGCACTGTCGACGCTGGCGAGAAGCGAATCGATGATCGGGTTCTCAAGATTGATCTCGTACCTGACCGAGCCTTCGCGATCACGCATCTTGCTCCAGACGTGGCTCGTGTCACTGCGGCCTTCTGGCCGAGCCCGGAAGGTGATGACTCGATGACCGGGGGTCAACACGGTCTCGAGCAACCTGCGCATCTCTCGCTTGAACGACGCCGGCGGCTCGATTCGCGACTTCTTGATGTCGAGCTGCCACAAGTGGTCGACCGTGTTCGGGAGATCCACCCGCACTCGGGTGTGCTTGCTCAACTCCGAGCGCCTCGCAAGCCCGAACCAGTCGCCATACGCGATCAGGCGCCTGTTCCTATACACATAGAAGCCTTGAGCATCGCGCATCCCTGGACCGAGGTCCGATCTCTGTCGTTCCGTGGGCGAGAGACCCGAGGGATGCGGAAGCGCAAACGCCGTCACGGGAATCGACGCGACCCCGACCTTGACGAGCTGGGTAGGCGAGACGATGGTCCTGCTATTTCCTTCCAGGAACGGATCGAGCGGCTCCAGACGGCGCCCATTGACCGTGATGCTGAGGCCGCCTTTGGCTCCTCGAAGAAAACGGTGGAAGACGAGACTCAGGCTCGCCGAGAGGTCTGCGATCCTCGGCCGGATGTACTCGCCCGGGTCTGAAGCATCGCCGACAAGCAAGTCCAGACGCCGCCAGACGACCAGAGTCCCGGACACCTGGCTATCGAACCGCTCCCACCCGGGGACGTCCCGCATCTCAAGGATGCTCAGCCGCTGAAGGCTCCAGTTACGCGTAGCGCGGACGTGATCGATGTCCCACTGGAGACCGGTGGTCACGCCCTCGGCCCGAGTGAGCACAGTGACGCATCTCCCCTGAGACAGCGACGCGGTCTTCAAGCCCAGCCCGAAACGCCCGAGGTCCGCCTCACCGCGAGGGGCGGTCGTTCCGGCGAGCCGGAGCGCCTCGAGCGCTTTCCCCGGCGACATTCCGTCCCCGTCATCCAGAATCGCGACGTGGGTTGCCCCAACCGGCTCGATGTCGATATCGACGGTTGCGGCTCGGGCAGTAATGCTGTTGTCGAGCAGGTCAGCGACTGCCGACTCGAACGTGTAGCCGACCGATCGCATCGATTCCAGAAGCTCGACTTCCGGAAGGACGATCTCGTCTTGCAAGTTCGAAGTCCCCTGACGGGCCGCGTCGGGTTGCGACCTGAGAAGACCTTATAGAGCGCCTGCGACATTCTGTCGGCTTTGCGCCGGCACGTACCCAAGACTGGGGGCGATCGACGGGTATTGGATGCCGCGCAGCGACTTGAACAGCGCAGTGAACACCGCCTCGGCGCCCTTCACCGGCACGGCCATGCCGACCTGTTTGCGCACGCTCTCTTTGGGGCCGATGAACTCGAAGTCGTCAGGGAAGCTCTGGAGGCGGGCGCGCTCGCGGTTGGTCAGAGCTCGCGATTCGTTCCAGTGATAGACGTGCGTGCCACCGCCACCGGAGCCCGTGACCGTGTACGCGGGCTGATCGGGGTGCAGGCGACGGTAGATCTGGCTGATCGTCGCCCCCTTCACGTTGAGCTTCAGGTGTTCCGGAATCGGCGCGTTGAAGGCGTTCTCGCCGGGACCGATGTAGTCGAGACGCTCGACCACCTGAGCCGACTGGCGAGTCCGCTCGTTGTTGTACATGCCACCGGTGACCGGCGGGACGGTCAGCGCGTGCTGCGCTGTGACCGGGACGTCCTTGTAGATCTCCGGCGACGGGACGCGGAACTCCGCATCGAGGTCGCCGCGGATGCCGACCACGATGATCCGCCTGCGCTTCTGGGGCACGCCGTACTGATCGAAGCTGTATAGGTGCGGATAGAGCTTGTAGCCGTGGTCTCCTGCAGCTGAGAGCTCGTCGAGGATCTTCTGGAATGCGCGCCCCTCGTTGGCGCTCTGCAGCCCCGACACGTTCTCCGCCACGAACCAGTCCGGCTCGTGAGCTTCGAGGACGCGGACGCCATATGAGTAGAGAGGTCCGTACTGCCCGTCGAGTCCGCGCCATTCGCCGACGAGCGAGTAGTCGTTGCACGGAAAACCAAAAGCAAAACCGTTGATCTTCCGCAGGCCCTCGATGTCGAGGTCCTTCACGTTCTTGTGCACCACGGTCTCGGAGGTGGCACCCGCGATGTTGCGCTCGTAGGTCCGGCAGGTGTTCAGGTCGTAGTCGTTGGCCCACGCGTGCCGGAGGTCCACTCCGGCTGCGGCAGCGGCGTTGTGCGCGCCGAGCGCCATGCCGCCAGGACCGCAGAAGAGCTCGCCCATCTCGAACGACAGCTGTGCCATCGACTTCCTCTCGTTGTGAATATCGGGTGGTGGATTCGAACGCTAGTTCGAGCCGCCGACACCCGAGGAGCTGAACGTCCGGTCGATCCAGTCACGCAGTACGAGCGCCTGCTCGCGGTCGAACTGCATCGCCTGACTGCTCTTCGCACCGCTCTTCCGACCGTCGGAGCCGAACGTCGAGAGGTGCAGTAACGGATTGCCGCTCTCGTCCGGGACGACCTGAACGAAGCAATCGACCGCCTTTTCGAGCTTGTGCGCTTTCACGTCCTGCGCGCCGGCGTCGATAGAACGAATGCGTGCCACGACGAGATACTGACGGAAGATCGTCGACGAGCGAGGGAGCCACGCCCGTCCACGTCCGCCGTCCGTCCTTTCTACCCCGCCGCCCGATCTCCCACCGCACGCCGGCGCAGCCGCGCGTCGACGACCCCGGGCGTGTTGTACTCCTGATCCATCCGCCCGACTCCGGTCCCCGGCGGCACGATCGCGTCGATCCGGTCCAGCACCTCGTCCGACAGCTCGACCGACGCCGCCGCCAGCAGATCCTCGAGCTGCTCCGGCGTGCGCGGGCCGATGAGCGCCGCCGTCACGCCCGGGTGCGCGATCACGAACGCGAGAGCGAGATGGGTCAAAGGAACACCCACCTCCGAAGACAGGGCCACGAGCTCCTCGACCGCGTCGATGCGGCGCTCGTCCCGCAGAGCCGCGAACATCCGAGTGCGACGCAGGTCCGACTCGACGCCGCGGCGCACCCGGCCGGTGAGCATCCCGCTGGCGAGCGGGCTCCAGATCACCGTGCCCATGCCGTAGCGCTGCGCGACCGGCAGCACCTCGCGCTCGATGCCGCGGTCGAGCAGCGAGTAGTGCGGCTGCTCGACGCGGAAGCGCTCGAGACCGCGGCGCTCGGCGACCCACTGGGCCTCCACGATGTCCGAGGCCGGCATGTCGGAGGAGCCGATCGCACGGACCTTGCCGCTGCGCACGAGATCCGTCAGCGCGGACAGGGTCTCCTCGATGTCGGTCGACGGGTCGGGACGGTGCATCTGGTAGACGTCGAGGTGGTCGGTGCCGAGGCGGCGGAGCGAGTTCTCGACGGCCGTCATGATCCAGCGGCGGGATCCGCCCTGGTGGTTCACGTCGTCGCCGATCGGACGCGCGAACTTCGACGCGAGCACGACCTCGTCGCGGCGGTCCTTGAGCGCGCGGCCGAGCATCTCCTCCGACTCGCCGTAGGCGTCCGCGGTGTCGATCATGTTGATGCCGGCATCGAGCGCGCGCGCGACCATCCGGTCGACCTCCGCCTGGTCCGAGTTGCCGAACGAGCTGAACATCATCGCGCCGAGGGCGAACGGCGACACCTGGATGCCGGTGCGGCCGAGCGGGCGGTACTGCATGGGTCCTCCTGAAGGGATGCGGCCGCTCCGCATCGAACGCCGCCGGACGCGGTACGCTGGCGAAGCGGAACAGCCGTCCGCAACTATACGGAACGCTGTTCCGTTTGTCACGCCCGATCGGAGGTGCACAGGTGAGCGACGTCGACGAGGTGCACGCCGCGCGCCGCAAGCGCGCGGATGCCGTGCGCAACACCGAGACCGTGCTGGAGGCCGCGAAGGCCGTGTTCGCCGAGTCCGGAGTCGATGCGCCGATGCGCGAGATCGCCGCGCGCGCGGGGGTCGGCGTCGGCACCATCTACCGCAACTACCCGCTCCGGTCCGATCTGATCATCGCCGTGTTCCGCCGCGAGGTGGATGCCACCACGGCCGAGACGGAGCGGCTCGCTGCCGAGCTGCCGCCGGCCGAGGCGCTGCGCGGCTGGGCCGCCCGGTACTCGCGGTTCGTCGCCACCAAGCGCGGGTTCGCGAAGGCGCTGCACTCCGGGGATCCTGCGTATGCGCCGCTGCCCGAGTACTTCCTCGGGACCATGGGGCCGCGGGTGCAGGCGATCCTCGACGCCGGGGTGCGCGACGGGAGCATCCGCGCGGATGTGACGCCCGAGGATCTGATCCATGCGATCAGCCGGCTGGCGGACGAGAGCGGAGCCGCGATCGGACGGCCCGGGCTGCTCGTGGACGTGCTGCTCGACGGGGTGATCATCGGGTCACGCTGAGCGCGATGAGGCTTCGACACGGCGCTGGCGCGCCTGCTCAGCCATCCGGAAGGGAGTCGCTTGCGCCTGCTCGGCCATCCGGAAGCGGCTAGCCCGCGGCGGGCGCCTCCTCCGGCTCCTTCGCCGGCCAGACCGCCTGCAGCAGGCCCTCGACCCACGCGACCAGATCGCCGTCCGCCACCCCGGCCGGCATCGGCACGGACGCGCTCGACGTCTGCGCGAACAGGCGTGCGCCGGGGTACATCCGCTGGAGGCGCACCTGCAGCGAGTCCGGCAGCGAGGCGGGCGCGACGCGGAGGTTGCCGCCCATCGCCACGACCTCCGAGAGCCCGGCCTTGATGGCCTGACGACGCAGTCGCGACACCGACACGAGCGTCGCCACCACCGGCGGCAGCTCGCCGTAGCGGTCGATCAGCTCCTCCACGACGGTGTCGAGCGAGGCGTCCGGTGATCCGGGCGCCGATGCGGTCGACAGCTTCTGGTACGCCTCGAGCCGCAGGCGCTCGCTCTCGATGTAGTCCTCGGGGATGTGCGCGTCGACGGGCAGCTCCAGCCGTAGCTCGGTCTGCCCCTCCGCCACGTCGCCGCGGAACGTCGCGACGGCCTCGCCGATCATCCGCAGATAGAGGTCGAAGCCGACGCCGGCGATGTGCCCGGACTGCTCGCCGCCGAGCAGGTTGCCGGCGCCGCGGATCTCGAGGTCCTTCAGCGCGATCTGCATGCCGCCGCCGAGCTCGTTGTTCGCCGCGATCGTCTCCAGGCGGTCCTGCGCGAGCTCGGTGAGCGGCTTCGTCTCGTCGTAGAGGAAGTAGGCGTAGGCGCGCTCGCGTCCGCGGCCCACGCGTCCGCGGATCTGGTGCAGCTGCGAGAGCCCGTACTTGTCGGCCTTGTCGATGATGAGCGTGTTCGCGTTCGCGATGTCGATGCCGGTCTCGATGATGGTCGTGGTCACGAGCACGTCGTACTTGCGCTCCCAGAAGTCGACGATCACCTGCTCGAGCTGGCTCTCGCTCATCTGGCCGTGCGCGACGCCCACGCGCGCCTCCGGCACCAGCTCGGCGACTCTCGAGGCAACACCGGTGATGTCCTTCACGCGGTTGTGCACGTAGAACACCTGGCCCTCGCGCAGCAGCTCGCGGCGGATCGCCGCACCCACCTGCCGGTCGCTGTAGGCGCCGACGTAGGTGAGGATCGGATGCCGGTCCTCCGGCGGCGTCGCCAGCGTCGACATCTCGCGGATGCCGGTGACGGCCATCTCGAGCGTTCGCGGGATCGGCGTCGCGCTCATGGCGAGCACATCGACGTTCGTCTTCAGCTTCTTCAGCTGGTCCTTGTGCTCGACGCCGAACCGCTGCTCCTCGTCGATGATGACGAGCCCGAGGTCCTTGAAGCGGATGCCGTCGGACAGGATCCGGTGCGTGCCGATCACGACATCCACTTCGCCGCGGGCCAGCTTGTCGACGGTGTCCTTCGACTCCTTGTCGCTCTGGAACCGGCTCAGTGCGCGCAGGTGGATCGGGAAGCCCGCGAAGCGCTCGTTGAAGGTCTCCATGTGCTGCCGCACGAGCAGAGTGGTCGGCACGAGCATCGCGACCTGCTTGCCGTCCTGCACGGCCTTGAACGCGGCGCGGACGGCGATCTCGGTCTTGCCGTAGCCGACGTCGCCCGAGATGAGGCGGTCCATGGGGATGCTGCGCTCCATGTCGGCCTTGACCTCGTCGATGGTCTGCAGCTGATCCTGCGTCTCGACGAAGGGGAACGCCTCCTCGAGCTCGCGCTGCCACGGCGTGTCCGGCGCGAACGCGTGCCCCTTCGAGGCCATGCGCGCCGAGTAGAGCTTCACGAGCTCGACGGCGATGTCGCGGACGGCCTTGCGGGCCTTGCCCTTCGCGGACGCCCAGTCGGAGCCGCCCATCTTCGACAGCGCCGGCGCCTCGCCGCCGACGTAGCGCGTCAGCTGGTCGAGCTGGTCGGTCGGCACGCTGAGGCGGTCGCCGGCGTGGCCGCGCTTCGACGGCGCGTACTCGATCACGAGGTACTCGCGGGTCACCTTGGTGTTGGTGACGCTCGTGCCGAGCGGACCGCGGGGCGACCGCTGGCCGCTCGCGACCTCGCGCTGGATGAGCTCCACGAAGCGGCCGATGCCGTGCGTCTGGTGCACGACGAAGTCGCCCTTCTTCAACTGCAGCGGATCAACGACCGCCTTGCGCCGGCTCGCCAGCTTCTTCACCTGGCGCGAGTCGATGCCGGCGGCGCGGCCGTAGAACTCGGCCTCGCTGAGCACCGAGAGCCCCGCGCCGTCGCCGAACGCGTCCGGCAGCTGGAAGCCGGCGTCGATCGAGCCGCGCACGAGCTGCGCGACGCCCGCCTCCATGTCGCGATCGGCATCTTCGAGGATCCGCGCGGCGGCGGTCCGCTCCGACAGCACGTCCGCGGCACGCTCGAGCAGCCCCTGGCCGCCCGCGACGACCGCCACGCGCCAGCCGTCGGCGAGCAGCGCCGCGACGTGATCGACGGCGCCGTTCGGCGTGCCGGCGAAGCTGGGCACGGCATCGGCCTCGATCCGGACGACCTCGTCGTCGTTCGCGTCGAAGGGGCTCAGCGTCCACCAGGCGCGGCCGGCGGCGGCTTCCCGCAGCGTGCTCACGGTGAGGAACGATCCGGTCGCGAGGTCGTCGCGGAACGCCTGGCTCAGGTCGATCGGCGCCTCGGCGCCGGCGGTCGCCGCGCTCCACGCCGCCTCGAGGAACTCGCGGTCCGTCTCGACGAGGTCGATCGCGCGGCTCGCGATCCGCTCGGGGCTGAGCAGCGCGACCGCGGCTCCCTCCGGCAGGTAGTCGGTGAGCGGCACGAGGCCGTCGAGCAGGACCGGCGCGAGCGCCTCCATCCCCTCCGCGGGGATGCCCTCCCCCACCTTCGCGAGCATCGGCGCGAGCGTCGGGAACTCGTGCTCGAGCTCGCGGGCGCGCTGCCGCACGCTCTCGGTCAGCAGCAGCTCGCGGCTCGGCGGCAGCTCGACGAGCCCCACCTCGCCGGGCAGGCTGCGCTGATCGGCCACCGAGAACTGGCGCAGCTGGTCGACCTCGTCGCCGAACAGCTCGACGCGCACCGGGTGCTCGGCATCGGGCGGGAACACGTCGAGGATGCCGCCGCGCACGGCGAACTCTCCGCGACGCGTGACCATGTCGACGCGGGCATATGCCAGTTCCACCAGCCGGACGGCGAGCCCGGAGAGGTCGTTGCCGCGGCTGCCGATCTCGAGCCGGATCGTCTCGATCTCCGCGAGACCGGGCGCGAGCGGCTGCAGCGCGGCACGCACGCTCGCGACGAGGATCATCGGGCGCTCGCCATCCCAGCTCCCGAGCGCGCGGAGGCTCCGGAGGCGGGTGCCGACGGTCTCCGCGCTCGGGCTCAGGCGCTCGTGCGGCAGCGTCTCCCAGGCCGGGAACGGCAGCACCTGCGTCTCCGGCAGCCAGGTCGCGAGGGACTGGCGGAGGGCGTCCGACTCGCGGCTCGTCGCCGTCACGGCGAGCAGTGCGGGCGTCTGTCCGTCGGCGCGACGCTGCTCGAGGAGCGCGCCGATCAGCGGCACGCGGAGGCCGTCCACCAGCGAGAAATCCGCGTCGCCACGTGCGTACGGGAGGGCATCGGACAGCACGCGGGCGCGCGCGAGCCCCGGAATCATCGACTGAAGTCCCATCGGTTCCAGTGTAGGCGCGGGGTACGACGGGGGCTGGGGGTTGCGGCGGGATGGGATCGGCTGGGATGGATCCGCGTCCGATCGGTCCGCCTCGGATCGGCCCGCGTCGGCGAGCATCCGTCAGTATCTGGTTGGATCGCAGCATGAGCACCGTCGACCCGACCCTCGCCCGCACGCAGCGGGCGGCACGGCGTCCGAGCACGGTCCGGGTCGCGCTGCTGCTGCTCCTGCTGCTGGTCGGCGGGGTCGCGATGGGCTTCGGCTGGACGCAGCTGTCGCTCTCGTCGGACGTCGGCGACCCGCCGCTGCTCGCCATCGTCGGCGTCGTGAGCGGGCTGCCGCTGACCGTGCTCGCCGGGATCGGATGGAGCTGGACCGTCCTGCGGCGCAGCGACGTCGGCCTCGGCTACGGCGGTGCGGCGACCCTCGTCGGCAGCGGATGCGGAACGCTCGTCGCCGCCGGTCAGGGCGGCACGCCCGTACCGGCCACGATCATCGCCGCGGCCCTGATCGCGCTCGGGGTGCTCCTGCTCGGAGTGGGCATCGCCGCGGGTGCGGCACGCCGGCGTCAGGCTCTGCGCGACCTCGAGACCGAGCGGACCGGCATCCTCACCACGGCGACCGTGAGCGACCGCGGATACGACGTCTTCCGGGAGAGCTCGCGCATCCTGACGACCGTCACCTTCACGTTCCGGGATCTGCAGGGCGTGCAGCGCTGGGTGCAGAAGAGCATGGTGATCGACGCCGCCGAGCCGATCACCGAGGGCCAGGAGACCCGGCTCTGGTACGACGCCGCCGATCCCGGCGATACCCGCGGGATCGTGGTCGAGCTCGCGCGGGACCGGCGGCTGCGCTGATCCGCTGAGCGGCACGCAGACGACGGATCAGTCGGCAGGGTCATCCGTGCCGGTGGCGCCCGTCCGCCGTGGACGGGCGATCACGAGCGCCAGCACCCCGGTGCCGAGCAGGCCGAATCCGAGCAGGGCGATGGGCACGTCGTCCGAGCTGGATCCGGGCGACGGGACGGCATCCGCCGAGGACGCGACGGCTCGGGACGGAGGTCGGGATGTGGCGGCGGGGACGCCGGACGGCCGGTCCGAGGCGACGGGCAGCGTCGCGAGCCCGTATCCGGTGGCCGCGACGGCGAACAGCGCCGTGAGCGCCGTGACGGCGCGACTGATGCGCATGAGGACTCCGCAGGTGGGGCCGGCGATGACGGGCGACGCACCCGGGAGGGTCGGGCGAGGCCATCGTGGCAGAGCGAGCGGAGGAGCGGGTCAGGGAGCACCCGGAAGCGGGAGCGGACTTCACCGCTGTGTCCTGACCGAGCCGGACGGGACCGTGCCGGACGGGCGGACCCCGCGGACTGGTGCGTCCGGGTGGATCAGTCGCGCGGCGCGTGCCAGCGCTGCTGCGCGGCGAGGAGGCCCTCGGCGATCAGCAGCTCGGTGGCATCGGCGGCATCCGAGAGCAGGTTCGGCAGCGTCTGGCGTTCCGTGGAGCTGAAGGGCTTGAGCACGAAGTCCGCGGCGTCCTGGCGGCCGGGCGGGCGTCCGATGCCGACCCGCACGCGGGCGAAGTCGGGAGTGCCGATCGCGGACTGGATGTCGCGGAGGCCGTTGTGGCCGCCGTGCCCGCCGCCGATCTTCAGCTTCAGGGTGTCGAACGGGATGTCGAGCTCGTCGTGGATGACGACCAGGCCGGCGGCGTCGAGCGAGTAGTACTTGAGCAGCTGCGACACCGGGCCGCCCGAGTTGTTCATGAAGCTCAGCGGCTTCGCCAGCACGAGCTTCGGGCCGCCCGGCACGGCGCGCCCTTCGGCGACGAGGGCGTGAGCCTTCGACGATCCGAAGCGCGCGCCGATGCGCGAGGCCAGCTCGTCGAGCACCATCTGCCCGACGTTGTGCCGATGGGACGCGTAGCCGGGCCCGGGGTTCCCGAGCCCGACCACGAGCGTCGCATCGGCGATGAGCAGGCCTGTCTTGAGTGGTTCGGTTCTGGGGCGCTGCGGTCCTGGGAGGAGCGCTTACTCGGAGTCGGAGGACTCCGCGGCGTCGTCCGAGGACTCGCCCTCGGCCTCGTCGCCCTCGGCCGTCTCGCCCTCGGCGTCCTCGCCCTCGCCGGGCTCCGGCAGGTCGACGACGGCCGGCACGTTGATCGCCACGACGAGCGTCTCCGGGTCGGTGAGCAGGGTCGCACCGGACGGCAGCTTCACCTCGGCGGCGGTGATGTGGGTGCCCTCCTCGAGGCCCTCGACCTCGACGACGAAGCGCTCCGGGATGTGGGTCGCCTCGACCTCGACCGACAGCGTGGTCTGGTCGAGCGCGACGATCGTGCCGGGGGCCGACTCGCCCTCGACATGCACGGGCACGTCGACGGTGACCTTCTCGCCCGCGCGGACGATGATCAGGTCGAGGTGCTCGATGATCTGGTGCACCGGGTCCTTCTGGACGTCCTTGACGAGGGCCAGCTGGCTCTTGCCCTCGATCTGGAGGTCGAGGATCGCGTTCGCCTTGCGGATGATCAGCATCACTTCGTGACCCGGGAGGGTCAGGTGCTGCGGGTCGGTGCCGTGGCCGTAGAGCACGGCGGGGATCTTGTTGACGGCGCGGATGCGGCGGGCCGCGCCCTTGCCGAACTCGGAGCGGAGCTCCGCGGCGACGGTGTTGTTGTCAGCCATGGTGACGAGTCCTCTTCAGTCTCAGGGGGCCCGGCGGCCCGGGTGGTGTTCTCAACTCGAACGCGAGCAGCGTGAGGAGACCGCTTATGTGGGGCCGTACTCGCCGCGTCGATCACGGGGCCGCCGGAGCAGCCCCCTCGCCGAGGTTCGCCGAGAGTCTAGCGGACGGACCGGGGTGGGCGAACCGGTCGGACCGGAGCGCTGCCGGCTCAGGGCGTGAAGATCCCGAACGGCGAGTCCTGCTGCTCGAGCTCTCCGGTGCCGGGCTCGATGTAGTTCGAGCGGTGCAGGCGACGGGCGCTGCGGCCGGCGATCGCGGAGGCGATCCCGCCGAACAGGAACAGCGCCGCGAGCACGGTGAGCGTCCCGAGCGCGACGCCCTGCGCCACCGACTGCTGCACGTCGCGGGGCAGGCCGACCAGTCCGCTCCGCCAGTCGAAGTAGTCGCCTGAGAGTCGTGCGGAGGCCGGCAGCAGTGCGGGGATGAGCCCCGCTGCGGCCGTCGCGAGGAACAGCAGCGCGCCGGCGACGATCGCGCCGAGCCCCGACCAGCGCGTGCCGACGGCGAGCAGCACCAGCACGAACAGGCCGGCACCGAGCAGGGCGAGGCCGAGCGGCGACGGTCCCTGTGCGCGCGAGTAGACGGCGGTCTGCTCGAGGAACGCCCCGTGCAGCGCGAGCAGCGCGCCCGGCAGCAGGCCGAGCAGCGTCACGACGAGCGCGACGATCCGGGCGATCGCCGGATGCTCGATCACGAGTCCGCGGCGGCGGCGCGACGCCGTGATGCCGAGCACGAAGAGCACGGCGCCCTCGACCAGGCAGCCGCCGGCGGCCAGCCAGAGGGCGGCGCCCGATCCGATGTCGCCGAGGCGCGCGAGCCCGACGAGCGCTTCGCCGACGACCGTGCGGGAGTCGAGCCCTCCCGGCGGCACGACGAGCGCGACCGCGCCCGCCGCGATCTGCAGAACCCCGAGGAGGATCGGCCCCAGCGACGACCAGGCGGAGGTCAGCGCGGCGAGTCCGATCAGCAGAGTGCCGATCAGCGCGAGCGGCGGGAACGACAGGGCGGCCGCGCTCGACGTCGAGGAGAGCGACCGCATCAGCGCCGTGCCGGACCAGAAGAGCAGGGCGTGGCCGCCCGCCCAGACGACCAGGGCGACGAGCAGGGTGATCGTTCGGCGCATGGCGCTCACGGTAGACCCTCGACCCCCGTTCGGGGGGCAGACCTGCCAGACTGGCCCGGACGGCCGGGCTCAGGCACGGCATCCGCTCCCACCGTGGACTTTCGGACAGGTTTTTGCGACGATCGTCCCGGCGACGCCGTGCGGACGACGAGGTTCCGCGGCAGACAACGAGGGAGTTGGTCGACATGCCGTTCCGACGCAGGACCGGGTCGCGGTGGAGTGCCGCGCTGATTACGGCGGGAGTGGCGATCGGGCTCGCCGCGCTCCCCGCCGTCGCGGCCGATGCCGCGACGAAGACCTGGAGCGGCCTCACCCCGCCCCTCGCCACCGACTGGACGAGCTCGGTCGGGCCCGACAACGCGCTGCCCGACTACCCCCGTCCGCAGCTGGCGCGACCGAACGCCGCCGCGCCGACGTGGACGAACCTCAACGGCCTGTGGCAGTACCAGCCCGCGGACGGCCACAGCGCGATCGCGTTCGGCAAGGACCTGAGCTCGAAGATCCTCGTGCCGTATCCCGCCGAGTCGGTGCTCTCCGGGGTGCAGCAGCACTCCGACTACATGCTCTACCGCCGGACCGTCGACGTGCCGGCCGGGTACCGCACCGGCGGGCAGCACGTGCTGCTGAACTTCGGCGCCGTGAACTACGACGCGACCGTCTACGTCAACGGCACGCAGGTCGCCCGCCACCTCGGCGGCTACGACGCGTTCAGCGCGGACATCACGAGCGCGCTGAAGAAGTCCGGATCGCAGGAGGTCGTCGTCGCGGTGCACTCGCCCGTCGACGGGGCGAACATCCCGGTCGGCAAGCAGCGGCTCGATCCGAGCGGCATCTTCTACACGGCCTACTCCGGCATCTGGCAGACGGTCTGGATGGAGCCGGTACCGGCCGCGAGCATCGCGTCGTTCACCGCGACGCCGGATGTCGACACCGCGTCCTTCGAGATCAGCGCCGGCTACCGGGGCGACACCGCGGGCGGCACGCTGAAGGTCGACGTGTTCGACGGCGCGACGAAGGTCGCCGCCGGCTCGGCCGCCGCGGGGGCGCCGCTCAGCATCACGGTGCCGAATGCGCACCTCTGGTCGCCGGCCGACCCGCACCTCTACACGTTCAAGGCCAAGCTCAGCGGGCAGTCGGGCAAGGCCGACACCGCCGAGAGCTACGCGGGACTCCGCGAGATCGGCGTCGAGAACGTCGGGGGCAAGCAGCGGATCACGCTGAACCACCAGGCGACGTTCCTGCTGGGCACGCTCGACCAGGGCTACTGGCCGGACGGCATCTCCACGGCGCCGACCGACGCGGCGCTGAAGTTCGACATCCAGAAGACGAAGGACCTCGGCTTCAACACCATCCGCAAGCACATCAAGGTCGAGCCGGCGCGCTGGTACTACTGGGCCGACAAGCTCGGGCTCATGGTCTGGCAGGACTCCCCAGCCCTGCCGACGGGCCGCAACGCCGCACTCACCACGGCCGAGAAGACGAACTTCAAGGCCGAGACGACGCGGATGGTCGACCAGCTGAAGAACTCGACGTCGATCATCGGCTGGATCCCGTTCAACGAGGGCTGGGGCCAGTGGTCGGTCGACGCGGCGAACGAGCTCGCGACCCAGGTGAAGACCCAGGATCCGACCCGGCTCGTCAACGCCCGCAGCGGCGCGAACTGCTGCGACACCCCCGGCGACCCGGGCGGCGGCGACATCATCGACTGGCACATGTACCAGGGACCGGCGCTGCCGGCTCCGGATGCCACCCGCGCGTCGATCGACGGCGAGCACGGCGGCCTCACCCTGCCGATCGCGAACCACACCTGGCCCGGCGCCCCGATCAACCCGTACGGGTCGGTCGCGGACAAGAAGGCGCTCAACGACGGCTACGTCGCGAACACCGCGGTGCTCCGCGACCAGGGCGCCCCCTACGGGCTCTCGGGCTCGATCTACACCCAGATCACCGACGTCGAGGGCGAGCAGAACGGCCTCTTCACCTACGACCGCAAGGTCGAGAAGGTGAACGAGGCCCGCGTCAAGGCGATCAACACCGCCGTGATCAGCGCGGGGCAGAAGGCGCCGCCGACGCCCCCGGCCGGCACGCCGGGACTCGCCGGCATCGGGGCCTGGAACCTCGACGAGGGCTCGGGCACGACCGCGGCGGACTCGGTCGGCGGGCATCCGCTCACCGTGTCCGGCGGTCCGCAGTGGGTGGAGGGCGTGAGCGGCACGGCGCTGCAGCTCGACGGCTCGACCCAGTACGCGGCGAGCACGGGCACCATGCTGACCACGACCGACCGCAACTACTCCGTCGCGGCGCGGGTGCGGTTCGATCAGGTCGGCGACGGATTCCAGACCGTCGTCAGCGAGGACGGCGACGCCGCCAGCGCGTTCTTCCTGCAGTACTCGGGAGCGGACAAGCGGCTCGCGTTCTCGTGGGTCAACGCCCGCGCGCTGGCGAAGGACCTGACGGTCGAGCCCGGACGCTGGTACTCGCTCGTCGGGGTGCGCGACATCACGACGTCGTCGCTGACGATCTACGTCGACGGCGTCGCTGCCGGTTCGATCTCGGTGCTCGGCAACGGCGAGAAGGCCACGGGCCCGCTGCAGCTGGGACGCGGCCGGTTCGACTCGAAGCCGGTCGACTACCTCGACGGGGCGGTCGACACGGTGAAGGTGTTCGACCGGGCGCTCAGCGCGAGCGAGGTGGCGGCGCTGTACACGTCGGGCGGGTAGGACTCCATCGGGCTCCTGAGCCTGTCGAAGGACCCTTCGACAGGCTCGGGGATCCGGGACGCTCGGATTCAGGGATCCGGGACGCTCAGTAGAACTCGCGGATGTTCACCCGGTTCAGCAGCTCCTCGCCGTCGAGCAGCCGGCGGGCGTTCTCGGCGAAGAGTTCGACGATCCGGCGCGGCTCGTGGCTGCTGATCGCCGCGGTGTGCGGAGCGATCACGACGTTCGGGAAGTCCCAGAGCGGGCTGTCGGAGGGCAGCGGCTCGACGGCGGTGACGTCGAGGGCGGCCGAGCCCACGCGTCCGTCGCGCAGCGCCGCGATGAGCGCCGGCTCGTCGACCGTCGATCCCCGCCCGACGTTGACCACGGCGATGCCGGGCCGGGCCTGGGCGAGCACCTCGGCCGACAGCATCCCCCGCGTCTGCTCCGTATCGGGCAGCGCGAGCACCACGGCGTCGCTCTCGGCGAGCACGGCGCCGAGGCGCTCCACCGGCTCGATGCGGCTGACGCCCGGGGCGTCGACCTCGTGGCGGTGCACGCCGATGACGGTCATGCCGAGGCCGGACAGCAGCGCGGCCGTGCGGCGCCCGATGCCGCCGAGCCCGACGACGGCGACGGTCGTCTCGGTGATCGAGCCCATGGTCTGCCGGCTCGCCCACTCATGGCGGATCTGCGCGATGCGGAGGCGCCCGAGCTGCTTGATGCCGGCGAGCACGCCGAACAGCGCGAACTCCGACAGCGGCTGCGCGTGCACCCCGGCGGAGGTCGTGAACAGCACCCGCTCGAGATCGTCCTGCGGCAGCCGCGCCGAGCGGACCTGCGCGCCGCCGCCCGCCGGGATCGTGTGCACCCAGCGGAGACCGGGATTCGCCGCGATCGTGCGAGCGAGGGCCGTGCCGGACTGGTCGGGCACGCCGAGCAGCGCCTCCGCACCCTGCACGTAGGCGGCGTACTCCGCCTGCAGCTCGTCGGGGCGGGTCCAGCCCGCCATCCAGTCGTCGGAGGCCGGCGCCATCAGCTCCGGCCGGAAGTCGATGTCGAGCCGCGGCTCGCGCTCCCGCAGCAGGTCGATCAGCTCCGCGCGGAACGGGGTGGCGACGGCGACGCGCAGGCGGTCCGCGCCGGGGGCGCCGGTCACGCCAGCACCCGTCGAGGTCGGGTCGGCGGTGGTCATCCGAGCTCCATCCGGGTCACGATCGTGCTCACCACGGCGTCCTCTCTCGGGTCGGCGTCGATGCGGACGCCCGGTTCGTCATCCTGCAGGGGCTCGAGCGTCGCGAGCTGCGAGTCGAGCAGAGTCGGCGACATGAACTCGTGATGGCGCTGGGCGAGCCGGCGCTGCAGCTCGGGGCGCGACACCACGAGCTCGGCGAAGCGGACGCCGGGGATGCCCGCCTCGAGCCGGTCGCGGTAGACCCGGCGCAGCGCCGAGCACGCGACCACGCACGGCCCTGCCTCGCGCGCGACCTCGGCGACCCGGTCGAGCCAGGGCCAGCGGTCCTCGTCGACGAGCGGATGCCCGGCCGCCATCTTCGCCTTGTTCTCCGCAGGGTGCAGGTCGTCGGCGTCGATGTACGCGACGCCGATCCGCGCGGCGAGGGCCGACGCGATGGCGGATTTGCCGGCGCCGGACACGCCCATGATGACGATCGGACCAGCCTGGGACATGGCTCCCACGCTACCGGGCGAGCCGATCCGCTCCGCCGTGTTGCCACTAGCCTGGACCCGTGACGGACACGAACGACAAGGCCAACATCGGAGTCGTGGGTCTGGCGGTGATGGGCTCGAATCTGGCCCGCAACCTCGCCAGCCGCGAGGGCAACACGGTGGCGGTGTTCAACCGCACGTGGGAGAAGACCGAGACGCTCGTCTCCGAGCATCCCGAGGCCGGCTTCCACGCCGCGAAGACCTACGAGGAGTTCGCGGCCTCGCTGACGGCCCCGCGCACCGCGATCATCATGGTGCAGGCCGGCAAGGGCACCGACGCCGTCATCGACGAGCTGACGAAGGTCTTCGAGCCCGGCGACATCATCGTCGACGGCGGCAACGCGAAGTTCACCGACACCATCGCCCGCGAGGCGCGCGTGAAGGAGACCGGCATCCACTTCGTCGGCACCGGCATCTCCGGCGGCGAGGAGGGCGCGCTCAACGGCCCGTCGATCATGCCCGGCGGCTCGGACGAGTCGTGGGAGACCCTCGGCCCGATCTTCCGCTCCATCGCGGCCAAGGCCGACGACGGCGAGCCCTGCGTCACCCACATCGGCCACGACGGCGCCGGTCACTTCGTCAAGATGATCCACAACGGCATCGAGTACGTCGACATGCAGCTCATCGCCGAGGCCTACGACCTCATCCGCCGCGGCACCGGCAAGAGCCCGTCCGAGATCGCCGACATCTTCACCGAGTGGAACGCCGGCGAGCTCGAGAGCTACCTCATCGAGATCACCGCCGAGGTGCTGCGCCAGACGGATGCCGAGACCGGCAAGCCCCTCGTCGACGTCATCCTCGACCAGGCCGGCGCCAAGGGCACCGGCGCCTGGACCGTGCAGACCGCGCTCGACCTCGGCATCCCGGTGTCCGGCATCGCGGAGGCCACCTTCGCCCGCTCGCTGTCGTCGAAGCCGGCGCAGCGCGCCGCCGCGTCCGACCTGCCCGGCCCGGCCGAGTCGTGGACCGTCGACGACCCGGACGCGTTCATCGCCGACGTGCGGCAGGCGCTCTACGCGTCGAAGATCATCGCCTACTCGCAGGGCTTCGACGAGATCATCGCCGGCGCCGCCGAGTACGGCTGGGCGATCGACAAGGGCGAGGTCGCGAAGATCTGGCGGGCCGGCTGCATCATCCGCGCGCGCTTCCTCAACCGCATCACCGAGGCCTACGCCGACCAGCCCGACCTCGTCGCGCTCGTGCTCGCGCCGTTCTTCACCGAGGCGGTCTCGAACGCGCAGGAGGCCTGGCGCCGCGTCGTCATCACGGCGACGCAGGCCGGCATCCCCTCGCCGGCGTTCTCGTCGTCGCTCGCGTACTACGACGGACTGCGCGCCGACCGCCTGCCGGCCGCGCTCATCCAGGGTCAGCGCGACTTCTTCGGCGCGCACACCTACAAGCGGGTCGACAAGGACGGCGTGTTCCACACGCTGTGGTCGGGTGACCGCAGCGAGATCCAGGAGAGCTGAGCCTCTCGACTCCGCCGGCTGAGGAGGCGCGCCAGCGCCGTCTCGAAGCCTCGTGCCTGCACGCGTGAGCCTTCGAGAGGCGTCGCAGACGGCGCTCCTCAGCCAGCGGTGTGGTTCAGCCCCGCCGGGCGACGAGCGGCGTCAGCCGCTCCAGCTGCTCGGGCTTCGCCAGGGCCGAGCCGAGCGACACCACCCGCGCGCCCGCGTCGAGGAACGCCGCCGCGTTCTCGACCGTGATGCCGCCGGTGACGACGAACACCGCGTCGGGGAACGGGCCGTGCATCGCGGGAATCCACTCCGGCGCGAGCTGCGCGGCCGGGAACGCCTTGTACCAGCCGAGCCCGAGCCGCCGCGCGGCCTGCAGCTCGGTCGGCGATGCGACGCCCGGCAGGGTGGGCAGCCCTGCGTCGAGCGAGGCGCGGACGACGTCCGGATCGAAGCCCGGGCTCACGGTGTAGGCGGCCCCGGCCTCCTTCGCCACCGCGACCTGCTCCACGTCGATCACGGTGCCCGCACCGACCGTGAGGCCCCGCTCGCGCGCCTCGGCGGCGACCGCGCGGAGCGCCTCGACATCCGCAGCGGTCTGGATCGGCAGCTCGACGCTCGTGACGCCGGCGTCCCAGGCGATGCGGCTCACCTCGAGGCTGCGCTCGGTGCCGAAGCCGCGCAGGATCGCCATCACCTGGGTGGTGGCGAACGCCTCCTCGAACCAGTCGTCGGAGAAGCTCATCGTGGTCGCCTTTCGGTCGCGGTGCGGCTCGGTCGCGTGGTCAGTAGTCGCCGGTGGTCTGCAGCACGCGCGCGGCCGCGTCGTGGCCGCCGCCGAGCGCGAGCTCGGGCTCGTGCCCGGCCAGCTCCCCGGCGAGGTAGCCGGCCGCGAACGCGTCCCCGGCGCCGACCGGCTCGACCACGTCGACGCGGTGCGCGGGCACGAAGTGCTCGTGCGGGCCGTCGAAGCGGTGCGCGCCGACGGCGCCGTCCTTGACCACGAGTCGCGGAGCATCCAGCAGGGCGCGGATGCCGGACGCGGTCGCCTCGCCCCAGAGCACCTCCGCCTCGTCGCGGCCGACGAACACGGTCGTGGCGCGGCGGGCGAGGGCGAGCAGCCGGACGGCCGCGGCCTCGGGGCTCGGCCAGAGCGCGGGGCGGTAGTTCACGTCGAAGCTGACGGGCGCGCCGAGCGCGCGACGCCGGTCGATCACCGCGTCGAGGAGCGCGTCGCAGCTCTCCGACAGCGCGGCCGTGATGCCGCTGAGGTGCACGAGCGTCGCCGAGTCGAGCGGCAGGGCCTCGGCGTAGTCCGGCCCGAGCCGCGACGCCGCCGAACCGCGCCGGTAGTAGAGCACCCGCGTGCCCTCCGGCGACGGGTCCTTGAAGTAGACGCCGGTCGGCGCATCCGGATCGACGCGCACCAGTCCGGTGTCCACGCCGCGCTCGGCGAGGGCGGCGAGCAGCCGGCGCCCGAGGGCGTCGTCGCCGACCGCGCTCGCCCAGGCGGCCGGATGCCCCAGCCGCACGAGGTGACTCGCGACGTTCGACTCGGCGCCGCCGATCTCGAGGCGGAAGTCCTGCGCCGCCTGCAGCGGCAGCGGGGTCGCGGGCGTGACGAGCACCATCGTCTCGCCCAGGGTCAGCACCGGTCCCATCCCGTCCATCCTGGCACGGAGCGGGAGCGGGCTCGGCGAGCGGGCCGTCGGATCAGTGGGCGGGCCAGGCGGGGGCGTCGGAGCCGAGCGGGCCCGCGGGGAGGCTCCAGGCGAGCTCGAGGCCGTCGGCGGTGAACGGCGGATCGGCCCGGTCGACGTCGCCCCAGCCGGTGGCGACGCGCCGGCGGGCGACCTCGGGCGCCGCCGCCAGGGGCGCTCGTGCGAGGCGGGCGGCGTCGACGTCCGACCGGGTCCGCTCGAGCAGCGCCGCCATCCGCGCCAGCGAGGTGCGTCGCCGCGAGCCCGTGCCCGAGCGCCGCCGATCCGCGAGCCCGGCGAGGGCTCCGGCCGCGAGCAGGTAGCCGGTCGCGAGGTCGAGCGCCTGCACGGGCAGGGCGACCGGACGCTCGGCGCCGGCCGCCCGCATCCCGGTGTCCGCGATCCCGGTCGACAGCTGCACGAGGCTGTCGAAGCCGCGTCGCGTCGACCACGGACCGGTCCAGCCGTAGGCGTCGAGGGCGACGTCGACGAGCCCGGGACGGACCGACTGCCGCTCGGCGGGCCCGAGCCCGAGGCGGTCGAGCACATCGGCACGGTAGCCGTGCACCAGCACATCCGCGTCGGCCAGCAGCGCGCGCAGTGCGCGCATCCCCTCGTCGGCGCGCAGGTCGAGGCGGGCGCGGCGCTTGCCCCAGGTGACCAGGGGCAGCACGCCCGGCTCGTCCCAGTCCGGCGGATCGATGCGGAGCACGTCGGCGCCGAGCCCGGCGAGCAGCTGGGTCGCGGTCGGCCCGGCGAGCACGCGCGTCAGGTCGAGCACCCGGACGCCGGCGAGCGGACGCCCGGGACGCGGCGACCAGCCGGTGCGGCCGTCGTCGGCGCCCGACCGCTCGAGCGCGACGAGCGGCTCGGCCGCCACGGCGACGCCCTGCGGATGCCGCGCCCACGCCGCGGCCGTGCGG
>NZ_JBXASM010000009.1:0-186950 GCF_058809295.1 Schumannella sp. GW821-FHT10F01
TCCCGGCGGCGCCGGTGGCGGCGCGGGTGCCGGCGGCTTCGCCCAGCGTCCGGGCGGCGGCTACGCCGGTCGTCCCGGCGGCGGCGGCGGTCGCGGTCGTGGACCCGGCGGCGGCACGGCCGGCGCGTTCGGCCGCGGTGGCGGCAAGAGCAAGGCCCGCAAGTCGAAGCGCACGAAGCGCGCAGAATTCGAGATGAGGGAGGCGCCGTCGCTCGGCGGCGTCGCGATCCCCAACGGCAACGGGGCGATCATCCGCCTCCGCCGCGGTGCCTCGATCTCGGACCTCGCGGACAAGATCGAGACCCTGACGAAGATCTCCGTCCAGCCGGGCGCGCTCGTCACGGCGCTGTTCCACCTCGGTGAGATGGCGACCGCGACCGAGTCGCTCGACGAGGCGACCTTCGGCGTGCTCGGCGACGAGCTGGGCTACAAGATCCAGATCGTCTCGCCCGAGGACGAGGACAAGGAGCTCCTCGAGGGCTTCGACATCGACCTCGAGCAGGAGCTCGCCGACGAGGACGACGCCGACCTGGAGATCCGCCCGCCGGTGGTCACCGTCATGGGTCACGTCGACCACGGAAAGACCAAGCTGCTCGACGCGATCCGCCAGGCGAACGTCGTGGCGGGCGAGGCCGGCGGCATCACGCAGCACATCGGCGCCTACCAGGTGTGGACCGAGCACGAGGCCATCGAGCGCGCGATCACCTTCATCGACACCCCGGGTCACGAGGCCTTCACGGCCATGCGAGCCCGTGGTGCCCAGGTGACCGACATCGCGATCCTCGTGGTCGCCGCCGACGACGGCATCATGCCGCAGACGGTGGAGGCGCTGAACCACGCCCAGGCGGCCGGCGTGCCGGTCGTGGTCGCGGTCAACAAGGTCGACAAGGAGGGGGCCAACCCCGCCAAGGTGCGCCAGCAGCTCACCGAGTTCGGCCTGGTCGCGGAGGAGTACGGCGGCGACGTCATGTTCGTCGACGTGTCCGCCACGCAGAAGACCGGCATCACCGAGCTGCTCGACGCGGTGCTCCTCACCGCGGACGCCGGGCTCGACCTGCGCGCGAACCCGAACAAGGACGCGCGCGGTGTCGCCATCGAGGCGAAGCTCGACAAGGGACGCGGCGCCGTGGCGACCGTGCTCATCCAGTCGGGGACGCTGCGCGTCGGCGACGCGATCGTCGCGGGCACGGCCTACGGCCGCGTGCGGGCGATGATGGACGAGAACGGCGACCCGGTCGACGAGGCCTGGCCCTCGCGTCCGGTGCAGGTGCAGGGACTCTCGTCCGTGCCGCGCGCCGGCGACACCTTCCTGGTGACCGAGGAGGACCGCACGGCCCGCCAGATCGCCGAGAAGCGCGAGGCCGTCGAGCGCAACGCCCAGCTGGCGAAGGCGCGCAAGCGCATCTCGCTCGAGGACTTCACCCGCGCCCTCGAGGAGGGCAAGGTCGAGAGCCTCAACCTCATCATCAAGGGCGACGTGTCCGGTGCCGTCGAGGCGCTGGAGGAGTCGCTCCTCAAGATCGAGGTCGATGACAGCGTCCAGCTGCGCATCCTGCACCGCGGCGTCGGCGCGGTCACCGAGTCGGACATCGACCTGGCGACCATCGACAACGCGATCGTGATCGGCTTCAACGTCCGTCCGGACGTGAAGGCGCGCGAGCGGGCGCAGCGCGAGGGCATCGATGTGCGCTTCTACAGCGTCATCTACGCCGCGCTCGAGGACATCGAGAACTCGCTCAAGGGCATGCTGAAGCCGGAGTACGAGGAGGTGCAGTCGGGCGTCGCGGAGATCCGCGAGGTCTTCCGCTCCTCCAAGTTCGGCAACATCGCCGGTGTGCTCGTCCGCTCGGGCACGATCACCCGCAACGCGAAGGCGCGGGTCATCCGCGACGGCGTCGTGGTGGGCGACAACCTGGCGATCGAGTCGCTGCGTCGGTTCAAGGACGACGTCACGGAGGTCCGCACGGACTTCGAGGCCGGCATCGGCCTCGGCAAGTTCAACGACATCCAGATCGGCGACGAGATCGAGACGATCGAGATGAAGGAGAAGCCGCGCGCCTGACGCACGGCGATCGGGATGGTGCGGGCTCCGGCCCGCGCCATCCCGTCCTTCGTCACGGCAGCAGAGCGAGGTGACGCACATGGCGAACAACGACAGAGCGGCGAAGATGGCCGACCGGATCCGCGAGATCATCGCGCGGCGGCTCGAGAAGGGCCTCCGCGATCCGCGGCTCGGCTTCGTCACGATCACGGACGTGCGCGTGACGGGCGACCTCCAGCACGCCTCGGTCTTCTACACGGTGTACGGCTCCGACGAGGAGCGGGTCGACTCGGCCGCGGCGCTCAAGGCCGCGACGGGGATGCTGCGCACCGAGGTCGGCCGCAACATCACCGCGCGTCTCACGCCGTCGCTCGAGTTCATCGCCGACGCGGTGCCCGAGAACGCGGCGGCCATCGAGTCGCTGCTGCGGGAGGCGTCGGACCGCGACGCGGCCGCGGCGACGCTGGCCGCGGGCGCCAGCTACGCGGGAGACGAGGACCCGTACGTGAAGCCGCGCGACGACGACGACGACGAGGACTGATCGCGTGATCGTCCGCGCCGCCGTGCCCGCCGACGCCGAGGCGATCGCGCGCGTGCACGTCGTCGCCTGGCGCGAGACCTACGCGGGTCTGGTTCCGGGCGAGGCCCTCGCCGCGCTGCGGATCGAGGACCGGCTCGCGATGTGGACCGGGATCCTCGGGCGCCCGGAGGCGACGGTCGCGGTGGCGGTGCACCCGTCCGCGGGGCTGGTCGGCTGGGCCGGGTCGGCTCGTGCGGACGATCCCGGCGCGATCCGCCCGGAGGTGCTCAGCGGCATCTACCTGCTCGCGGCGCACCACGGCAGCGGCGCTGCCCAGGAGCTCCTCGACGCGGTGCTCGGCCGCCGGCCGGCCTCGCTCACGGTCGCCCTCGAGAATCCCCGCGCGCAGGCCTTCTACCGCCGGAACGGCTTCCGCGACGACGGCACGCGCGAGACGCACCAGCTCGCCGGACATCCGGTGGAGGCGCTGCGGATGGTGCGCTGAGCGCGCCGCTACTTCAGCAGCCGCGAGAGCACGCGGTCGGCGAGCGGCTTGCCGCCCGTCTGGCAGGTCGGGCAGTACTGGAACGTCGAATCGGCGTAGACCACCTGCTTGATCGTGTCGCCGCACACCGGGCACGGCTCGCCGAAGCGGCCGTGCACCTGCAGGTTCGTCTTCTTCTCGGCCTTGAGCTCCGACGCCGCCACCCCGTCCGCGCGGGCGACGGCGCCGGCCAGCGTGTCGCGGAGCGAGTTGTAGAGCACGTGGACGTCGTCCGGTCCCATGTCGGCGCCCTTGAACGGCGACATCCGGGCCGCGTGCAGGATCTCGTCGGAGTAGGCGTTGCCGATGCCCGCGATCACGTGCTGGTTGCGCAGCACGCCCTTGATGCGCTCCCGTCCGCGTGCGGCGAGGATCGCCGCGAACGCCGCCTCGGTGAAGGCGTCCTCCATCGGATCGGGACCGAGCGTGTCGATCCGCGGCACCTCGGACGGGTCGCGCACGAGCCAGATCGCGACCGACTTCTTCGTGCCGGCCTCCGTCACGTCGAAGCCGGAGCCGTCGTCGAGCACGAGCCGCGCCGCGAGCGGCCCCTTGCCCGGCCTCGTCATCGGCGCGGGCGCGCTCTGCCGCCAGCGGAGCCAGCCGGCCCGGGCGAGATGGATGATGAGGTGCAGTCCGTCGTCGTCTCCGGCGCCGTCGACGAGCAGGTCGAGGAACTTGCCGTGCCGGGTCGCGCCGGTGAACTCGCGACCCGCGAGGTCGGACACCGGCGGGTCGTAGGTCTTCAGCACCGCGAACGAGACGAGCTGGAGCCGCTCGATCCGGCGGCCGGTCAGGCGCGCGCCGAGGTCCGCCGCGAGGGCGTGCACCTCCGGGAGCTCCGGCATCGCTCCAGTGTGCCCCGTCCCGGCGACATCCGCTCGTGCGGATCCCGTCGTCGCGGTCAGCTCGCGCGGCTGAAGCGGACCGTCGCGGAGGCGATGTCGGCGGTCTCGAGCCGGGCGCGGATGCGCGTGCCCGGCTCGAGCTCTCCCGTGCAGGACGCGCTGACCGCCGGGTCGTCGAGCTGGATCGTGCCCTTCCCGGGCGAGGCCGCGATCACGGTGGCGTCGAACTCCTCGCCCACCCGCGGGGCGAGCAGCCCGGCCTCGACGGTGTCGATCGCCGCCCGGTCGAGGCGCCCGGCGAGGGCCCCGGATGCCGCCATCGCGGGCGGGAGCGCGGGCAGCGCATCGCGGACCGCGTCGTCCGGGGTGCCGCCGGCGGCGAGGGCGGCGCAGACGAGCAGCCCGAACCGGTCGACGAGGCGCCGGATGGGCGCCGTGACGTGCGCGTACGGCGCGGCGAGCGCGCTCTGGATCGGGTCGGGCGGCGCCGCGACGCCGCGGGCGGCATCGAACGCGACGTAGCCGGCGCCGCGGAACAGCGACGCTGCGGCGTGGAGCACCGCCAGCGAGCGGGGGTCGTCGAGGTCGAGGCCGGCCAGGTACGCGCCGTACGGCGCGTCCCCGGGCCACGGCAGCCCGAGCGCCGCGGCCTGCCGCCGGAAGCGCGCCAGGGCCTCCGGCTCGGCGGCGGGCATGGTGCGCAGGATGCCGACGCCGCCCGCGAGCATGAGGTCGGCCGCCGCCATCCCGGTCATGAGCGAGAGCTGCGCGTTCCAGCCCTCGACGGGGAGCGGTCGCCGCCGCGTGAGCCGGTAGCCGTCCCCGTCGGGCTCGATCTCCACCTCCGGCGTCGGCAGGCTCGCGCCGCCGCGGAGCAGCTCCTGGTGCCGGCGGGCCGCGCCGACCGCCGGCAGCAGCGCGACGGGCCCGGTCGCCCGACCGGCGTCGAGGTCGCCCTGCACGCCGGCGTAGTCGAGCCGCGCGCGGCTGCGCACGCGCGACCGGGTCAGCGCGGTCTCGCGCACCACGCCGTCGCCGTCGAGGCGGAACCGCCAGAGGAACGCCCCGCGCAGCGCGCCCTCGAGCAGCGACGCCGCGCCCTCGCCGAGCACGGGCGGATGCAGCGGGATGCGGCCGTCCGGGGCGTACAGCGTCTGCCCGCGCCGCCGGGTCTCGGTGTCGAGCGGACCGCCCGGGGCGACGAACGCGCCGACGTCCGCGATGGCGTAGTGCACGATCCAGCCGGCGCCGTCGCGCTCGATGCCGAGCGCCTGGTCGAGGTCGAGCGACCCCGGCGGGTCGATCGTGACGAGGTCGACGTCCGTCGCGTCGTCGTCGGGCAGCACCGGGGCGGCCGCGGCGCGCTGCGCCTCGGCGAGCACCTCCGGCGGGAAGTCCGGGGCGATCCCGAGTGAGGCGGGGAGCGCCGCGAGGGCGGTGCGGAGGGCGTCGTCCGCGTCGGCGCGGGTCAGCCGGACGGAGGTGGCGGTCACTCCGCCAGCGTGTCACACGGCGGCGCGCTCAGTCCGGCAGCGTGTAGCCGCGCCCCGCGTCGCCGACGACGAGTCCGTCGCGCACCAGGCCGGCGAGCGCGCGCCCGCGCTGGTCGGCGTCCGGCCAGACCGCGTCGAGTGCCGCGGCCGGCACCGGCGTGTCCGACCCGCGGAGCTCCCGCAGGAGCAGTCCGCGCACCTGCCGGTCGGACCCCTCGAAGCGCGCCTGCCGCGGCGGACGCGGCGCGTCCGGCTCGGCGGCCGGATAGCCGGCGGCGCGCCACGCGCAGCGGTCCGCGATCGGGCAGGCGTCGCACTGCGGCGAGCGGGCCGTGCAGACGATCGCGCCGAGCTCCATCGTGCCCGCGTTGACGAGCGCGGCCGTGGCCCGATCCTCGGGCAGGAAGGCCTCCATGAGCGCGAGATCGCGGCGGGTGGACGGCGGACCGGGCAGCGCCCGCCCCTCGACGGCGCGGGCCAGCACCCGGCGCACGTTCGTGTCGACGACCGGATGCCGGTGGCCGTAGGCGAAGACCGCGATCGCCCGTGCGGTGTACGGCCCGATGCCGGGGAGGGCGAGCAGCTCGTCGACGTCGTCGGGCACCACGTTGCCGTGGTGCTCGGCGATCGCGGTCGCGGCGGCGTGCAGCGCGAGCGCGCGGCGCGGGTAGCCGAGCCCGCCCCAGGCCCGGATGGCCTCGCCGGCCGGCGCGGCGGCGAGATCCGCCGGCGTGGGCCAGCGCTCGAGCCACTCCTCCAGCCGGGGGATCACGCGGGAGACCTGGGTCTGCTGGAGCATGAACTCGCTGACGAGCGAGCCCCACGCCGGGAAGCCCGGCCGGCGCCAGGGGAGGTCGCGCGCCGCTCGAGGGAACCACTCCGCGATCGCCCCGGCCGCATCCACCCGCCCACCCTAGGCTGAGCGGCATGGCGAGATGGGCTCCGGCGAAGCGGGACACGCTCCGCGCCGTGGCAGGCGAGTTCCTGCAGCACTACGGCCGCGGCCGCGTGATCGTCGCGGTGACCGGCGGACCAGCCGACGGGGTCGTCGAGCTGGCGCACGATCTGGTCGCGGAGCTGCGCGACGAGGGCCGCACGGCGTTCGCGGCCGAGACCGCGCGGTTCTCCCGGCCCTCGTCGCAGCCGATCGAGGGCGACGGCGCGCTGACCGGCTACGGCGAGCGGCTCGACGTGCTCGCCCTGCGCCGCGCGCTGATCGACCCGTTCCGCCTCGGCGGCGGCGCCGGCTTCCAGCTCGGCGTCTACGACCCGGCCCGCGACGCCCACGTCGAGTCCGAGTGGGTGACCGCCGGACCGGATGCCGTGCTCGTCGTCGCGGGACGCCACCTGCTGCGGCCCGAGCTGCGACGGCTCTGGAACTGGTCGCTCTGGGTCGACCTGCCCACGGGCGGCCGGTACGACGACGCCGGCCGTGCGGTGGCGGACGACCCGGAGTGGTCTCGCGCCCTCGCCGATCAGGATCCGCGCGGCGCGGCCTCCGCGCTCGTCGACGGCCGCGATCCGGAGCACCCGCGCCGGATCTTCGCCGACGCCTGCTGACCGGCCCGCTAGGCCGGCACGCGCCGGGTGACCTCGTCGGGCGGGACGAAGCGGCCGGTGTCCTCCACCTCGTGCACGAGCGCCGTCAGGGCGGCGGAGATCGGGGCGTCGAGCCCGTGCTCGCGGGCGACCCGCACGACCGCGCCGTTGAGCGCGTCGATCTCGGTGCGCACGCCGCGGCGGATGCTCTGCAGCGTCGAGCCGGGATTCGGCACCGGCCCCATCCGGCGCGCCATCGCGCGGGGGAGCAGGCCTCCGAGCGCGAGCGGGGCCGCGCCGACCAGCGTGAGGATGCGGTCGTCCAGTCCGCCGAGCTCGGCGAAGCGCACGCCGGCCGCCCGGGCGATCCGCACCGACTCGCGCATGCTCGCGGTGAGCACGCGGCGCAGCCCGGCGTCGGCGATCGTCTCCTGCACGCTGAGGCCCGTGATCGCGGGCAGCGCGTTGACGTGGTTCACGAGCAGCTTCGTCCACTGCGCGCCGGCGAAGTCGTCGACGACGCGGATCGGGATGCCGTCGGCGAGCAGCTCGGCGGCCGCGTCGCGGGGCGCGACGTCGTCGCCGGCGGCCACGCCGAGCACGGTCGGGAGCCCCGTGGTGACCGTGACCTCGCCGGGGCGCAGGAAGGAGGCCGCGATCATCGAGAGCCCGCCGACGATCCGCGCCGCCGGAACCGCCTCCTGGGGCACGCGGATGCCGTCGAGCCCGTTCTGCACGACGACGACCGGGATGCCCGCGAGGCTCTCGGCGCTGGAGCGCAGCGCGGCCGGCGCATCCGCCGCCTTCGTGGCCGCGACGACGAGGTCGAACGCGCCGTGCAGCACGTCGTCCGCCTCCGGGTGCGCGACGTGGTCGCCCCAGGCGCCGGAGAGCGACAGCCCGAGCGCCCGGATCGCGGCGAGGTGCTCGCCGCGTGCGGTGACCGCGACCTCGTGCCCCGCCCGGTCGAGGGTGGCGGCGATCGTGCCGCCGATGGCGCCCGCCCCGAGAACCCCGATCCGCACGGTCCGAGCCTAGGGCTGGGCGGGGGAGCGGCGGGGCCCGACTGCTAGCGTGGCGGGCGTGACCGACCGGCCGTCCCGCCCCGACCGGCCGAAGCCGGACAGCGGCGTCGTGCTCGTCGACAAGCCGCTCGGCATCACCAGCCACGACGTGGTCTCGCTCGTGCGCCGCGCCGCCGGCACCCGCAAGGTCGGCCACGCCGGCACGCTCGATCCGCTCGCGACCGGGCTGCTGCTGCTCGGCCTGGAGAGCTCGACGCGGCTGCTGACCTACCTCGTCGGGCTCGACAAGGACTACACGGCGACGATCCGGCTGGGGGAGTCGACCACGACCGACGACGCCGCGGGCGAGACGATCGAGCACGCGGACGCGTCCGCCATCCGCCGCGCCGACATCGACGCCGGCATCGCGCGCCTCACCGGCGACATCGAGCAGGTGCCCTCGACGTTCAGCGCCATCAAGGTCGACGGGCGCCGCGCCTACGACCTCGCCCGCAACGGCGAGGAGGTCGAGCTGAAGTCGCGCCGCGTGCGCGTCGACGACTTCGAGGTGCTCGAGGAGCGCCGGCTCGGCCGGGCTGTCGAGCTCGACGTGCGGGTGACGGTCTCGTCCGGCACCTACGTGCGGGCCCTCGCCCGCGACCTCGGCGCCGACCTCGGCGTGGGCGGTCACCTCCGCGCACTGCGGCGCACCCGGATCGGCCCGTTCTCGGTCGAGGATGCGGTGCCGCCCGACGACGAGGTGCTGCGTTCCCGGCGCGAGCCCGCGGCCGTCGCGACGGCGCTCTACCCCGGCCTCACGCTCGAGGAGACGGCCCTCGGCGAGCTCATGCAGGGCAAGCGGCCGGTGATCGCGGATCCGGCCGATCCGCTCGCCGACGCTCCGGTCGTCGCCGCGCTGACGCCGGACGGCCGTCTGGCCGGGCTCGTGGAGACCACCGCGGGCCGGGCGCGCGTGCTCGTGAACTTCCCGACCGCGGAGGTGCTGGCGTGATCCTCGGCTACACGATCGCCGAGGTCGCGCTCGCGCTCATCGTCGGGCTGCTCTGCGTCGTGCTCGGACTGGCGGGGCGCCGACCCGGCGACGCGAGCGTGCTGCCGCTCGCCGTCGTCGAGCTCGCGCTGGTCGCGCAGATCGTGATCGCGATCGCCGCCCCGTTCGCCGGCAACCCGCCGACCGGCAATCCGGTCGAGTTCTGGGCGTACCTCATCGCGGCGGCGATCATCCCCCCGGGCGCGCTCGTCTGGGCGCTGACGGACCGGACGCGCTGGGGCACGGTCGTGCTCGGCATCGCGGCGCTGGCGGTCGCGGTCATGCTGTGGCGGATGCAGATCATCTGGACCGTGCAGGGCTCCTGAGCAGCCCGCCGTGTCCGGTCGCGGCCGCGCGGTTTCAGTACTGTGGGAGCCGATGAACCGCTCCTCCCGCTCCCGGGGCCTCGGCCGCGTGCTGGTCGCCGTCTACGCGATCCTCGCGATCGGCGCGACCGGCCGCAGCGTCACGCAGATCCTGACCCGGTTCGGGGAGGCGCCGGTCGCCTACTCGCTGTCGGCGATGGCCGCGGTCGTCTACCTGCTCGCCACGATCGCGCTCGTCGCCCCCGGCGAGGGCTGGAACCGCGTGGCCTGGGCGACGATCGGCTTCGAGCTGGTCGGCGTGCTCGTCATCGGCACGATCAGCCTCGTCGCGCCGCAGCTGCTCGGCATCAGCGACCCGAACCCGTTCGGCCGCCAGTCGACGGTCTGGAGCTGGTACGGCGCCGGCTACCTCGGCATCCCGCTCGTGCTCCCCGTGCTCGGACTGCTCTGGCTGCGCTCGCGCCGGACGGGACCGGCGGAGGCGGCGGCGTGACGCTCTACCGCGGCGCCGAGGAGGTGCCGCCCGGCTTCGGCCCGTCCGCCGTCACGATCGGCAAGTTCGACGGCGTCCACGTCGGGCACCGCGCCCTCATCGGGCGGCTCGTCGCGGAGGCGCGGGCGCGGGATCTGGTGCCCGTCGCGATCACGTTCGACCGCAACCCGCTGGCGCTCATCGCCCCCGACCGCTGCCCGCCGGAGCTCGTGTCGAGCGCCCAGCGCGCCGAGCTGCTCGCGGAGGCGGGAGCGGAGGCCGTGATCGAGTTCACCTTCGACCACGCGTTCGCGGCGCAGACGCCCGAGGAGTTCGCGGCGCACGTGCTCGAGGACGTGACGCACGCCCGCCTGGTGCTCGTCGGCAGCGACTTCCGCTTCGGATCGGGCGGCGCGGGCGACGTCGACGTGCTCCGCGAGCTCGGCCCGCGGCTCGGCTTCGAGGTGCTCGTCGTCGACGACGTGCCGGTCGGCGAGGCACCGCGCGCCTCCTCGACGATGGTGCGGACGCTGCTCGACGAGGGCCGCGTCGCCGAGGCCGCGGAGGTGCTCGGCCATGCGCCGTCCGTCCGCGGCGAGGTGGTGCACGGCGAGGCCCGCGGCCGCACGCTCGGCTATCCGACCGCGAATCTCGCCCAGGCGCACGAGGGCTACCTGCCGCGCGACGGCGTGTACGCGACCCGGGTGCGGGTCGACGGCGACGCGCGGGTGTTCGGCGCGGCGACGTCGATCGGCAACAACCCGACGTTCGAGGGGGTGCCCGAGAAGCAGCTCGAGGCGCACCTGCTCGATGAGCGCCGCGACCTCTACGGCCATGTCATCGAGGTCGAGTTCGTCGAGTACATCCGCCCGATGAACCGCTTCGAGTCGGCGGACGCGCTCGTCGAGCAGATGCACGCCGACGAGGTGCGCATCCGCGAGCTGCTCGGCTACCCGCCGACCTCCGGCACCGCCCGGCTGCCGCAGTGACCGCGGCGTCCGCGCGCGCCCGGGGCGGGGTGCTCGCGTTCGCCGGCATCGTGCTCATCGCCGTCTCGCTGCGCACCGCCGTCTCGTCGATCTCGCCGATCGTCGACGACATCCGCGCCGACATCGGGCTCTCGACGCTCGTCATCTCGGTGATCGGCGCGCTGCCGCCGTTCGCGTTCGCCGCGAGCGGGCTGCTCGTGCCGCTCGTCGTTCGCCGGGCCGGTCTCGAGCGGACGCTGCTCGGCGCCATCGGCCTCATCGTCGTGGGGCACCTGCTGCGCACCGTCGCCCCGAGCGAGTGGGTGCTGCTGGCCGCGAGCGTCGTGATCCTCGCCGGCATCGGCGCCGCCAACGTGCTCGTGCCGCCGCTCGTGCGGCGCTTCTTCCCCGACCGCGTCGGCGCGGTCACGGCGCTCTACGCCGCGATCCTGTCGGTCTCCACGGCGGTGCCCGCCTGGGTCGCCGTGCCGGTCGCCGACACCGCCGGCTGGCGCGTCTCGCTCGCGGTCTGGCTCGCGGTCGCCGTGCTCGCGGCACCGCCGTGGATCGCGCTGCTGGCCGGACGCCGCCGCGCGGCGATCGCCGAGGTCGAGGCGGCGGCCACCGCCGAGATCGAGCAGGTCGAGGCCGCACCGCGCGGCGTCGGGCGCTCGCGCACCGCCGTCGCCATCGCGCTCGTGTTCGGCACGTCGAGCACGGCGGTGTACGTCGGGGTGGCCTGGCTCCCGCAGCTGCTGGTCGACCTCGCGGGCGTGGATCGCGCGGAGGCGGGCACGATGCTCGCCGTGTTCGCGGCCGCCGGCATCCCGGGCTCGTTCCTGGTGCCGCTGCTCGCCTCGCGGCTGCGCAGCGTGCTGCCGATCGTGCTCGTCTGCGTCGCCTTCCTGCTGCTCGGCGCCGGCGGCCTGCTGCTCGCGCCGGCGGCGGCGCCGTGGCTGTGGGTGCTCGTCTACGGGCTCGGCCCGAGCCTGTTCCCGCTCGCGCTCTACCTCATCCCGACCCGGGCGCGCACCGCGCTCGGCGGGGTCGCGCTGAGCGGCTTCGCGCAGGGCGTCGGCTACATCGTGGGCGGACTCGGGCCGCTCGTCGTCGGCCTGCTGCACGACGCGACCGGGGGATGGACGGCGTCGCTGATCTACCTGCTGGTCATCGCGCTGCCGGCGGTGCCGGCCGCGGTGATGCTGCGCCGCCCGTCGTACGTCGAGGACGAGCTCGCCGCCCGCCGTTGAGCGGGCTCAGACGGTGCGGCCGAGCACCTCGGGCCGGTGCACGAGCGCGGCCGCGCCGACGAGCGGGCCGTCGCCGGACAGGCCGGACGGCACGATCCGCACCTTCGTGACGAAGCCGAACACGACCCGCTTCGCGACCGCCGCGCGCATGGCGTCGAAGAGCGCGGGGGAGACGTGCGAGAAGCCGCCGCCGATCGCGACGAGCTCGAGGTCGATGAGGGCCGTCGCGGAGGCGAGGCCCTGGCCGATCGCGCGGCCGGAGCGCTCGACGGCCGCGATCGCGATCGGGTCGCCGGCCGCGTGCGCCGCCGCGAGGTCCTCGCCGGTCGTGCCGGTGAAGCCCTGCGACCGCGCCCAGCGCACCGTGTTCGGACCGGAGGCGATCGCCTCGAGGCAGCCCGCGCCGCCGCAGGGGCACGGGTCGTCGAACCCGGCCGCCTCGACGTGCCCGATGTGGCCGGCGTTGCCGGTCGGGCCGGCGACGGTGCGCCCGCCGAGGATGAGGCCGCCGCCGATGCCGGTCGACACGATCATGCCCATCACGTTGTCGACGCCCTGCGCGGCGCCGACCCAGTGCTCGGCGAGCGTGATGCAGACGCCGTCCATCTCGAGCCGGACGGGCAGCCCGGTGAGCTCGGCGACGCGGTCGCGCAGCGGGAAGTCGCGCCAGACGGCGAGGTTGAGCGGCGAGACGAGGCCCGAGGCGACCGTGATCGGCCCGGCCGAGCCGATCCCGACGCCGGCGACCTCGGCGCCGACGGGACGGGCGGCGAGGGCGTCGGCCACGACGCCGGCCACGGCCTCCCAGAGCTGGTCCGACGAGGCGGCGGGCCCGGTCGGGCGCCGGAAGCGGGTGCCGGCGACGACGGCGCCGTCGGCCCCGACGAGTGCGGCCTCCGCCTTCGTGCCCCCGAGGTCGAGGGCGAGTGCGAGGGCCGGCGTCGTCGCGGTCATGGCGTTCAGCGTAGCGGCGTGGCGCGGCCCGCACGCCGCGCCGGCAGCGCCCCGCCGCCGTACAATCGCCGCATGGCCCGGGCGGTGGTGGAGCGCAGGATCGACATGCCGCGCGCGCTCGTCTGGGAGGCCCTGGTCGACCCGGTGCTGGTCGAGGGCTGGCTGCATCCGACGGCCCGGCTCGTCGACGGATCGGACGTGCTCGAGCTCGAGGAGCCCGCGTCGCTCGCGGTCGCCTCGGACGACCTCGGCGAGGTCGCGGTGACGCTCACGGAGGCCGTCGGCGGCTCGCGCGACAGCTCGACCGACCTCCGCATCGAGATCGGGCCCGACATGGACGCCCCGTTCCTGCCGCCGCGCATCGCCTCGTGGAGCACCCGGCTGGACCAGCTCGAGGACCTGCTGCGCGGGCATCCGGTGAACTGGGAGCGCTGGGAGCTCGACCGCGGCGCCGACTACGCGGCGCACCTCGCCGACGCCGAGGCGCGGATCGCCCGCTGACCCCGCGGCCGGGGCCACGGCATAGGGTCGTTGCATGACCACCACCCCCGACTCGCTGGCGCTCGCGCCGGCGGATCGCGCCGTGCGGCTGCTCGGCGGCGATCTCACGGAGACGAGCCTCCGGCTCCACCTCGAGGGCCTCAGCGGCGTCGACGCCGTCGGCCTCGAGCAGCGCGCCGCCGGACTCGGCACGCGCTCCATCAAGACCACCTCGAAGGCCTGGGCCCTCGACAGGATCATCGCCCTCATCGACCTCACGACGCTCGAGGGCGCTGACACCCGCGGGAAGGTCCGCTCCCTGGTCGCGAAGGCGCTGACGCCCGACCCGGCCGACCCCGGCACGCCGCGGGTCGCGGCGGTCTGCGTGTACGGCGACATGGTGCCGAACGCCGTCGAGGCGCTCGGCTCGGCGCACGGCGACCCGGACCACGGCGGCATCTCCGTCGCGGCCGTCGCCACCGCGTTCCCGAGCGGCCGTGCCTCGCTCGCCGTGAAGCTCGCCGACACCCGCGACGCGGTCGAGGCCGGCGCCGACGAGATCGACATGGTCATCGACCGCGGCGCGTTCCTCGAGGGCCGCTACGGCAAGGTCTTCGACGAGATCGTGCAGGTGAAGGAGGCGTGCCGCCGGCCGGACGGGTCGAGCGCGAGCCTCAAGGTCATCCTCGAGACGGGCGAGCTCGCGACGTACGACAACGTGCGCCGCGCCTCCTGGCTCGCGATCCTCGCCGGCGGCGACTTCATCAAGACCTCGACCGGCAAGGTCAGCCCCGCGGCGACGCTGCCCGTGACGCTGCTCATGCTCGAGGTCGTGCGCGACTGGCACCGCCTCACCGGCGAGCGGATCGGCGTGAAGCCGGCGGGCGGCATCCGCACCTCGAAGGACGCCATCAAGTACCTCGTGACCGTCGCCGAGACGGCGGGCGAGGAATGGCTGCAGCCGCACCTGTTCCGCTTCGGCGCGTCGAGCCTGCTCAACGACGTGCTGCTCCAGCGCCAGAAGCTGACCACCGGCCGCTACAGCGGCCCCGACTACGTGACGATGGACTGACCATGAGCTTCCTCGAGTACGCCCCGGCGCCCGAGTCGACCGCGCTGCTGCACCTGCGCAAGGACTACGGGCTGTTCATCGACGGCGGGTGGAGCGCGGGATCCGGCACGCCCTTCGCCACCATCTCGCCCGCCACCGAGAAGAAGATCGCGACCGTCGCGACCGCCGGCGCCGACGACGTGGACCGCGCCGTCGCGGCCGCGCGCCGCGCCTACGATCGCGTCTGGTCGAAGACGAGCGGCGCCGATCGCGGCAAGTACCTGTTCCGGATCGCGCGGCTGCTGCAGGAGCGCGCCCGCGAGTTCGCGGTCGCCGAGAGCCTCGACAACGGCAAGCCGATCCGCGAGAGCCGCGACGTCGACGTGCCGCTCGTGGCCGCCTGGTTCTTCTACTACGCCGGCTGGGCCGACAAGCTCGACTACGCGGGCCTCGGCGCCGGGCCGAAGCCGCACGGCGTCGCCGCGCAGGTCATCCCGTGGAACTTCCCGCTGCTCATGCTCGCGTGGAAGATCGCTCCCGCCCTCGCGGCCGGCAACACGGTCGTGCTGAAGCCGGCCGAGACGACCCCGTTGACCGCGCTGCTGTTCGCGGACGTGGTGCAGCAGGCCGACCTGCCGCCGGGAGTCGTGAACATCATCACCGGCGCCGGCGACACGGGCCGCGCGCTCGTCGAGCACGGCGACGTCGACAAGATCGCCTTCACCGGCTCCACCGCCGTCGGCCGCCAGATCGCGCGCAGCGCGGCGGGCACGGGCAAGAAGCTCACGCTCGAGCTCGGCGGGAAGGCGGCGAACATCGTGTTCGACGACGCCCCGATCGACCAGGCCGTCGAGGGCATCGTCAACGGCATCTTCTTCAACCAGGGCCACGTCTGCTGCGCCGGCTCCCGCCTGCTCGTGCAGGAGAGCGTGCACGACGAGGTCGTCGACCGCCTCAAGGCGCGGATGACGACCCTCCGGCTCGGCGATCCGCTCGACAAGAACACCGACATCGGCGCGATCAACTCCGCCGAGCAGCTGCAGCGCATCACGGAGCTGTCGGCCGCGGGGGAGGCGGAGGGCGCCGAGCGCTGGAGCCCCGCCTGCGACATCCCGGAGAACGGGTTCTGGTTCGCCCCGACGATCTTCGACGGCGTCTCGACCTCGTCGCGCATCGCCCGCGAGGAGATCTTCGGCCCGGTGCTCAGCATCATGACGTTCCGCACGCCGGCCGAGGCGATCGCGAAGGCGAACAACACGCCGTACGGCCTCTCCGCGGGCATCTGGAGCGACAAGGGGTCGAAGATCCTCGCCGTCGCCGACCGGCTCCGCGCCGGCGTCGTCTGGGCGAACACGTTCAACCGCTTCGATCCGGCGTCGCCGTTCGGCGGATACAAGGAGTCCGGCTACGGCCGCGAGGGCGGCCGGCACGGGCTGGGCGCCTACCTCGAGCCGGCTGGCGCGCCCGCGCCGGCCCGGTTCGTCGACGCGCGGCGGGCCGACGGGGCCGCGCGCATCGAGCGCAAGAAGGGATCCGCGAAGTGAGCCGCCTCGCCGTGCCGAAGACGTACAAGCTGTTCATCGGCGGGAAGTTCCCGCGCTCCGAGAGCGGCCGCACCTACCCCGCGCTGACGCCGAAGGGCCAGTTCCTCGCGAACGTCGCCCAGGCGAGCCGGAAGGACGCGCGGGATGCGGTGGTCGCGGCCCGCGCGGCCGTGTCCGGCTGGGCCGGCGCGACCGCCTACAACCGCGGCCAGGTGCTCTACCGGATCGCCGAGCTCCTCGAGGGGCGCGCCGAGCAGTTCGCCGAGGAGGTCCGCGCGTCGGAGGGCGTGTCGCTCGCGGCCGCCCGCGCGCAGGTCGACGCGGCCGTCGACACCTGGGTCTGGTACGCGGGCTGGGCGGACAAGTACGCCCAGGTCGCGGGGGCCGGCAACCCGGTCGCCGGGCCGTTCTTCAACATCTCGGTGCCCGAGCCGACCGGCGTCGTCGCGGTCGTCGCGCCGCAGGAGGAGAGCGGCGCGAGCCTGCTCGGCCTCACCGCCGTGCTCGCGCCGGCGCTCGTCTCCGGCAACGCGGTCGTCGTCATCGCGGACGAGCAGCATCCGCTCGGCGCGATCAGCCTGGCGGAGGTGCTCGCGACGAGCGACGTGCCCGGCGGCGTCGTGAACATCCTCACCGGCTCGCCGGCGGAGATCACACCGTGGCTCGCCTCGCACGCCGACGTCAACGCGCTCGACCTCGCCGGCGCCGGCGCGCTCGAGTGGGTCGACCTGGTGATCGCGGCGGCGGACACGCTGAAGCGCGTGTCGGACCCGCAGCCGGGTGTGCCCGCGCGGTCGCTGCAGCGGGTGCTGCGCTACACGGAGACGAAGACGGTCTGGCACACGAAGGCCATGATCTAGCGCGCGGTCAGCTCCGCGACGAACGCGTGCGCCTCGACGACGAGGTCGTGCCACAGCTCGTCACCGGCGTCGAGCCCGAGCGTCGCCCACTCGCGCATCGGGCGCCCGCGCATGACCATCGGACACGCCTGCCCCGACTCGTCGAGCTCCGCCACGCGTGCCTCCGGCAGCTTCACCACGAGCGCGCCGGTCGAGTCGGCGAACGCGAACACCTTGCCGTTCACCGACAGGCCCTCGGCGCCGAACATCCGCATCCACGAGATCCCGGGGCGCGCGAGCAGCTCCTGGGCGATGACGTCGAGCCGCGCGCGGCCCGCCGCGCGCTCCGGGGTGTCTGGCATGCGCCGAGCATGGCACTCCGGCGCGCGGAGCGGAACGGCCGGGGAGCTCAGAGCGAGCGGACGAGCGCGCCGAGGATCCGCACGCCCTCGTGCCACGCGGCGACACGGATGCGCTCGTCGATCGCGTGGAGGCTCGCGAGCTCGTCGGCGGAGATCTCGAACGGGCTGAACCGGTAGACCGCCGGGCACCAGCGCGCGAACCAGCGGGCGTCGGTGGCGCCGTTCTGCACGTAGGGCACCGGGACGACGTCGGGGCGCACCGCCGCGACGGCGGCCGTGATCCGCTCCCAGGCCGGCCCCTCCGCGGGGCTGATCGGGGAGGGCTCGCTGCCCTCGACGAGCCGCACGGCGACCTCGGGATCCGCGACGGCGCGCTCGATGTCGGCGACCGCCGCCGCGAGCGTGCTGTCGACCGCGACCCGCACGTTGACGATCGCGCGCGCCCGCTCGGCCAGCACGTTGTCGGCCGCGCTGCCACTGAGCCGGGTGACCGCGCGCGTGGTGCGGACCATCGCCGCCGTCTGCTCGCCGCGGGAGGCCAGCACCGCCGGCAGCACCGGACGCAGCAGCCGCGCGCGCCGCAGCACCGTGCCGAGCACGCCGCCGGCGTGCGGCGCGAGGGTGAGCAGCATCTGCAGCACCGGCTCGGGCAGCGACGCCCGGGCGGGCCGCCGTCCGAGCCGGACGATCGCGGCGGCCAGGCGCTCCGTCGCCGTCGTGCGCGGCGGGGTGGACGCGTGCCCGCCGCGCTGCTCCACGACGAGCTCGACCGAGGCGATCCCCTTCTCGCTCACGCCGATCGCGGCGAGCGGCGCGGTCACGCCGGGGAAGACGCCGCGCACGATCGCCCCGCCCTCGTCGAGCACCAGAGCGGGTTGGACGCCGCGCTCCCGGAGGGTGTCCGCGAGCGCCCGGCCGCCCGTGCCGCCGACCTCCTCGTCGTGCCCGAACGCGAGCCAGACGTCGTGCTGCGGCACGATCCCGTCCGCGAGCGCGGCCTCCACCGCCTCGAGGAGGCCGGCCAGCATCCCGGTGTCGTCGATCGCGCCGCGCGCCCAGAGCACGCGCTCGTCGCGCGCGCCGACCACCTCGCCGCTGAGCTCGGCGCCGAAGGGCGGATGCCGCCAGCCGCCCTCGTCGGCCGGCACGACGTCCTGGTGCGCCATCAGCACGGACGGCGCATCGGGGGACCGGCCGGGCCAGCGCAGCAGGAGCGAGCGGCCGGCGATCAGCTCGGGCCCGAGTGCCTGCACCCGCGGGTACAGCCGGGCGATCGCCTCGTGGAGCGCGGCGAGGGCGGCGTCGTCCGAGCCCTCGGGGCGCGACACCGTCGGGATGCGCAGCAGCTCGCGGAAGCGCTCGAGGGCGGCGTCCTCCTGACCGGTCGGATGCTCGGAAGGCATGGTGCGAGCCTAGGTCGGCCGCGGACGGGAGGACCGCGTCGCGGCCGTAGGCTTGCGAGGTGGCATCGGGACGCGGGACGACGCAGCGGCGCTACCCGGACGCCCCCTTCCGGCGCTACGCGCTGGCGCCCGGCCTCGTCGCGATGATCGCGCTGCTGGCGGGCACGCTGCTGCTCACCTCGGACGCCTTCCTGATCATCCGGTTCCTCGTCGCGATCCTCGGCCTCATCGTGGGCTGGTTCGTGCTGCAGGCGAGGCACTGGTGGTGGCTGCCCGTGATCGCCGCGATCGTCGTGATCTGGAACCCGGTGCTGCCGTTCGAGTTCTCCGGCCCGTGGTGGGGCGGCGCGCAGTACCTCGCCGCGATCGCGTTCCTCGCGATCGGCATCACCGTGAAGCAGCGCAACACCGAGGACCGCAACGCGGCCCGGGGAAGCGGCGCCCGCCGCTGAGCGCCGCGAGGCTCCGCCGTCCCGCGACGCGCCCGGATGCCCGGATTCCCGGCCCTCCGAGGCAGACCGTGCGGTATGCTCGTCATCGGCGCACGACTCACCGGTCTGAAGACCGGGTCTGAGATCGCAGAGCCCGACCGCTCGTCGGCGCCGAAGCAGAACCGATCCGCATCCGACGGGTCGAACAGTGGGCGCCGCCGAGGCGGAGCCGAGGAGAACGATGGCCCCATCTGGCCAGAAGCAGGCCCCGCGCACGTCGGGGCACCGCTCGCAGCAGCAGCGTCGCCGCGTGCATGCCGACGAGGCGGGCATCATCCCCGTCCTCGCGCGCACGGTCCGTGCGATCGAGAGCGCGGCCGAGCGCGGGAAGGTCAACGCCTCCGGGCGCGTCCGGTTCCGCGTCGTCGCGATGCTGGTGCGCGAGGAGCGCGCCCGCATCAAGGCGGACCGCACCCTCGCCGACGGCGAGCGGACCAAGGAGCTGACGCGGCTCGAGGGCATCGCGACGATCATGGCGAAGAGCGCCGCGCGCGACACGAGCCTGATCCAGCTGCTCACCGACACGTCGCCCCTCACCGCCGCCGCGCAGGAGGTGCGGCGCGGGATGCTGCTCGACGCCGGCACGGAGCTCAGCCCCGACGACCTCGTGATCGCGGCCGAGCCGGCGCCGAAGCCGACCGAGGAGCAGGCGCGCCAGGTCGTGCCGCAGTCGGTGCGGCAGTACCGGATGTCGAACCCGTTCCTCGCGCCCGACTTCAGCGGCGTGCAGGCCAAGCCGCAGATCACCGGCCGGCTCTCGAACTGGGAGCTCATCGACCCGCTGTTCCGCAGCTTCGAGATGGGCGGCAGCGCGGCCACCATGGACCTGCCGGGCACCGGTCCGCTGCAGACGCCGGGCGGCCTCGAGCTCATGCGCCACCAGGCGCGCTTCGTGGAGAGCGCCAAGGAGGGCCACCGCACCTACCTGCTCGCCGACGAGCCGGGCCTCGGCAAGACGGCGCAGGCGCTGCTCGCCGCGAGCGTGACGAACTCGTACCCGCTGCTCGTCGTCGTGCCCAACGTCGTGAAGATGAACTGGGCGCGCGAGGTGCAGAAGTGGACGCCGCGTCGCGCGGTCACCGTCGTGCACGGCGACGGCCGCGACCTCGACGCGTTCGCCGACATCGTGGTCGTGAACTACGAGGTGCTCGACCGGCACGTGAGCTGGCTCTCGAACCGCGGGTTCAAGGGCATGATCGTCGACGAGGCGCACTTCATCAAGAACCGCGACTCGCAGCGCTCGCGCAACGTGCAGACGCTCTCGAAGAGCATCCGCGGACGCCTCCCGAACGCCCTCATGATCGCCCTCACCGGCACGCCCCTGATCAACCAGATCGAGGACTTCCGGATGATCTGGCAGTACCTCGGCTGGATCGACGAGAAGCAGCCCCTGCCGGAGCTCATGCACCGGCTCGAGGACACCGGGCTCACCCCGGGCGACCCCGGCTTCTTCGCCGCGGCCCGCAGCGCCGTGGTCGAGATGGGCATCGTGCGCCGCAAGAAGAGCGACGTCGCCGCCGACATCCCCGCCCGCCGCATCGCCGACATCCCGGTGGAGCTCGACGGCGAGGAGGGCCGCTCGATCCGCGAGGCCGAGCGCGCGCTCGTCGCCCGCCTGCTGGAGCGCTACCGCCGGGTGCGCGCGACGCGTCCGGACGCCGATCCCGCCGACCTCGTGCGGCTCGTCGCGAACGCGGAGCTCGAGGAGAGCCGCGCGACCGGCGGCGAGGGCGCCAAGGGCGACAACGTCTTCACGATGGTGCGCCGGATCGGCCAGGCGAAGGCCTCGCCGGCGGCCGACTACACGATCAACCTCGCCCGCAACGTGGGCAAGGTCGTGTTCTTCGCGAAGCACATCGACGTGATGGACCGCGCGACCGAGCAGTTCCGCCAGGCGGGGCTGAAGACGATCTCGATCCGCGGCGACCAGACCGCAACCGCCCGTCAGGGGCAGATCGACGCGTTCGCCAACGACCCGGAGGTCGCGGTCGCCGTCTGCTCGCTCACGGCGGCCGGCGTCGGCGTGAACCTGCAGGCCGCGTCGAACGTCGTGCTCGCCGAGCTGAGCTGGACGGATGCGGAGCAGACCCAGGCGATCGACCGCGTGCACCGCATCGGCCAGTCGCTGCCGGTCACCGCGTGGCGCATCATCGCCGCGCAGACGGTGGACGGCCGCATCGCCGAGCTGATCGACGCGAAGGCGGGTCTCGCGGCCCGTGCGCTCGACGGCGAGACGGGCGACGACACGGTCGCCGGCTCGGTGCAGCTGGAGGCCCTGGTCGCCATGCTGACCGAGGCCGTCGAAGCCTCAACCATCTAGTCAGAGTTGACGTCTTGCGCGGCCTCGGTCGCGCTGGGATAGTCATCTCACTGCGGAGAACGGAAGCCGAAAGGCGGATGAACTCCCGGTGACAGAACGGCCCTCGAGGCCTCGACGAACCCGGTCGCCGCGGTGCGCTTGCGCATCGTCGCGACAGCTCGCGCCGTGCATGACGGCGCGTGGCAGCGCTCCCGCTTGCGGGTGGCGCGCGCCGCGCGATCGCCCGCACAGCCGGGGGGAACGCGGGCGCGGGGGCCGTTCGTCATGTCCGGCGCGTCCCCCGATCGGGGGTGACCCCATGTGGGGGGAGCGGCGGCCGCGCACCGCCGGATAGCTTCGGTTCTGCACTAGTCGGGGGACTAGAGGCGGCGGTGATCCCGTCGAAGTGCACCGGGAATACGGGGGTAGCCCCGGTCGTGAATTCCGGATCACCGCCGCCAGTGTGCACCATCGTCCTCTGGAGGGACAGCCGCGCGAGACCTGGTCTCGAATGGGCGGGAGGGGCCGGGAGACCGGCCCCTTTCTCATTCCCGCGCACGCTCGCGCGGCCCGTTCCCTGAGAATCCCTCCCCCTCGGCGCCGGATCGACGTACTGTGCCCCGTATGGGGGACAACGGAACAGATCGGAACGAGCGACCGGCCTTCCCGAACGACCCGTTCAGCTGGGTCGTGGGGGCTGCGGCCGGACTGGTGCTCGGGATCGCGCTCGGCATCGGCATGCACGACATCGGCGGGGGAGTCGCCGTGGGGCTCGGCATCGGAGTGGCCTTCGCGGTCGTGCTCGGCGCGTCTCGCGCTGACGCCCGTCGGCGACATCATCATCGGCCGCACTAGCCGGCCGCCGGCCTCGGGGTCGGGCGCGCTACTCGGTGCGGGCGAGCAGGAACGCGTTGCCCGCGGCGGTGAGCTCGCGGTCGACGTCGAGCCGTCGGTCGTCGATCGTGTGCAGCGGCGCGGCGTGCCGCACGCTCGACACGAGCCAGGCGGCATCCGCGTCGTCGAGCGCCGACACCGGCAGCCGCCGGTACGCGGTCGGGATGCCGGCCCCCTCCGCCCAGCGGAACAGGTCCGCCTGCGACGTGCCGGGCAGGATGCCGAGCTCGAGCGACGGCGTGACGAGCTCGCCGGCGACGCGGAGGACGAGGTTCGCGGTGGGGCCCTCGAGCAGGAAGCCGTCGGTGGAGGTGAAGATCACGTCGTCGGCGCCGCGCCGAGCCGCCTCGCGCTTCGCCGCCATGTTGACGCCGTAGCTCAGGGTCTTCGCGCCCGCGAGCAGCCACGGCGAGGTCGCGGCGGCATCCGAGCGGAGGCCGCGGTCGAGCGTCACGGCGCGGATGCCGTCGGCCCGCGCGGCGCGGTGATCCGGCGAGGCGGCGCCCCAGGCGAATCCGCTCGGGATCCCGGAGCCCTCCACGCCGCGGGAGAGCACGATCTTGACCCATGACTCGGGCTCGGACGCCATCGCCGTCGCGACGTCGCGCACGACCGCCCGCCAGCCGTCGATGTCGACGGCGCCGAGGTCGAGCATGATCGCGGACCGCGCCATCCGGGCCAGGTGCGCCTCGAGGGCCTGCGGGTGCCCGTGCGCGATGCTGACGGTCTCGAAGACGCCGTCGCCGCGCGTGGCGGCGAGGTCGGCGGCGCTGAGCACCGCGGCGGTCGAGTCGACGCGCCGGGAGCCGCGGACCAGTCCGTCGGCGGCGATATCGAGCACGACGAGCACGGCGCTCATGCGCTGCGCCGCTCGTCGAGGCGGCCGATCATCGACCACACCGTGGTGGTGAGGGCCGGGTAGGCGAGCGCGATCTGGCGGAGCATGCGGTAGTCCCGTTCGGAGGTCGGCAGCCGCGAGCCGTCGCGGCGGATCATCTCGGCGCGGAGCGTCCAGACGACGAGCTCGTCGACCGACGGGATCTCCTCCATGAAGGCCCAGGGGTCCTCGCCGGCGTGGAGCCGCTCGAGCACCACCGTGCCCAGCTCGTCCTGCGCCTCGGCGCGCAGCACCTCGAGGCTGGCTCGGCGCTGGTGTCCGCCGTCCGGATCGAAGTCCATGTCATCGACCCTACGCCCGGCCGCCGAGCGCACGCGGCAGGCGGCGACGGCGCTGCGGAGTCCGCCCCACGAGCTCAGCGGGAGGAGTTCGCGGTGCGCCCCCGCACGATTCCGACGAACACCGGGATGAGGGGATGCTGGTCGTCCTCGCGCCAGGCCAGGCCGATGCCGGTGTCGGGCGCGTCGCGCACGGGCCGGGCGACCACGTCGCGGCGGGAGGCGTCGCGCGCGATCGGCCCGGGCATCAGCGCGAGTCCGGCGCCGGTCGCCACGATCTCGACGACGGCGGCGTCCGCGCCCTCGAGGATCGGCTCGCCGGTCAGGTCCGCGAGGTCGAGCTCGTCGAACGCGGCGACCGGATGATCCTTCGGCGCGACGACGACCGGCGTCTCGCGGTAGAGCGGGATGACGTGCAGCGGCGCCCGGCCGTGCGCACCAGGCTGCTCGCCGCGCTCGACGTCGCGGAGGAAGGCCATCCGCACCTCGCCGGCGAGGAGGGCGCCGAGCGCCTCGTCCTGCGGCAGCGGGCGCAGCTCGAACGGCTCGCGCGGCATCCGATCGCGCCAGGCGCGCCCCCACTTGCCGGGCGCGACGCCGGGGACGAAGGCGACGGTGAACACGTCTCGAGACTAGCCCGGGCCTCGGCCCCGGGCCGCTCGACGGGAATGCGCCGAGGCGGCTGCGCGGTTGTGCCGGTCATGAGCCTGATCGCCATCACCGGAGCCACCGGCCACGTCGGCAGCCGCGTCGCCGCACAGCTCGGCGGTGCGGTCGGACGCCTCGTCGTGCGCGACCCGGCGCGGCTGCCGGAGGCGCAGCGCGGGATCGCCGTCGCGGCCGGCTACGGCGACGCGGAGGCGGCCCTCCGCGCCCTCGAGGGCGTCGACGTGCTGTTCATGGTGTCCGGCTCCGAGTCGCCGACTCGGCGCGACGAGCACCGAACCTTCATCGACGCGGCGTCCCGCGCCGGCGTGCGGCACATCGTCTACACGTCGTTCGCGGGCGCGGCGCCGGATGCCTCGTTCACGCTCGGCCGGGACCACTTCGACGCCGAGCAGGCGATCCACGAGAGCGGGATGCGCTTCACGATCCTGCGCGACAGCTTCTACAGCGACTTCTTCCCGATGTTCGCCGGCGACGACGGCGTGATCACCGGACCGGCGGGTGATGGCCGGGTCGCGGGCGTCGCGCGTGCCGACGTCGCGGATGTCGCCGCGGTGGTGCTGCGCGACCCGGAGCCGCACGAAGAGAGCGTCTACGAGCTCACGGGTCCGGAGGCGATCACGCTGACGGAGGCCGCGGTGCGGATGAGCGATGCGCTCGGGCGCCCGTTCCGGTTCGTCGACCAGACGCTGGACGACGCCTACGCGTCGCGGCGGCAGTGGTCGGACGAGCAGTGGCAGCTCGACGCCTGGGTCTCGACCTACACCGCCATCCGCGACGGCGAGGTCGACCATGTCTCGGATGCCGTGCAGCGCATCACGGGACGCCCGGCGCGCACGCTCGAACAGGCGCTGGCGGGGGAGTAGTCCGCGCGGGCCGGCAGCCCGGGCGTTCGGCTCAGCCGGCCTCGGGGTCGAAGGCGCCGTCGCCGTACTCGGAGCCGTCGTCGGGGCCCTCGCCGGCGTCGTCGAAGACCTCGTCGCCGTCATCCGAATCGGGCTCGGTCGCGCCCAGGTCCAGGTCGTCGTCACGCGGATCGCTCATCGGCTCGCCTTCCGTCGGTGTGCGCTCAGTGTGTCGCACCGCGGCGCTCGCCCGCGGCCGTTGACAGGCTCCGCTCATGCGCCTATCGTAATCAACGAAGCAGTTGATCAAGGGAAGGGTTGACGGCTTGGACGAGGACCAGCGGCTCGACCGGGCGTTCCTCGCCCTGGCCGATCCGGTGCGACGCCGCATCATCGCGCGGCTGAGCCGCGGGTCCGCGACCGTCAACGAGCTCGCCGAGCCGTTCGAGATCACCAAGCAGGCCGTGTCCCGGCACATCGCCGTGCTCGAGCAGGCCGGGCTCGTGACCCGGTCGCGCGACGCGCAGCGTCGTCCGGTGCACCTCGCTCCGGATGCCCTCGAGCGGCTCACCGCCTGGATCGACCGCTACCGCCTCGTCGCCGAGCAGCGCTTCCGCTCGCTCGACGCCGTCCTCGCCGACGCCGGCGACGACGACGCAGCACACCAGAACCAGCGCAAGGAGAAGGAATCATGAGCCACCCCGTCGAGATCGACGCCCCCGTCGGTCTGCCCTTCATCGACATCGTCCGCGAGTTCGACGCACCCCTGGAGCGGGTGTTCGAGGCCCACCGCGATCCGGACCTGGTGCGCCGCTGGCTCGGGCCCGACGGCTACGAGATGGACATCGAGCGCTGGGACTACGTCGACCAGGGCGGCTACCGCTACACGCACCACACGCCGGAGCACGGCAGCTTCTCGTTCCGCGGCACCTTCCACACGGTGCGCCCGGAGTTCTCCATCCAGACGTTCGAGTTCGAGGGGATGCCCGACGTGGTGGCGATCGAGGCGCTGACGCTCGAGCCGCTCGACGGCGGCGCCCGCACCCGCGCGCGCATCCACTCGGTGTATCCGACGGTCGAGGCCCGCGACGGCATGGTCGCCAGCGGCATGGAGACCGGCCTCACCGAGGGCTACGCGCGCCTCGACGGCGTGCTGGCCGAGGTCTGAGGCGCTCACCATGGAGGTCATCGCCGATATCACCGTCTCGCTCGACGGATTCGTCGCCGGCCCGGATGCCGGCGTCGGCAACGGGCTCGGGAACGGCGGCGAGCCGCTGCACCGCTGGGTCTTCTCCGGACACGCGGACGACCAGCGCATCCTCGACGCCGCCATGGAGCGCACCGGCGCCGTCGTGATGGGCCGCAACCTGTTCGACGTCGTGGACGCGCCGGACGGCTGGAGCGAGGAGCTCGCCTACGGCGGACCCGGATCGACCCTGCCGCCGCCGCCCGTCGTGGTCGTGACCCGGCGCCCCGTCGAGCGGGTGCGGCTGGCCGACCGGTTCCGCGACTTCGCGCCCACTGTCGAGGAGGCGGTCGAGATCGCCCGCCGTCACGCCGGCGACCGCGACGTGATCGTGATGGGCGGCGGTGCCGTCATCCGGTCCTGCCTCGCAGCGGGGCTCGCCGACCGGCTGACGCTGCACGTCGCGCCGTTCGTGCTCGGCGGCGGCACGCCGCTGTTCGCGTCCGACTGCGTGATCCCCGCGCTCGGTCGCCTCGACCTCGTGCCCGACGGCGTCGACGTGACGCCGTCCGCCACCCATCTGCACTACCGGACCCGCTGAGAGGACACCGCCATGGACTGGACACTCGAGGTCGTCATCCTCCCCGTCTCCGACATCGACCGCGCCGTCGCGTTCTACCGCGACCAGGTCGGCTTCCACCTCGACCACGACACCACCAACGAGTTCATGCACGTCGTGCAGCTCACGCCGCCCGGCTCCGGCTGCTCGATCGTGTTCGGATCGCTGCCGGCGCAGAACGAGATGGCGCCGGGCTCGATCCGCGGCCTCCAGCTCTGCGTCGCGGACGGCGCCGCGGCCCGCGACGAGCTGGTCGGACGCGGGGTCGAGTGCTCCGAGCTCATGACGTTCACCCCGGACGACGGCGGCACGTTCTTCGGCTTCGCCGACCCGGACGGCAACACCTGGGCCGTGCAGGAGCTGCGCGTGCGCGGCGAGCGGCCGCTCATCCCGCACGACGCGCGAGGGCGCTTCGGCGAGGGCGTCGAGCTGTCGTGAGGGAATCGTCCGCCCGGTTCATGCGTTCGCATCCATCGTGAAGCGAATCGGGTTCCTCTCCTTCGGGCACTGGCAGGACGTGCCGGGATCGCGAGTGCGCACCGCCGCCGATGCGTACCAGCAGGCCGTCGAGCTCGCCGTCGCCGCGGAGGAGGTCGGCGTCGCGGGCGCGTACTTCCGGGTGCACCACTTCGCCCGGCAGTCGGCGGCGCCGTTCCCGCTGCTCGCCGCGGCCGCGGCCCGCACGAGCACGATCGAGCTCGGCACCGCGGTCATCGACATGCGGTACGAGAACCCGCTCTACATGGCGGAGGAGGCGGCCATCGCCGACCTCGTCAGCGCCCACGCCGGCGGTGAGGGCCGCCTGCAGCTCGGCGTGAGCCGAGGGTCACCGGAGCCCGCGCTCCGCGGCTCGGAGGCCTTCGGCTACGTGCCGGGGGACGGCGAGACGGATGCCGACCTCGCCCGCGCGAAGACCGAGCTGCTGCTCGCCGCGCTCGAGGGCCAGGGCGTCGCGATGTCCGATCCGAAGGTCACGGGCCTGAGCCGTCCGCTGCCGATCGAGCCGCGCTCGCCCGGCCTCCGCGACCGCATCTGGTGGGGCGCCGGCACCCGCGCGACCGCCGTCTGGGCGGCCGAGCAGGGCATGAACCTCATGTCGTCGACCCTGCTCACAGAGGACACCGGCGTGCCGCTCTCCGACCTGCAGGCCGAGCAGATCCGGATGTTCCGCGACGCGTGGGCGTCGGCCGGTCACGAGCGCACGCCGCGGGTCTCGGTCAGCCGCAGCATCATCCCGATCATCGACGACGAGACGCAGCGCTACTTCGGCGTGCGTGCGCAGGCCGACGCCGAGGACCAGGTCGGCTACCTCGATGCCGCGACCCTGGCGCGCTTCGGCCGCTCCTACATCGGCGAGCCGGACGTGATCGCCGCCGAGCTGGCGCAGGACGCCGCGGTGCAGGCCGCCGACACCGTGCTCGTCACCGTGCCGAACCAGCTCGGCGTGGCGTTCAACGCCCGCATCCTCGCCTCGATCGTGAGGGACGTCGCGCCCGCACTGGGGGAGCAGCCGGGCCGGCCCGTCGCCGACGAGACCGAGTCGCCCCACCGGCGGCGCCACGGGGAGCATCCCGGTCGCTAGGCTGGCGCGGGTCGCCGTCGTCCGGCGCCCGTGCCGGGCGCCCGAGTCATCCGGAGCCGCCCGTGAGCACCACGTCCCCCGCCCCCGAGTCGCAGCAGGAGCCCGCCCCGCAGTCGGGGCTGAAGGCCCGGCTCGACAGCTGGTTCTCGATCACCGAGCGCGGGTCGACGATCCCGCGCGAGATCCGCGGCGGGCTGGTCACGTTCTTCGCGATGGCCTACATCGTGATCCTCAACCCGCTCATCATCGGCGGGTTCAGCAACGACCAGGCGTCGGTCGACGTGGTCGGCGACTGGCTGCCGAACGCGCAGGTGGCGGCGTCGACCGCGCTCGTGGCCGGGCTCCTCACGCTCGTCTTCGGCGCGATCGCCCGACTGCCGTTCGGCCTCGCGGCCGGACTCGGCATGAACTCCTTCCTCGCCGTCAACGTCGTGAAGGAGGTCACCTGGCCGGAGGCGATGGGCCTCGTCGTGATCAACGGCGTGATCATCGTGCTGCTCGCAGCCACCGGGTTGCGGACGATGATCTTCGCGGCCGTCCCCGCCGAGCTGAAGACGGCCATCACGGTCGGCATCGGCCTCTTCATCGCCTTCATCGGGCTGGTGGACTCCGGACTGGTCCGCTCGAGCGGCGCGAACTCGCCGCCGGTGCAGCTCGGGCTGGCGGGGTCGATCTCCACGCTCCCGACGCTGACGTTCCTCATCGGACTCGTGCTCATGGGCGTGCTCGTCGCGCGGAAGGTGCGCGGCGCGCTGCTCATCGGCATCGTCGGCACGACCGTGCTGGCGATCGTGCTGGAGGCGATCTTCCACGTGGGGTCGAGCGTGAAGAACCCCGCGGGCTGGAACCTCAACGTGCCGGCGCTGCCGTCGTCCGTCTTCGCGCTGCCCGACCTCGGCCTGATCGGCCACGTCGACCCGTTCGGCGCGTTCGCGCGCATCGGGCCGCTGTCGGCGATCATGCTCGTCTTCACCCTGCTGTTCCTCAACTTCTTCGACGCGATGGGGACCATGACGGGACTCGCGAAGGCCTCCGGCGTCGCGGACGCGAAGGGCGATTTCCCGCGCCTCCGCTCGGCGCTCGTCATCGAGGGCGCCGGCGCGATCGCGGGCGGGGTCGGATCGACCTCCTCGAACACGGTCTTCGTGGACTCCGCCGCGGGCATCGGCGAGGGTGCGCGCACCGGGCTGGCCTCCGTCGTCACCGGCGCGCTGTTCCTCGCGGCGATGTTCCTCACCCCGCTGACGCAGGTCGTGCCGCTCGAGGTCGCCGCGGCCGCGCTGGTCGTCGTCGGCGCGCTGATGGTCTCCCAGATCAAGGACATCGACTGGACCGACTTCTCGTCGTCGCTGCCGGTGTTCCTCACGATCATCGTGATGCCGATGACCTACTCGATCGCGAACGGCATCGGCGTCGGCTTCCTGAGCTGGGTGCTCATCCGCAGCCTGTCCGGCCGCGCGCGGGAGATCTCGCCGCTGCTCTGGATCGTCGCCGCCGGCTTCGTGCTCTTCTTCGCCCGCGGCCCGATCGAGTCGCTCATCGCCGGCTAGGCGGCGGTCCGCACCCGGGCCGGCCGCGCATCCCGGATCAGGTCAGGCGCTCCTGCTCGGTGCCGCGCAGCCGTGCGATCGCCGTCATCACGTGGTAGACGACGATCGCGGCGACGGTGCCGAGCACGATGCCGGTGAAGCTGACCTCGCCGGTGCCGGTGGAGATGCTGATCGTGAAATCCGCGATGCCCATGATCAGCGCGATGCCGGCAGCGAGCTGGTTGCGCGGCTGCGAGAAGTCGACCCGGTTCGCCACCCAGATGCGCACCCCGATGATGCCGATGAGGCCGTACAGCGCGGTGGTGACGCCGCCGAGCACGCCCGGCGGGATCGTGAAGATGAGCGCGCCGACCTTCGGCGAGAGGCCGAGCAGGATGGCGACGATCGCCGCGACCCAGTACGCCGCGGTCGAGAAGACGCGGGTCGCCGACATGACGCCGATGTTCTCCCCGTAGGTGGTGGTCGGCGAGCCGCCGCCGAGTCCCGCGAGCACGGAGGCGACCCCGTCGGCGAGCAGCGCGCGACCGGTCAGCGGCGAGAGGTCGCGGCCGGTCAACTCGCCGACGCCCGTGATGTGGCCGACGTTCTCGGCGACGAGCGCGAGCACGACCGGCAGGAACATCAGGTACAGGCCGAGGTGGTCGAGCGAGAACGTCGGCGTCGTGAACTCGGGGAGGCCGATCCAGGCCGCCTTCCCGACCGCGGAGAAGTCGACCTCGCCGGCGACGACCGCCGCGACGTAGCCGACGACGACGCCGATCACGATGGAGAGGCGGCCGAGCAGGCCCTTGAACAGCACCGCCGACAGGATGATCGCCGCGAGCGTGATGACGGCGATCACCGGCGACGCCGTGAAGTTGTTCTTCGCTGCCGGTGCCAGGTTGAAGCCGATGAGCGCAACGATGGCGCCCGACACGACGGGCGGCATGAGCAGGTCGATCCAGCGCGTGCCGACGACCTGCACGACGATGCCGACGACCGCGAGGAGCGCGCCGACGACGATGACGCCGGCGAGGGCGGACCCGCGGCCGCCCGCCGCCGTCGCGGCGGTGATCGGCGCGATGAACGCGAACGACGAGCCGAGGTAGCTGGGCAGCCGGTTCCGGGTGATCAGCAGGAACAGGATCGTGCCGACGCCGGAGAACAGCAGCGTCGTCGACGGCGGGAACTTCGTCAGCAGCGGCACGAGGAAGGTCGCGCCGAACATCGCGACGACGTGCTGGGCGCCGAAGCCGATGGTGCGCGGCCAGCTGAGCCGCTCCTCCGGCTGCACGATCTCGGTGGCGGCGACGGACCTGCCGTCGCCGTGGAGGGTCCAGGGGAGCTGCGGCATCGCGGTGGGTCCTTCGGTGGTGCGGCGGTACGGGCGGGTCGGCCGGGCGCGGACGCCGGGTCGGACCGAGCGTAGCGGCGCGTAGCGTGGCGGCATGGCTCTTGCGATCACGAACGCCCGCATCGTCCCCGTCACCGGACCGGAGATCGAGGGCGGGGTGATCGTCGTCGGCGACGACGGGCGGATCGCCTCCCTCGGCCCGGCATCCGCGGTGGCGGTGCCCGAGGGCGCGCAGATCGTGGACGCGGGCAGCCGGCCCGTGCTGCCCGGCTTCCTCGAGGCGCACGGCCACGTCGGCATCCACGAGGAGGCCAACGGCCCGGCCGGCGACGACACGAACGAGATGACGAACCCGACCACGGCCGGCGTGCGGGCGATCGACGCGATCGACATCGACGACGAGGGCTTCCGCGACGCGCTGCGCGGCGGGGTCACGAGCGTCGTCGTGAAGCCGGGCAGCGGCAACGTCATCGGCGGGCGCACCGTCGCCATCAAGACCTGGGGCGGCCGCACGATCGACGAGCAGCTCATCAGCGACCGGGTCAGCGTGAAGTCGGCGCTCGGCGAGAACCCGAAGCGCGTGTACGGCGGCCGGACCCAGACGCCGTCGACCCGACTCGGCATCTCCTACGTGCTGCGCCAGGCGCTCGAGGACGCGCGGTTCTACGCCGCGCAGCGGGCCGAGGCCGCCACGGAGGGCAAGCCGTTCAAGCGCGACCTCGCGCTCGAGACGCTCGCCGACGTGCTCGACGGCGAGCTCGTCTGGGACCAGCACGTGCACCGGCACGACGACATCGCCACGGCACTCCGGCTCGCCGACGAGTACGGCTACCGGCTCGTCATCAACCACGGCACGGAGGCGCACAAGATCGCGGACGTGCTCGCCGAGCGCGGGATCCCGGTGATCTTCGGGCCGATGTTCACCAGCCGGTCGAAGGTGGAGCTGCGAGACCGGGCGATCGCGAACCTCGCGGCCATCGCCGCCGCGGGCGTGACGGTCGCGATCACGACCGACCACCCCGTCGTGCCGATCGACTTCCTCGTGCACCAGGCGTCGCTCGCGGTGAAGGAGGGGCTCCCGCGGCAGACCGCGCTCGAGGCGCTGACGATCAACCCGGCGCGGATGCTGGGACTCGACGGCCGGATCGGGTCGCTCGAGCCCGGCAAGGACGCCGACCTGGTCGTCTGGTCCGGCGATCCGCTGGATGTGAACTCCCGCGCCGAGCACGTGATCATCGGGGGCCGCACGGTCTACACCTGGGATGCGGCGGCCGGCGCCGGCCGCACGGTCGAGCGCGCCGAGCGGTTCGCCTGAGCCGCGGCGAGGTCCCACCCGGTCTCGCCCGTCGGCCCTCGCACCGAGCGCGTCGGCCCCGGGGGATAGCGTGGAGCGGTGACCAGCATCGACTCCCGCACCGCCGCCCTCGACGCGATCTCTGAGGAGCGCCTCCGCGGCGCGGGCCTGCGCCTGTCGCTCGTCGACACATCCGACGCCGCGGCGTTCGGCACCTGGATGCAGGCGGACTCCCGCGGGTTCCACGGCGGGCGGGTCGGCGATGACATGCTCCGCCGCATCGTCGAGCAGACCGCCTTCCGCCGCACGACGGGCGTCTTCGACGACGACTACCGCGCCGACGAGCCGATCGCGACCTCGCAGTCGTGGGTCGCCGAGCTCACCGTGCCGGGGGAGCGGACCGTGCCCGCCTGGGCGATCAGCTCCGTCACGGTCGCCCCGACCCACCGTCGCCGCGGCGTCGCCCGCGCGATGCTCGAGGCGGAGGTGCGCACGGCCGCGGCGGCCGGGGTGCCGATCGCCATGCTCACCGTGTCGGAGGCGACCCTGTACTCGCGCTACGGCTTCTCGCCGTCGGCGAACGTGTCGACCTGGAAGGTGGAGACGAAGCGCGTGCGGTGGACCGGTCCGACGCCGGAGGGCGCCGTCCGCTTCATCGACCTCCCCACCGCGCGCCGGGAGCTGGCCGAGCTGCACGACCGCACGCGGCTGACCCGTCCGGGCGACATCGAGGTGTGGGACCTGCGGTGGGACCAGATCGCCGGCATCGCGACCGAGGACGAGGGCTCGGCGAAACGCCTCCGCGCGGTGCACTGGACGGATGCGGCCGGGGCGGTGCGCGGCGTGGCCCTCTACCGCGTGGCCGACGACACGGACGACTTCACGAAGCACACGCTCACCGTCGAGCACATCGTCACGGAGGGCGCCGACGCGTATGCCGCGCTCTGGCGGTGGCTGCTCGAGGTCGACCTGGTGGGCACCGTGAAGGCGGAGCTCCGGTCGCCGGACGAGCCGCTCTGGTGGATGATCGGCGACTACCGCGCGGCGACGGTGACCCTCCGCGACCACCAGTGGATCCGGATCGTCGACCCGGTCGCCGCGCTCGGTGCGCGCCGCTATGCGACTGCCGGCCGCTTCGGCCTCGACGTCGTGGACGACCTCGGCGTGGCCGCGGGACGGTTCGTGCTGTCGGTCGACGAGGAAGGGCGCGGAACCGCGGTCGCCGCGGACGAGCTGCCGGACGGCATCCCCGCCCTCGAGGTGCCGGTCACGGCGCTGTCGTCGATCTACCTCGGCGGGATGTCCGCCGCCACGCTCGCGGCCGCGGGACGGCTGCGGGAGCTGGCCCCCGGATCGGCGGATGCCGTCGACGCGGCCTTCCGGTCGCCCCGGACGCCGACGCTGACCGTCTGGTACTGAGCGGTCAGACGCGGTGGCGGCCCGCGCCGACCGGAGCCTCGATCGGCTCGGTGTGCGTCGCGAAGCAGGCGCTGCACTGGAACACGTAGACGCCGTCGATCTCCGTCGACAGGTGCGCGCCGTCCGCGTCGCAGAGGAAGCAGTAGCGGAGCTCGAAGACCTCCGCGGTGCGGCCGGCTGTGCTGTGGTTTCCCATGATCGTCCCCCCGTCGGATCCGGTGAGACGAGTGTCCGCCCGTGCGAGGGTGCGCGGGAATCCCCAGAGCCGGGGCGACCCGCTCGGGGGACAGCCCCGCCGGTCTACTTCTGCTGGGGCGTCCAGCCGGGCTGGCCCTGGGGGATCGGGGTCACGACGACGGCGGTGCCGTACGCGCAGACCTCGGTCCAGTTCTGGCCCAGCTCGCTCGCGTCGAAGCGCATCGCGACGATCGCGTTCGCGCCGCGCTGCTCCGCCTCGATCACCATGCGGTGCATGACCTCCTGGCGGCTCTCGTAGAGCGCGCGGGTCATCTCCGGCAGCTCGCCGCCGCCGATGGCGCGGAAGCCGGCCATGAAGTTCGCGCCGATGTCGCGCGAGCGGACGGTGAGCCCCATGACCTCGCCGAAGACGGCGTCGATCCGGTAGCCCGGGACCTCGAGAGTGGTGACCACGATCATGGGTCGAGGCTAGGACGCGCGGAGGTCATCCGTCGCGCGGCGCGCGGATGACAGATGCTCAGGAGGCGGGGAGCACCGTGATGGTGGCCGAACCGCCCTGCACGATCTCGACTGCGATGCGGGAGACCGCCCCGTCGGCGCCGGTGCCCGTGCAGTCGAACTTCGACCCGACGGCGACCTGCACGTCGGCGGCCGAGCAGTCGACCGTCATCGGCATGCCCTTCGAGGCGAGCTCGGTCTCGATCGTGTTCTCCACGGCGTTCTGCGCGGCGGCGGCGAACGGATCGGCGCCGGGAGCCGCCGGAACCGCGCCGAACGCCGCAGGACCGAACGACTGGTTCACGAAGAACAGCCCGCCGCTGAGCAGCGTGGAGGCGATCAGGTACGCCACGAGCGGTCCGACACCGCGGCCCGGTCCCGGGTTGAGCCGCGTGATGCGGCGCACGAGGTACCAGAACGTGCCGAGCAGGTGCCAGCCGGCGCCGGGCGCCGGATAGCCGCGCGAGCGCAGCTGCGCGCCGTCGAGGATCTCGAACAGCAGCTGCAGCGGGAGCGGGATCAGGGCCGCGAACACGAGCAGCGCGGGCACGGCGCCGATCGAGTGGAGTCCGACGAGTGCGAGCAGGAGCGCGAGGGAGACGGCGGGCATGAGCGCCGCGGCCCAGGCGCGACCGGCGAGCGGCGGCGGGTCCGGGATGCCGTCCTCGTCGCGGTCGAAGCTGATGTAGGTGCGGCCGTCCGCCATGATCGTCGTCGCGCGGGGACCCTCGACCACCGGCTTCGTGCTGCTCGAGCGCGACGTGTAGAGCGTCAGCTCGTCATCGGTGTAGTTCGAGGTCCAGCGGGCGGACGAGGAGTCGGTCGACGGCACGGGGCCGGACGGCGAGAACGGCGCGGCGGCTGCGGTCGGCTGCGCGAGCGGCTGGGCAGCCGCGGTCGCGGGCATGGCCGCCACCGGCGCGGGCGCCGGCGTCACGAGCGGGCGGACGTGATCCGTCCAGCCTTCACCGCTCCACCAGCGCATCGATGCCGGATCACTCGGGTCCTGATACCAGCCAGCGGCCGGCTCAGTCGTGATCACGTCAGACACACTTCCCCCTCTGTCGTGTTCCTCCACGATAGGGACGTCGCCTCACCCTGTTCTCGCCCCCGTTCGGGGCGGAGGTGCGCCGGCGACGTCCTCTCCTCCCGGTTCCGACCGGCGTGGCCGCCATCCCCAGATCGGCGCTTGCGGCGCCTCGGGCAGTCCCGGGCGAGCACGCTCGGAGCATGATCTCCTCCGAGGACGCGGTGCTCCTCCCGCTGGCCGACGACGCCGCCATCCTGCGCCGCGCCGGCGACCTCATCGGGCACGCCATCCGCCGGCAGCTGTGGTTCCTGTTCCTCGATCGTGCCGGCGTGCAGCTGCCGGTGCTCGTCCCGGTCGACGGGCTGCCGGTGCTCCCGGCGGCCGGCGACGACCCCCTCGGCCTCCGCGATCGCACCCTCGCCGAGGCGGTCGAGATGCTCGGCGGACTCGTCTCGGCCACCGGTGCCGCCTCGGTCGTCGCCGTGCTCGAACGGCCCGGCCCCGACCCGCTGACCACCTCCGATCGCGCGTGGGCGTCGACCCTCGACGCGGCCGCGGACCGCTGCGGCGCCCGGCTGCGCGGCGTCCTGCTCAGCTCGGATCACGGCCTCCGCTGGATCGGACCGGAGGACCGCGGATGAGCATCTCCGCCGCGCCCGGCGGCTGGGAGCCGCCCCGAGCGGCGATTGCTAGCCTTCGCTGGTGTCCGACAGCCCGCTCGCCTCGAGCCCGTACGAGGTGCTCGGCGTTCCCGCGGATGCGACGGATGACGACCTGCGCCGTGCCTTCCGCCGCCGGCTTCGCGAGACCCATCCGGATGCCGGCGGCGACGCCGGTGCGTTCACCGCGGTGCAGCGCGCCTGGGCCGCCGTCGGCACGCCGGAGGCACGCGCCGCCTACGACTCGGCACGCCGCGACGGCGGTTCCGGTCCGATCACCCGCGCGCACTGGGCGCCGCGCGCCGCGGAGCCGCGCCGGTCCACGCGCCCCACGGCGCGCTCGACCGGGCATCCGGGCGGCTGGTACCGCGAGCGCTACCTCGCGTCGCTGCGCGAATGGGTGGGACTCGGCGACCCGATCGCCGACCCCTACGACCCGGCGCTCGTGCGCAGTGCGCCTCGGCACGTGCGGCACCTGCTCGCCGCCGCGGTGGCCGAGGAGGAGTCGGCGCGCCGGCTGTCGGAGCTGGGGATCGGGTTCACGCTCTGGCACGACGTCGCGACCGACGCGGGCAAGATCGACCACGTCGTGCTCGGCCCCACCGGGCTGTGGGCCGTCCAGTCTGAGGACTGGGGCGGTCCGGTCGACGTGCACCGGAACGAGCTCGTCGGCGAGGCGATCCCCGCCGCCGAGCGGCCGCTCCACGATCTCGCGGCGCGCGGCCGCCTGCTCGCCCGGGCGGCGCGTGTGAAGTTCTCGGCCGTCATGGTGGTCGTGCCGGACGAGTACTTCGAGGGCGTCGTCGAGGCCGGCCGCATCCGCGGTGCCGAGGCGCTCGTGTCCGAGCGGTCACGGCTGGTGTCGGTGCTCCGCGAGGGCGTCGAGGGTGTCGGCGTCGGCGGCACCGACCTCTTCGAGCTGCGCTCGCGGCTCGGGGCGGCCATCCGCTTCGTCTGAGCTCGTGACCCGCCGAGCGGGTCAGCCGTGCGCAGCGAGGCCGGGTACCCTGGAGACGTGCCGACAGCAGAGTGCATCCACGGCCTCGATCCCGTTCTGTGCGACATCTGCACCCCGCGTCCGGCTCCCGAGCCGGTCCGTGCGACCCGCCCCTCGCGGGCGTCCGCGACGCGGAGCGCACCTGCCAGGAGCTCTGCGACTCGGGGCGCCAGCGGGCCGGCGTCGAGCGCCGGCCGCGCCGCGCCCCGGCCCGGTGCCTCGGGTCCGGCGGTGGATCTGTCGACCCAGCGCGCCTATCACGTCACGCACGTCGACACCCTCGCGGTGATCCTCGACGACGGCGCGCTGCGGGCGGATGCGACGCCGGCGATCGAGCTGAGCTCGTCTGCGACGCGCGAGCTCCGCACCGCCACCGAGCTGCCCGACGGATCCGCGGCGTCGGATCGCGTGCCGTTCTACCTCACGCCCGATGCGACCCGCTGGCGCGAGCTCGTCGACGGCGCCACCGGTCCGGCGTGGTCCGAGGCCGCGCGCGCCGTCCGCTCCACCGAGCTGCTCGCGCTGGCTGTGCCGGCGACCGCGCTCGGCCCGGACTCGGTGCTGACCGACGGCGACGCCGCGGCCACGCTCACCCGCTTCCTGCTGACCGGCGCCGACCCGACCGCCACGCGGGCGCTGCTCCGGCGGCTGTCCGCCGAGGAGGGCGGGCTGCCCGACGCCGAGCTGCTCGGACCCGCCGAGGTGCCGTTCAGCGCCGTGGCGCTCGTCATCGTGCCGAACGACCCGCTGCGCGAGCGCGTGCGGTCGCTCCTGAAGGCGGCGGGACTCGGAACGAAGGTCGCGGTCAACCCGCCCTGGTTCACCGCGTCCTGACGCGATCGTGAGTTCTCCCCGGTTCCGCGCCGCCGGCGAATAGCATGGCCGGGTGCGCGCCCTCCTGATCCGCTGGGTCCGCATCCTCGGGGCGGCCTGGCCGCGGATGCTGGCCTGGTACCTGATCGGCGAGACCGTGCGCAGCGGCATCATCCAGCTCGCGGCGCCGCTGGCCGGCCAGGACAAGGTGCTCGCGCTGCTGCTCGTGCCGCTCGCGATCCTGGCGCGGCTGGTCGCGTACATCGGCATGTTCCTCGCGGCGCGCGACGCCATGGTCGGCTACCGGACGGTCGTCGGCGACGCCGGAGCCGCGCGCGGGCTGCGGCGGCGCGCGGCCGAGTTCACCGAGGTGACGACGGCGGCGATCGTGCCGTTCTTCATCCTGTACGAGCTCATCGGCGGCGTGCGCGACGACGTCGGCGAGTACGCCGTCCTCGCGTTCCGCAACAACTTCCTCGTCGGCGACGACCCCACGGCCGGCTTCGCGCTGCAGGTCGGCGACGGCCCGGCCGTGCTCATCGTGTTCGTCACGGCGTTCTTCGGCCGCATGGTGCTCAAGCGCTTCGGCTCGCGGTTCCCGGCACCCGTCGCGTTCCTCGACATCTACCTCGACGCGATCTGGGTCTTCGTCGCCGTGAACGGCGCGAACTCGCTCATCGGACCGCTGCTCAAGTGGTGGCAGGATCGCGCGGTCGTGGTCGCGCTCGGCGACATCCGGCAGCAGGTCGACGACCTCTGGTCCGGGTTCCGGCTCAGCCTCGCGGCCGCCGACGTGATCGTGCCGCTCGCGCTCCAGCTCGTGCTGCTGCCGCTGGCCTGGGCGCTCATCGCCGCCGTCGTCTCCACGCGGGCGGCGGCCGAGCTGCGCGCCGGGGACGGTGCCGAGGTGCGGGTCGAGGAGCGCCTCGCGCACCTCCGTCGCACCCTCCCGCCGGTGCTCCGCGACATCGTCGCGGTCGTGGGGGAGGAATGGGACGAGAAGGGCCCGCCCGCGTTCGTCTCGCTGCGGATCCTGCGGCGCACCGGCCTGGTGACGATCCTCGCGTTCGTCGGTCTCTCCGCGATCCTCTTCGCCGCCGGTCAGTGGCTCGAGCGCGGCGTGATCCTGGCGCTCGGCCCGCACGAGGAGTCGTTCTGGATCGCGCTGGCGCCGGCGCTCGGCGTGCTCGCCGGCGCGATCATCGAGCCGGCGCGGCTCGCGCTGCTCTCGGCCTTCGTCGACCGCGGCATCGAGCAGCGCGTCGCGGCCGTCGGGCTGCTCGAGGTGCGGGAGGAGCTCGCGGAGGCCACTCCCGACGAGTCGCCGGACGCGCCGCCGGAGTCCGCCGACCCGGTGCTGGTCGATGCCGAGGTCGAGAAGCGCGAGGACGCCTACGAGGACGCGTCGGATCCGCGCGGCCCGACCGGCTGAGCCGCTCGGCTCAGAACACCACCGGGTCCTTCGGCAGCCGGAACCGCACGATCGTGCGCGACGAGGCGTCGGAGAGCGTGACATCGAGCACGGCCGTCGGATAGGTCCGCTTCGGCACGAGGAAGACCTCCTCGACCAGGCGGTCCTCGGGCTCGTCGAGGAGGCAGACGGCCGAGCTGTCGTCGCGCGTGCCGTAGTGGAAGCGCAGCGGGTTCGACTCGGCGTCCCACTGACGGTCCTCACCCGCGGCGGCGCCGGGCGCCGTGAGCCGGAGGTCGCAGAGGCCCACCTTCAGCGGTCTCGCGGCGGCGGTCGCCGTCACGGTGACGAGCACCGCGACGAGTCCGGTGCCGGGCGGCGTCGTGACCGTGCTGTCGTCGGCGCCGTCGGTCCCTGCCGCGCGGATGCTCACCTCCCGCCCGTGCCAGGTGAAGTGCCCGCCGGCGGGGATGACGCGGTCCGGTCCGGCGGGAGCGGCGCGGTCGAGCGGATGGACCACGAGCACGCCGACGGCCAGCGCGAGCGCGACCGCAGCGGCGCCGAGCCCGATCGCGTTCCGGCGCAGCCAGCTCGGCCGTACCGACGTGGTGGTCGCGCGGGCGGCCTCGCCGGAGCCCGCGACGTCGGGCGCGTTCCCGACGTCGGCCGTCGGGCCGCTCTCGCGGCTCGGGACCCCGCGCTCGCCGCTCACCCGGCGTCCTTGAGATCCGCGTCGTGGACCGTGACGCGGTCGGCCACCGGCAGTCCGTCGAGCGGCAGTCGCACGACCGGGACGGTGTCGTCGTGGGGCTCGATGAGCGGGAGCACCCAGAGCTCGCCGACCGAGCCCTCGACCGATCGCGGCACCTCGAAGGCGAAGGAGCCGGTCGTGATGACGCGGGTGCGCAGGCTGCTCGACACGAGGCCGTCGCCGGGCAGCGACGCGGCGCGGTACGACCTGCCGTCGACCCGCAGCTCCGCGTTGCTCAGCGAGCGGGGCGCGACGTTCATCTGCACCTCGGCGTCGACGACGACCCAGAGCGCGTCGGTCGCGATGTCGGGGGCGCGCTCGTCGTAGCCGGCCGCGTCCGGCAGGTGCAGCTCGCGGGCGAGCCGCACCTTGGTGACCCGCACGTCGTAGAGGCGGGCCGAGACGGTGTCGCCGATCGCGCCGCGGACGGGGACGGGGCCGTGCACGGCCTCGTCCCGCGGCGCGACGAGCACCGCCGCGGCACCGGCGACGACGAGCGCGATGCCCGCGACGACGGCGAGCGGACGCGGCCTCATCCGCCGTCGTCCACGGTCAGGTCCGTGATCGCCATCGCCTGCGGACCGGTCAGCGCGCTCGAGCCGAACACGGGATCGTCGAGCCGGTGCTTGCGCTGGTACAGGCCGACCCAGAATCGCTCGCCGACCGAGACCTGGCCCTCGTCGAGCGTCCAGACGTAGTCGAGGTCGACGGGCACGCCGGGCTGATAGGCGACGCCGAGGCGCACGTCGCGGGCGTCGCGGATGTCGGCGACGTCGTTCTGGTCGAGCACGCCCCGCACCGTCGCGCGCACCTCGCCGACGTCGGAGATGTACCAGCGGTCCTCGGTGTTGAGCACGGTGCCGTGCACGACGAGGTACACCTGCCCGTCAGGCGCCGGGTAGCTCTGGCCGGGCAGCCGGTGGGTGAGCTCGGCGCCGTGCACGGTGACCTCGGCCATGTCGCCGCGCACCGTCTCGCCGATCGCGGCGCTCGGCGTCGACGTCTGCCGGGCGTCGTCGAAGCCGCCGGCGCGCCACAGCACGAGACCCCCGCCCGCCACCGCGACGACCGCGATCGCGGCGATCACGATGCTGCGGGTGCGGGGTCGACGCGGCATGCCGCCCAGCCTACGGGCGAGAACGCGAGGAGACGTCAGGCCGCGCTGAGCTGGTTCGCGCGGGCCGTGGCGTCGGTCAGGACGCGGATGAGGGCGGAGTACGGGATGGCGGCGTGGTCGGGCCGGCGACGGCTCTCCCACACGGTGTCGACGACGGCGAAGTCGGCCTCGAGCGCCGCGAGCAGGTCGTGGTCGATCGGCGCACCGGTCGCGGTGTAGCCGTCGAGGAGCGCGCCGCGGGCCGCGGACTCCCATCCCGGGGCGGCACCGGCCAGGCCGGCCGCGTAGTGCAGCGAGCGCAGCGCGGCGGCGACGTCGCGGAGCGCGAGATCGGACCGGTCGCCGGCGGGCAGCGGGTCCTCGCCGCCGAACGCGCGGAGCAGCCAGGTGCCGTCCGGAGTCCGCTCGAGGGCGGAGAGCTCGAGACGGCCGTGCACGGACTGGAGCGCCGGCCAGGCGCCGGGCTCGTCGGCCGCGTCGACCAGCCGGGCGAGCGCGGCCTGCAGCGGTGCGAGCTGCGGCACGTCAGCGCCGGCGGCGGTCAGCCGGGCGCGCCAGGTCTCGACGGTCGCCTCGCGCTCCTCGGCGGTGACCGGGCGGCAGGGGAGCGCGGCGGCCAGCGCCGCGTGCGCGGCGGCGAGCGTCTCACCCATCCGGTACGCGTCGGCGTCGAGCGGCCGGCCGGAGCGGGCGGCGTCGATCGCGAGCGTCCAGGCATCGAGCGTGCCGTCCACGGCCTCCTCGGCGATGGCGAGCGTCGCGGTCGAGTCCTGGTCGCCATCGCTCCAGCGGGCGTCGAGCGTGCCCGCGAGCCGCGCGGTCACGCCGGCGGCGGTGCCCGCCAGCGCCTCAGCGGCGATCGCGTGCGGGTGGATGCCGGGCAGCAGGCGGCGGAACACGGCGACCGCGAGCGCGGGACGCCCGAACGGGCGGACGAGCACCCGCGCAACGCGGCCGGCGTCTTCGAGCACCTCGGTGCCGACGACGAAGCGGTCGTCCGCGGCGTCGCGGAGCGTGCCGGCCTCGTGCATGCCCGCGAGCAGGGCGGCGGCGAACGCGCTGTCGCCCATGCCGTCGAACAGCACGGCACCGCCGTAGCCGCGGCCGATCATGCCGGGGGCCGCGGGATCGGGCAGCACGTCGCGCTCGACGAGCGGCAGCTGGTAGACGACCGGCTCGGTCGGCGCGTCGTCGCGCACGAGCATGACGCGGACACGCGCGAGGGGGTCGGGGGACGGGAGGAACACCTCCGCCAGCTCACGGAGCCGGGGCGCTCCGTCGTCGGCGGGGGAGTACCAGGACTGCCGGGTCATCCACGAGGAGATGCGGTCCAGGGTGCTCTGCATGGGGACAGGCTATATCCCCCGAAGGGGGGACACGAAGGTCCCCCGCTGTGAGGGTGCCGCGGATGCCGCTGCCGGCATGGACGCCCCTCGAGCGACCCGGCGGGAGCGCCGGGGATCCGGCTCAGGAGCGCTCGGCGGCGAGCAGGCGGGTGACCGCGCGGAGCGGGATGCCGAGCCAGTCCGGGCGATTGCGCGCCTCGTAGCTCACCTCGTAGACGGCCTTGTCGAGCTCGAGCGCCTCGAGCAGGATGCGGTGGGCGAGCGGGTCGTGGCTCGCAGCCTCGGCGTACCCCTCGAGGAACTCCGCGCGGCACTCCTCGGCCCAGGCCGTCGAGCCCGCGGAGGGCTGGCCGCCGGACGCGACGCCGGGATCGCCGGCGGCGGCTGCGTAGTCGAACGAGCGCAGCATCCCGGCGACGTCGCGGAGGGCCGGCTCGGGGCGGCTGCGCTCGGACATGGGCCGCAGCGGCTCGCCCTCGAAGTCGATGAACACCCAGCGGCCGTCGGGGGCCCGCAGGATCTGGCCGAGGTGGAGGTCGCCGTGGATGCGCTGCAGCTCGGGCCAGACCTCCTCCTGCGCGCGGTCGTAGACCGACTCGACAGCGCCGCGATAGGGCTCGAGCGCGGTCGAGTCGCGCAGCGCCGCACCGAGCCGGGAGTGCCAGCCGGCCGCCATCGCGACCGTGTCGCCGATGCTCGGCTCGCGCGTCGGCAGCCGTGCCGCGAGCGTCTCGTGCATGACGGCCGTCGCGCGGCCGAGCTCGTGCGCCTCCGTGCCGAACGGCCGCAGCTCCGCGGCGGCGCGCAGAGCGATCCGCCAGGCGTCCTCGGCCCCGGTCACGAACTCCTGCACGACGGCGAGGTGACCGGTTCCGTCCTCATCGTGGCCGTCGACCCATTCGCCGACGACCTCGCCGAAGAACCGCGGCACGAACGGGATGCCGGCCTCGCTGAGCACGCTCTGCAGCTCGGCGTCGGGGTTGTCGCCGTGGTGGATGACGCGGAACACCTTCACGACGAGGTCGACGGCGTGCTCGCGCGGCACCACGATCGAGGTGTTCGACTGCTCGCCCGAGAGCACCGCCGGCTCGCCGAGCGGCTCGTCGCCGAGCTCGGCGGAACCCCCGGTCATGGCGGCCAGCAGCGAGGCGGCGAACACCGGGTCGTGCGGGCCGTCGAAGAGATAGCCGTCGGCATCAGACCGGCCGATGTAGTGCTCGCCGGCGCCGCGGGGGATGGTGCCGCGCTCGACGACGGGCACCTGGTAGACGGGGATCCGCTCGTCGGAGTCGTCGGCGATGAGCAGCAGCGTGACGCTCGAGTCCGGATCGACCGAGGGGATGGGCAGCGCCGCCAGCTCGCGGAGCCGCGGCGCGCTGCCCTTGCCCGAGTACCACCGCTGCCGGACGATCCAGTCGCCGATGCTGTCGCGGCTCGCTCCCATGCCATTCGGTCTATCACACGCGGTCGCCGCTCCCGGCGAGCGTCCACGCTCTGCTCAGGTGGGTCGGAGCCCCTGTGCGAGTGCCGGGACGCCGATCCGAGGTGTTGCCGCCCATCCGCACGACGGCGAGGATCGGGGTGGTGGCGCCGCACTCCGGCGTCCGGACCCCGATCGAAGGAGATCGCATGTTCCGCAGCCCGTTCGCCGACGAGGTCATCCCCGACGTCAGCGTCTTCGACTACCTGTTCGGCGGCCTCGGCGACGCGGAGCGCGGGCGGACCGCCCTCATCGACGGCCCGAGCGGCGCGGAGACGACCTACGGCGAGCTGGTGGATCGGATCCTCGCGCTGGCGGGATCCCTCGCGGCGCGCGGTCAGGGGGTCGGCACGACCATCGCGCTGCACTGCCCGAACACGCCGGCCTTCGCGATCGCGTTCCACGGCATCCTCCGGTCGGGCGCCACCGCGACGACGATCAACGCCCTCGCGACCGAGGAGGAGATCGCCCGCCAGCTCCGCAGCGCCGGCGCCGGGATGCTGCTGACGGTCTCCGCGATCGGGGCGCCCTCGATCGCGGCGGCCCGCTCGATCGGGATCCCCGACGACCGGATCGTCGTCATGGACGGCGCGGACGGGCACGCCTCGCTCGCGGACCTGCTCGGCGAGGGGAGCCCGGCGCCGTCGCCGGAGTTCGATCCCGCGACCCACGTCGCGGTGCTGCCGTACTCGAGCGGCACGACGGGCAACCCCAAGGGCGTGATGCTGAGCCACCGCAACCTCGTCGCGAACGTGCAGCAGTGCGCGCCCGTGCTCGACATCGGGGCCGACGACCGGGTGATCGCGGTGCTGCCGTTCTTCCACATCTACGGCATGACCGTGCTGCTGAACCTCGCGCTGCAGCGCCGGGCCGCGCTCGTGACGATGCCGCGGTTCGACCTGGAGCAGTTCCTCCGGCTGCTGCAGGACCAGCGCGTGACCTTCGCGTTCATCGCGCCGCCGATCGGCGTCGCCCTGGCGAAGCATCCGCTCGTCGACACGGTCGACCTCAGCGCGCTGCGCGGCCTGCTCTCCGGTGCCGCGCCGTTCGACACCGCGCTCGGGGAGGCCGTCGCGGCCCGCACCGGCGCCGAGGTGCAGCAGGGCTACGGGATGACGGAGCTGAGCCCGATCTCGCACGTGCTGCCGCGTTCGCTGCTCGGCACGATCCCGGTCGGCAGCATCGGCGTGCCGATCGCGAACATCGAGTGCCGCCTCGTCGATCCGGAGACCGGCGACGACATCACCGCGTTCGGCGACGACGGCCGCACCCGGCCGGGCGAGCTGCTCGTGCGCGGCCCGAACGTGATGCTGGGCTACCTCGGCGACGAGGAGTCCACCCGCAACACGCTCGAGCCGGACGGCTTCCTGCACACCGGCGACATCGCGACCGTCGACGAGTCGGGCGCGTACTACATCGTCGACCGGCTCAAGGAGCTCATCAAGCACAAGGGCTACCAGGTGGCGCCGGCCGAGCTCGAGGCGCTGCTGCTGACGCATCCGGGGATCGCCGACGCGGCCGTGATCGGCGTGCCGGACGAGGAGAGCGGCGAGGTGCCGAAGGCGTTCGTCGTGCGCGCGGCCGGGTCGGAGGTGACCGCCGAGGAGGTCATGGCGTTCGTCGCCGAGCACGCCGCGCCGTACAAGAAGGTGCGGCTCGTGGAGTTCATCGAGCGGGTGCCGAAGTCGACGGCCGGGAAGATCCTGCGGAAGGACCTGCGGGCGGGCTGAGGCGGTCCGCGGAGGCGGTACGGCGGGCGGCTCGGCGCGGGGGCCCGCCCGAATCAGTGCGGCACGAAGCCGTGCTGGCCGGTCGCGTCGACGTCCTCGGCCTCGACCCCCTCGACGCGGGCCACGGCCGGGCCGTGCCGCAGCCAGGTCTCGAGCGCGCGGACGGCGGCCGGCTCGCCCTCCGCCTCCGCGATCACGCTGCCGTCGTCGGCGTTGCGCGCCCAGCCGGCGACGCCGAGGCGCTGCGCCTCCTCGGCGGTGGCCCAGCGGAAGCCGACGCCCTGCACGCGGCCGCGCACGACGAAGCGCCGCCGGATCCGCGAGGTGCTCACCGGCGGGGCTCGCCGATCGGCGCGTCGGCGGGGTCCGCCGCCGTCGGATCGGCCAGCTGCTCGCCGCCGATCGGACGCCCGTTCCAGCTCGTGACGCGCCACTCGCCGGGCCGGCCGTCGAGCGCGACGACGCCGGTGTTGTCCACCTGGTAGAACGATTCGGAGCTCGCATCGATGTTGACGGCGCGGAGCGAGGACCAGGTGCGGATGGCGGCGGCGTGGCTGAACGCGACCGCGGTCGCGTCGGGGTGCGCGGCGGCATCCGCGGCGATGCGGTCGATCGCGCCGTCGAAGCGGGTCAGGAACTCCTCGCCGTCCTGGGCACCCGGCATGCGCACGCCGAGGTCGCCCTGGCTCCACGCGAAGACGACCTGGATGTACTCGAGCACGGCGTCCCGGTCGGCGCGGCCCTGGAGATCGCCGGCGTCGATCTCGGCCAGCCCGGTCAGCACGGTGGGCTCGATCCCGCGGGCCGCCGCGAGCGGCGCCGCCGTGAGCGCGGTACGGGTGAGCTGCGAGATGTAGATGCGCTCGATCGTCTCGGACGCGAGCGCGGCCGGCAGCGCTGCTGCCTGCTGCTCGCCGAGGGCGGTGAGCCCGGGTCCGGGCGCGGCGGCATCGAGGATGCCGGAGACGTTCGACGGGGTCTGGCCGTGGCGGATCAGCAGGAGGCGCATCGCGGCCACTCTAGGCCGCCCATCCGACGTCCGACCGGGAGTCCGGGGATAGCGGCGGACGCCCGGCCGGAGCTCAGAGGAAGCGGATGCGGAGGAGGAGCGCCCAGGCCCGCAGCTGCTCGCCCTGCGTCCACATCACGTACGCCACGGCCGCGACGGAGAGCACCGAGATCAGCACGGTGGCCACGGTGAGCGCCGTGCCCTTCGCCCCCTCGCCGCGCAGGCGCAGCTGGCGTCCGAGCAGGTAGGAGAACCAGCCCAGCACGATCAGGCCGACGCGCGGCCGGGTCTGCCAGCCGAGCGTCTTCAGCGCGGCCGCGTCGACCACGGCGAGCACGATCGGCAGCACGAGGGCGATGAGCACCATGCCGCCGACGGCCGGCAGCACCCACGCCGGGGCGTGGATCGCGACCCACAGCGCGCCGACGGCGGAGCCGAGGGCGAGCACGGGGGAGAAGGCGAGGAGCCAGGCGGGCACGGTGCTCGACCGCGAGGGCGTGAGCCCCTGCCACCAGGCGGAGCCGGCCGGGGCCATGGCGATGCGGCGGGTCGGTCGAGCGGCGCCGAGCGCTTCCGGATCGACTGGGAGCCCGTTCGGCAGCAGGGCCGGACCGGCCTGCGCGATCGGCGCGGCCGCGGAGCTCGGCACGACGAGCGTGCCGGGCTGCGGCGCCGCCATCGGCGCGGGCACGGCTGCGGGCGACGGCATGACGGGACCGGCGGCCGGGACGATCGGCGCGGACGTGGGCGCCGGCATGGCCGCAGCGGGCACCGGAGCCGGCGCGGACGCCTGGACGATCGGCGCGGAGGTCGGCGGGGCCAGGATGGGCGCGGACGTGGGCGCCGGCATGGCGGCAGCCGCGGGAGCCAGCGGCGTCGGAACGACAGCGGGCGCCGCGGTGACCGGCACTGCGGTGGCCGGCACTGCGGTGGCCGGCACTGCGGCAGCCGGCGCGACGAGCTCGTCGGCGGCCGGACCGGCGACGAGCGTCCCGGGCGCCGGGACGCCGGCGGGCACGCTCGGTGCGGCGAACAGCGGCGCGGGCGCGACGAGGGCCTCGGCCGCGACGGTGGACTCGGCGAGGATCGGCTCGGCGACCGGTGCCTCGACGGCCGGAGCCTCGGCGGCGGGCTCGGGGGGCTCGGTCTCGGCCGGCTCGACGATCTCGGACTCGACTCCGGTCGAGTCGACGTCGGCGACGACGGCCCCGGCGACCGGCGACGCGGCGGCGGCCTCCACGACGGTCGCGACGACCTCGTCCTCGCTCGGCGCGGCAGCGGCCTCCACCGGGGCGGTGGCGACGGCGGCGCGGCGTCCGAAGAGGCGGCGGCGGGTCGGCGCCGGCGGGGCCGGCGGTGCGACCTCGGCGCGGACGGCGGTGGCGGGGATCTCGGTCGGCCCCTCGAGCACGCCGGCGGCCGGCGTGGTCCCCGCGGACGCTGCGACGCCGGCCGGGGCCGCCGTCTCGACCACGAGCGCCGTGTCGACCACGGCCTCCACGACGGGCGCGGTGACGGTCTCGGTCGCGAGCTCGGTCGGCACGGGTGCGGCGGCACCGCGGCCGAAGCGCGACACGCGCTCGGGCTTGGCGGCGCGCTCGGGCTTGGCTGCGCGCGGTGCACGCTCGGCCCTGGGCGTCTTCTCGGCACGGGCGGGACGCGGTGCGCGCTCGGGCTTGGGCGCCTTCTCGGCACGGGCGGGCTTCGGCGCGGGCTCCGGCTTGGCGGGCTTCGCCGGGCGCGGCGCCTTCTCCGGCTTCGGGGCCTTCTCGGCCTTCGGGGCACGTGCGGGGCGCGGGGCCTTCTCGGCCTTCGGCGCGCGGACGCGACGACCGCGGGCGGGCGTCTCGGGCAGCTCGGCCGAGTGGATCTCCGAGACCGGGAGCTGGGGCTCGACGACCGGGCTGCCGTCCACGCCGAACGACGGGATGAACGACGGGCGCACCTCGCCGCCGCCGTTGCCGGGCACGTAGGTGTCCAGGCCGGACGGCATGCCGGTCGGCGCGTGCTGCGGGGCGGGCGACTCGGCGGCCGCACGGGCGGCGAGCTCCTGCAGGTGGGCGAGCGCTGCCGCGGCCTCCGGGGAGGTCGGCGACAGGATGCCCTCGGCGGGCGTGTGCGTCGCGACCTCGACGGGCGCGACCGGGACGGACGCCTCCTCGATCGGGTCGGCGGCCGGCGCAGCCTTGACGACGGGCGCCTCTTCGACGACGGGCGCCTCTTCGACGACGGGCGCGGACACGGCCTCGACGACCTCGACGACCTCGACGACCTCGACGGACTCGACGATCGGCGACGGACCGGTGACCGGTGCGCCGACGAGCGTGCCCGGTGCGGGCACGTCGGCGGCCGGCAGGCCGGACGCCACGACCGCCGTGGGCTCGGGAGCGTCGACCGACTCGGGCACGAGGCCCAGCGGCGGCAGCTCGGTTCGAGCCGCAGCCCGCGGCTCCGCCGACGGTGGGACGACCGCCTGCGGCTCCGCGGACTGCGACGCGCTCGGGCCGGCGTCGGGCGCCGGAAGTCGGAGCGGGATCACGTCGGCGAGGCGGTCGTCGTCGACCTGCTTCTCGGCGGCGCGTGCCGCGCGGCGTCCCGTCGGGCGGTTCTCGTCCACTGTGTAGGCAGCGCCGAGCGGCGGCGGCGCCGACGTCGTCGCGCTCTGCGGCTTCGGCCGGGCGTTGTCCGTCCAGGCCGAGCCGTCCCACCAGCGCAGTCGCTCGGAGTCGGCCGGATCGTCGTACCATCCCGCCGACGGCGGCGCGCTCGCCACATCCGTCATCGTGAATCGCCCCCCATGGCTGGTCCGCGGATTTTCGGGTTCCGCCGACCTCTCGAGTGTATGGACGACAGACCGTCTCGTTCAGCCCCCAAGCCGGGGGCCGAGCGGGGCGATCAGCCGACCGTGAAGATGCCCCAGTCGTCGACCTTCCAGTCGATCCAGCCGTTCGACCGGACCAGCGAGACGGTCACGCCCCACTTGACTGCACCGCGCTCAGCGCTGCAGACGAAGCTCTGGCCGACGATCGTCGGCACGGCCGGCGGGCAGGTCACGTCGATGTCCGCACCGAGCGCCTGCGCCTTCTGGCCGACCGAGACCTCCGCCTGGTGGGCGAAGGCGCCGGGGTCGAGCGCGATGACGAGGCCGGGCACGGCGACGATCGCGCCGATCAGCAGCGCGCCGGTCGCGAACCAGCCGGCGACCGGGCTGAACCCGCGGCCGGTGACGCGGACGGTGCGCAGGAAGCGTGCGATGAGGTACACGGGCGCGGTGAGCGCCGCGAGCAGCCAGTGGGCCGGACGGGCCATGCCGCGCGCCAGCAGCGCGCGCCAGTCTGCGTACGCGAGCACGATGCCGGCCGCGTACGGCAGCAGCACGAGCGCCAGCGCGAAGATCGGAGCGTCGCTGCGGGTCGGCTGCGCCAGCAGGAAGAACATGGCGGCGAGCAGCTGCACGAGCGGCAGCAGCGCGAGGACCCACACCGGGCCGGTGCCCGTCGCGAACCGCACGGGTGCGGACGGAGCGGACGCGGCGGTCTCGGCACCCGGCAGCGGCCCGAGGTCGAGAACCGGCTCCGGGCGCGCGGGCGACGCGGCCGGCGCGAGGTCGGCGAACGCGGTCGCGGCGTCGAAGGCGGGTGCGGCCGGTGCCGGAGCGGTGGCGGCCGCGGGCATCCCGGCACGCCCGACTCCGTCGGGGCTGCCGAGGAGGTCGTCGAAGCGGGTGCCGAGGTCGAAGGCGGGGGTGGTGGGTGCGTTGGCGGGCACGAACTCGGCGAACTTGGCCGCGGGGGAGAGCTCCTCCTCGACGACGACCTGGTCCTCGCGGGCGGGTGCCTCCAGGGCGAGCAGCGCCTCCTGGGTCGGGCGGGCCTCGGCGGTGACGGTGGCGGTGCCGTCGGTGGCGGTCTGGCCGCCGACGGTCGCGGTCTCCCGCTCGCGACGCTCGCGGCGCGACAGGCTCTCCTCGTCGTCCGCGTAGGTCAGTCGCGGCTGCTGGGTGACGGTCTCCTGGGCGACCATCGGCTGGCGGGCGTCGGAGGTGTACTCCGTCCACGCGTGGTTGTCCCACCACCGCAGCTGCGGAAGCCCCAGCGGATCCGGATACCAGCCCGCCGGAACGCGGGAATCACCGTCAGACACGTGTCGTCTCTCTTCGTCGTCCCGTTGTGCGGGTCTCGTCTCAGTGTGCGGCTGTCAGCCGCACGCCCGCGCGTCGTGCGCGCGGAGATCTCCGGGAGGCCCGGCTCAGGCCCGATCGGCGGCGTCGGGGTGCTCGGTGCGGTTGTCGGTCCAGCCGAGGCCGTTCCACCAGCGCAGACGGCCCGCGTCCTCCGGGTCCTCGTACCAGCCGGCCGGCACGACGCGAGGCAGCTGATCGGTCATCGCCGGGTCAGCCGCTCGAGCCGAGGTTGCCGACGCTGAAGATGCCCCAGTCGTCGACCTTCCAGGCGAACCAGCCGTTCGACCGCTCGAGCGAGACGGTGATGCCCCAGCTGACCGGGTCGGACGCGCGCTTCTTGGCGGTGCAGACGAACGACTGCCCGACGATGGTCGGCGGCGCGTCGGGGCAGGTGACCTTGACGTCGGCGCCGAGCGCCGAGGCCTGGTCGGCGACCGACTGCTCCACCTGGCGCGAGAAGGCGCTGGGAGCGGAGGCGATCACGAGGCCGGGCACGGCGACGACGGCGACGATGTTGAGCAGCGCGAACGCGATGCCGCCGAGCAGCGGGCCGAAGCCGCGGCCGGTGGTGCGCACGAGCCGGACGAAGCGGGCCACGAGGTAGACCGGGCCGAGCAGCGCGAGCGTCCAGTGGGCCGGGCGGAGGCCGCGGCCGCGCAGGATGCGCCAGTCGACGTAGGCGAGCGGGATCGAGACGATGTACGGCGCGAGCAGCGCGGCGATCGGCACGATCGTCGCGGCGTCGTCGCCGATCTGGCCCACGAGCACGAACATCGCGGTCAGCAGGCCGAACAGCGGGGTCATCGCGATGATCCACGCCGGGCCGGTGCTCGATCCGCGGGTGGTCTGGCGGACGGGCGCCTCGTCGACCACGGGGGCCGGAGCCGGCTCCTCCACGGCGACGGGCGTGCCGAACGCGGTGGCGGGGTCGAAGTCGAAGGCGGGTGCCGCCGGGGTGCCGGCGTCGCCGAGGAGGTCGTCGAAGCGGGTGCCGAGGTCGAAGGCGGGGGTGACGGGTGCGTTGGCGGGCACGAACTCGGCGAACTTGGCCGCGGGGGAGAGCTCCTCCTCGACGACGACCTGGTCCTCGCGGGCGGGTGCCTCCAGGGCGAGCAGCGCCTCCTGGGTCGGGCGGGCCTCGGCGGTGACGGTGGCGGTGCCGTCGGTGGCGGTCTGGCCGCCGACGGTCGCGGTCTCCCGCTCGCGACGCTCGCGGCGCGACAGGCTCTCCTCGTCGTCCGCGTAGGTCAGTCGCGGCTGCTGGGTGACGGTCTCCTGGGCGACCATCGGCTGGCGGGCGTCGGAGGTGTACTCCGTCCACGCGTGGTTGTCCCACCACCGCAGCTGCGGAAGCCCCAGCGGATCCGGATACCAGCCCGCCGGAACCCGAACATCACCCTCAGCCACTGCACGCTCCCCTCGGCGTCGGTCCCCTGATCGTCGCCGACCCGCTGTGTCCCCCGGGGTCGTAGTGCGACGTCCAGAGTCTATGGAGGCCGCGGTTCCGGGGGAATGCTCGACCCGCGCCCGATTCGGGGGGCACGGCGTCCCCATTCAAGGGGACGCGCAGGGGACGCCCGCGGCGCACCGGCAGGCGACTCCGGCAGAATCGGACGGTGCTGCTCGATCGGATGCCGGACCCCTGGAGTGCGGACGGCTTCCTCGAGGCGTTCACCGAGGACGCCGAGGAGCGCGGCATCCGCCTCTATCCGGCACAGGAGGACGCGGTCATGGAGCTGCTCCTCGAGCGGCACCTGATCCTCAGCACGCCGACCGGCTCCGGGAAGTCGCTGGTCGCCGTCGCGGCGCACGCGATGGCGCTCGCGCAGGGCCGGCGATCGGTCTACACGGCGCCCGTGAAGGCGCTCGTCAGCGAGAAGTTCTTCGACCTGGTCGACGTGTTCGGCCCCGACGCGGTCGGCATGGTGACGGGCGACACGCGCGTGAACCCGGACGCGCCGATCCTCTGCTGCACGGCGGAGATCCTCGCGAACGCGGCGCTGCGCCGGGGCGCCGACGCCGGGTTCGACCAGGTCGTGATGGATGAGTTCCACTTCTACGCCGATCCCGATCGGGGCTGGGCGTGGCAGGTGCCGCTGCTCGAGCTGACCGGCGCGCGGTTCGTGCTCATGTCGGCGACACTCGGCGACACCACCGACATCGAGCGCGATCTCGAGCGGCGCACCGGACGCGAGGTCGCGGCGATCACCGGCGTCGAGCGGCCCGTGCCGCTCGCGTACCGCTACTCGCTGAGCCCGGTGCACGAGGAGGTGGAGCGCATCCTCGAGGAGCGCCGCGCGCCGGTCTACCTCGTCCACTTCGCGCAGGCGGCGGCGGTCGAGCAGGCCCAGGCGCTGAGCAGCACGCGCCTCGCGACGCGCGAGCAGCGCGACGCGATCGCGGAGGCCGTCGCCGACTTCCGCTTCTCGGCGGGCTTCGGCACGACCCTCGGACGCCTGCTCCGCGCCGGTGTCGGCGTGCACCACGCCGGGATGCTGCCGCGCTACCGCCGGCTGGTCGAGACGCTGGCGCAGCGCGGACTGCTCCGCGTCGTCTGCGGAACGGACACGCTCGGCGTCGGCATCAACGTGCCGATCCGCACGGTGCTGCTGACCGGGCTCACCAAGTTCGACGGCGAGCGGCTGCGGCGGCTGTCGGCGCGCGAGTTCCATCAGATCGCGGGGCGCGCCGGCCGCGCGGGCTTCGACACCGAGGGCGACGTCGTGGTGCTCGCGCCGGAGCACGAGATCGAGAACGCGCGGGCGATCGCACGGGCCGGATCCGACCCGAAGAAGCAGCGCAAGGTGAGCCGCAAGCGCGCGCCCGACGGGTTCGTGAACTGGAGCGAGACGAGCCTGGAGAAGCTCCGCACCGCCGTGCCGGAGACGCTCACCAGCTCGATGCGGCTCACGGCCGCGATGCTCATCAACGTCATCGGGCGCGGAACGGACGACGGCCGCGGCGTGTTCGACGACGTGCGCCGGCTCGTGCTCGAGAACCACGAGCCGGAGGCGCGGCGCCGGGCCCTCGCCCGCCGCGCGATCGAGATCTACCGCACGCTGCGCACCTCGGGGATCGTCGCGCAGGAGGGCGGGGGGTTCGACGGCACGGCGCGCATCCGGCTCACGGTCGACCTGCAGCCCGACTTCGCGCTGAACCAGCCGCTCTCGCCGTTCGCGGTGGCGGCCATCGACCTGCTCGACCCGGAGGATCCCGCGTACCCGCTCGACGTCGTCAGCGTCATCGAGGCGACGCTCGACGATCCGCGTCCGATCCTGTCGCAGCAGCGCTTCCGAGCCCGCGGCGAGGCCGTCGCGGCGATGAAGGCGGAGGGCATCGAGTACGACGAGCGGATGGAGCTCCTCGAGGAGATCACCTGGCCGCGCCCGCTGGCGGAGCTGCTCGACCAGCAGTTCGAGGTCTACGCCGCCTCCCAGCCGTGGGTGCGCGACTTCGCGCTGAGCCCGAAGGCGGTCGTGCGCGAGATGTGGGAGCGGGCGATGTCGTTCACCGACTACGTCGGCTTCCTGTCCCTCGGACGCAGCGAGGGGCTCGTGCTCCGCTACCTCAGCGACGCGTTCCGCGCGCTGCGCCAGACCGTGCCCGAGGGCGCGAAGACCGAGCCGCTGCGCGAGCTGATCGACTGGCTCGGCGAGGTCGTGCGCCAGGTCGACTCGAGCCTCGTCGATGAGTGGCAGGCGCGGCGCGACCCGTCCGCGCCGGTGCCCGAGCCGGGCGCCGAGGTGCTGCCGCCCGCACCGCCGAGCGTGCTCGACAACCGCCGCGCGTTCACCACGATGGTGCGCAACGAGCTCTGGCGCCGGGTGCAGGCCGCGGCGCTGCAGCACGACGACGAGCTCGCCGCGCTCGATCCGGGCGTCGACTGGAGCGCCGCGCTCGACGCCTACTTCGACGAGCACGAGTCGATCGGCACCGGACCGGATGCCCGCGGGGCCGCCCGCCTGATCGTGCGGGAGGAGCCGGGCGCGTGGCGCGTGCGGCAGATCCTCGACGACCCCGCCGGCGATCACGACTGGGGCATCGAGGCCGAGGTGGATCTCGCCGCGTCGGCCGACGAGGGCCGCGCGGTCGTGCGGGTGCTCTCGGTGGGCCGGCTCTAGGCGGCGAGCAGCCGGGCCTCAGCGGGCGGAGTCCGCGGCCTCAGTCCTCGTCGTCGTCGCTGAGTGCGCGACGGTGGCGCTCGGCGGTGCTCTCGAGGTCCGCGTCGTCGTGCTCGTCGGCGGCGTGCCCGAGGCGGATCGTGAGGATGAGCCACCAGACGGCCGGCACGATGCCGACCACGAGGAGCACGGCGCCGATGACGGCGAACACGACGGCCACGGTGGGCACCGCCTCGTGGGCGCACGCGGCGACGGCGCTCGTGCAGGCGCGCGAGATCGCCGTGGACTGGTCGACGACAGCGAAGCTCACCGCGGCCACGGCGAGGCTGCCGAGCGCCACGGTGCCCAGGGTGCGTCGAGAGAGCACGATCGATTCCTCACGGGCCGCGCGGAGGGTGCGGGCCCGCGCTCAGCGTAGGGACGACGACGCGGCTCCCGACATTCCCAGAACGGGTTCCACCCGATGTGGGGGAGAACCGCGGCGCGCGTGCGGGAGGCTCGCAGGCTCCCGGCGGCACCGGCCGGACAGCCCGCGTTCATCCCGCGTTTGCGCACAGCCCCGCGACGTGCTCCACTGGTGCGCGGTGGACTTCCCTGTCATGGTCGCGCTGGTCATCGCACTGGCTCTCTTCTTCGACTTCACGAACGGGTTCCACGACACCGCCAACGCGATGGCGACGCCGATCGCCACGGGCGCGCTGAAGCCGAAAGTCGCGGTCACGGTCGCGGCGATCCTCAACCTCGTCGGCGCGTTCCTCAGCACCGAGGTGGCGCAGACGATCTCCGGGGGCCTCATCCGCGAGGGCCAGGACGGCATCCACATCACGCCGACGATGATCTTCGCCGGCCTGATCGGCGCGATCCTCTGGAACCTCTTCACCTGGATGCTCGGCCTGCCCTCGTCGTCGAGCCACGCGCTGTTCGGCGGGCTGATCGGCGCTGCGATCGTCGGGGCCGGGATCTACTCGATCGACGGCGCCGTGCTGCTGTCGAAGATCGTGATCCCGGCGGTGCTCGCGCCGTTCACCGCCGGGCTCGTGTCGTTCCTGGCCACCCGGATCGCCTACGGCATCACGAAGAAGCGCCAGCGCGGCGGCTTCAAGCGCGGCCAGATCCTCACCTCCTCGCTCGTCTCGCTCGCGCACGGCACGAACGACGCGCAGAAGACGATGGGCGTCATCACGCTGACCCTGGTCGCGGCGGGGTTCCAGCCGGTCGGTTCCGGCCCGCAGTGGTGGGTCGTGATCGCCTGCGCCATGGCGATCGCGCTCGGCACCTACACCGGCGGCTGGCGCATCATCAAGACGCTCGGCACCGGGATCACCGACGTCGAGCCGGCGCAGGGGTTCGCAGCCGAGGCCTCGACGACGGCGACGATCCTGGCCTCCACCCACCTCGGCTTCGCGCTCTCCACGACGCAGGTCGCGTCCGGCTCGGTGATCGGCGTCGGCATCGGCCGCAAGGGCGCGTCCGTGCGCTGGAGCACGGCCGGTCGGATCGCGCTCGGCTGGGTCGTCACGATCCCCGCGGCGACCGCGATCGGCGCGATGATGACCGGGCTCGCGGCGATCGGCACCGTCGGGGTCGTGCTCGACGTGGTGATCGGCGCCGCCGCGGCGCTCGGCATCTGGCTGTTCGCGCGCCGCTCCGGCATCCAGTCGCCCGGTCTCGACACCGTCGAGCCCGGCGAGCTCGTCCGCCCGAAGCGGCGCAAGCGGAAGGCCGGCGCATGATCGAGTGGGGCTCGTTCGCGAGCGTCCTGATCACCACGCTCGTCTCCGCGTGCGCGGTCGTGGCGCTGTTCTCGCTCGGCCTGCGGGTCGCGGACGGCGAGGCCGCCTGGCGCCGGCCGGTCTCCATCGCGCTGTTCGCCGTCTGCCTGCTCGCCGTCGCGCTCGGCATCGTGCTGATCGTGCCGCACCTCAGCGCGCTCGTCCTCCCCGGCGGCTGAACCGGCGGTGGCTAGGCTCTGACTGTCCCGCGCCGCACCCCCGCGCGGATGAGTCGAGATCGAAGGAGATCCCCGATGCAGAGCGCATCCGGGCGCGCGCCACAAGCGACCGCGTCCAGCACGTCCGCCCCCTCGTCCGCCTCCGCCGCCGGAGCCGCCTCGGAGGGCGAGGAGATCATCGCCGGCGACGAGAACGCCGTGACGACGGGACCGGAGGCCGCATCCGAGCGCCTGCACCAGGTCGCCGGCGGCGAGTCGGCCACGCGGGGCGAGAGCGACTCCCTCGGATCGATGGCGATCCCCGTCGACGCCTACTGGGGCATCCACACCGCCCGTGCGCTCATCAACTTCCCGATCACGCGCCGCGCGATCAGCAACTACCCGGACCTCGTGCGCGCCCTCGCCCGGGTCAAGCAGGCCGCTGCCCGGGCCAACCGCGAGCTCGGCGCGCTCGATCCCGCGAAGGCCGACGCGATCGACGCCGCGTGCGAGCGGATCGTCGCCGGCGAGTTCCACGACCAGTTCGTCGTCGGCGTCATCCAGGGCGGCGCGGGCACGAGCACGAACATGAACACCAACGAGGTGATCGCGAACGTCGCGCTCGAGTCGCTCGGGCTGGCGCGCGGCGACTACGCGGCGATGCACCCGATCGACGACGTCAACCGCAGCCAGTCGACGAACGACGTGTACCCGACGGCGATCAAGCTCGCGATGGTCTTCGGCGTGCTGCGGCTGCTCGAGGAGCACCGCCTGCTCACCGAGTCGTTCGCGGCGAAGGGCCGCGAGTTCGCGCACATCCTCAAGGTCGGCCGCACGCAGCTGCAGGACGCGGTGCCGATGACCCTCGGCCAGGAGTTCACCGGCTTCGCGCACACGCTCGCCGAGGACTACGACCGGCTCAGCGAGGCCATCCCGTGGATGAACGAGATCAACCTCGGCGCGACGGCGATCGGCACGGGCATCACCGCCGACCCGCGCTACGCGGAGGCGGTGCGCCGCCGGCTCGAGGAGGTCACCGGGCTCGCCTTCGAGACCGCGCCCGACCTCATCGAGGCCACGAGCGACGCCGGCATCTTCATGACGCTGTCCGGCATCCTCAAGCGCGCGGCGGTGAAGCTGTCGAAGATCTGCAACGACCTGCGGCTGGTGTCGTCCGGACCGCAGGCGGGGCTCGGCGAGATCAACCTGCCGCCCCGCCAGGCGGGCTCGAGCATCATGCCGGGCAAGGTGAACCCGGTGATCCCGGAGGTCGTGAACCAGGTCGCCTTCAGCGTCATCGGCGCGGATGCCACGGTCACCGCCGCGGCGGAGGCCGGGCAGCTGCAGCTCAACGCGTTCGAGCCGGTCATCGCCCACTCGATCCTGCAGTCGCTGGCCTGGATGACGAACGCCTGCCGCACGCTCCGCGTGAACTGCATCGACGGCATCACGGCCAACACGGCGCGGCTGTCGCAGCAGGTCGGCACCAGCGTCGGGGTCGTCACCGCCCTGACGCCGTACATCGGCTACGCCGCGGCCGCGAAGCTCGCCCACGAGGCGCTGACCACGAGCGCGTCGATCGCCGACCTCGTCGTCGGCGCCGGGCTCATGGAGCGCGTCGAGGTGGAGCGCGTGCTGTCACCCGAGCGGCTCAGCGGAGTGGCGCCGGTCACCGGCGTCGTCGACCTGGGCACGATCCAGGAGGCGCAGCGGGTCGAGGCCGAGCGCGCGGCCGGGGCGCCGCGCACGGAGGCCGATCTCACCTGACGTCCGTTCGGGTGATCGCCGCGCCGTCTCGCAACCCGTGCCGGAGATCCGCGCCGGGTTGGGAGACGGCGCGGCGATCATGATCCGGGCTCCTCGATCCGCACGGAGTCGGGGTCCTTGTCCGGGCGCCAGCCTCGCCAGACCGGATGCCGGAGGCGCCCGTCGCGGGTCCGCTCCGAGTACTCGACCTCGCCCACCAGGCTCGGCCGCGACCAGTGCGCGCGCCGCGCCTCGGCCGCGGGCACGCCGTCCACGGGCGGCGTCGCCCGGCCGATGCGGTCGAGCCGGGTCCGCGCGTCGACGAGGTCGCGCTCCCGGAACCCCGTGCCGACCTTCCCGGCGTAGCGGAGGCCGCCGCCGTCGGGCAGCGCGAGCAGGAGCGCCCCGAGCGTGCCGGCCCGACGGCCGGTGCCGTCCGTCCAGCCGATCACGACGACCTCCTGGGTCGCGGTGTGCTTGATCTTGATCCAGTCGCCGCTGCGCTTGCCCTCGCGGTAGCGGCTGTCGCGGCGCTTCGCCATGACGCCCTCGAGGCCGAGCTCCCGGCTCGTGGTCAGGGCGTCGGCGAGGGAGTCGCCGGCGTCCCCGGGCACCTGCACGGTGCGCGAGCCGGAGATCAGCCCGACCAGCCGCACGCGGCGCTCGTCGTACGGCGTCCTGGTGAGGTCGTCGCTGTCCGTCTCGAGCACGTCGAACAGCAGCACGGCGGCGGCGACCTCGGCGCGGGCGCGCTCGACATCCCTCGGCGCGGTGAGCCCGAGGCGCTGCTGCAGCCGGGAGAAGCTCGGGCGTCCGCGCTCGTCGAGGGCGACGATCTCGCCGTCGAGCACCGCGGTCTCGGCACCCGTCAGCGCATCGCCGAGCGCGGCGAGCTCCGGGAACGTCGGCGTGAGGTCGAGCCCGTTCCGCGACCGCAGCGTGACGGACGCGGGGGAGTCGCGGCGGTCGATCACGGCGATCGCGCGCACGCCGTCCCACTTCATCTCGTAGCCCCACTCGTCGCGCTCGTCCTCGGGGATCGACTCCGGCGTGCCGAGCGTCGCGAGCATCGGGGCGCGGGAGGTGTCCGGAGGCCGTCGCGCGCCGGACGCCGACTTCGCCCCGGACGCCGACTTCGCCCCGGCCCCGGACTTCGCCCCGGCCCCGGAGTTCGCCCCGGACCCGGACCGCTTCGAGGACGCCCCGGATGACCCCCGCGCCGCCGCCTCCTCGGCAGCGACCTCGTCCGCGTGGCGCCGTGCCGCGTCGGAGGACCAGTGCCCCGGGCGCTGGTCCTTCATGAGGTGGATGAGCCACTGGTCGCCGCCGGTGCGGATCAGCGCGTAGCGCGCCGCGCCGCGGCCGCCGTGCAGCGTGACGATGACCTCCTTCTCCTTCCACTTCTCGAGCACGTAGGTGCCGGAGTCCCAGATGTCGACGTGGCCGCCGCCGTACTCGGCCTTCGGGATGTCGCCCTCGAACCCGGCGTAGTCCATGGGGTGGTCCTCGGTCTGCACCGCGAGGTGGTTCCTCCCGGGCTCGGTCGGCACGCCCTTCGGCAGCGCCCAGCTCACGAGCACGCCGTCGTGCTCGAGCCGGAAGTCCCAGTGCAGCCGGCTCGCGTGGTGCTCCTGGATGACGAACACCGGCTCGGCGTCGTCGCGGGCGCCCGGACCGCCCGTGGCGGCCCGGTGGGCCTCGTCGCCGAACGGCTCCGGCGTGACCGCGCGGTCGCGCATCGACCGGTACCGCGCGAGCGCGTCCGTCCCGTCCTCCGCTGCCGCGGCCGCCTCCTCGTCGGGGTGATCGCCGCCGAGGTGCGCGAGGGGGTCGCCACGGCTGCGGAGCCGGTCGAGCACCTCGTCGAGCTGGAGCTGGCGGAGCCCCGGATGCAGCAGCTCGCGCCAGGTGCGCGGCGCCGCCACGGTCGGACGGTCCCGTCCGCGGAGCGAGTAGGGCAGGATCGTCGTCTTGCTGCCGTTGTTCTGGCTCCAGTCGACGAGCACGCGGCCGCGGCGCAGCGTCTTCTTCATATCGCTGACGACGAGATCCGGATGATCGGCCTCGAGCGCGCGCGCGAGCTCGTGCGCGATCTCGCTGATCCGGTCGCTCGACAGCGACCCGTCGAGGCCGGCGTAGAGATGCACGCCCTTGCTGCCGCTCGTCACGGGCACGGGATCGAGCCCGATGTCGCGGAGGATCTCGCGGGCGAGCTTCGCCACCTCGACGCACTCGGGCACCCCGGCGCCCTCACCGGGATCGAGATCGAGCACGAGGCGGTCGGGATCGCGTCGCGCACCGCGCGGCCCGAACCGCCACTGCGGCACGTGCAGCTCGAGCGCGCCGAGCTGCGCGAGCCACACGAGCGTCGCGGAGTCCTCGACGAGCGGGTACTCGTTCACGTGGTCCTTGTGCTCGATGCGGCGGCGGCGCACCCACGACGGCGCGGAGTCCGGCACGTTCTTCTCGAAGAAGACCGGCCCGTCGACGCCGTGCACCCAGCGCTTGCGGGTGACCGGCCGGCCCGCCGCGTGGGGCAGCAGCCACTCCGCGACCTCGGCGTAGTAGCGCAGCACGTCGCGCTTCGTCGTGCCCGTCGTCGGGTACATCACCTTGTCGAGGTTGGTCAGCCGCAGCCGGTGGCCGTCGACCGATGCGGTCGTCGTCTGCTCGGCCATGAGCCGACGCTAGGCCCGTGCGGGGCCGTTCGGCCACCGCCTCCCAGCGGATGCCCCGCCCGCCTCCCTATCGGAATGGCAACCTTCAAGGTCAGAATGAACCCATGAGGTCCATCTGGAAGGGCTCGCTGAGCTTCGGCCTGGTCAACGTGCCGGTGAAGCTCTACTCCGCGACCGAGGACCACGACGTGCCACTGCACCAGGTGCACGACAAGGACGGCGGTCGCATCCGCTACCAGCGCATCTGCGAGATCGACGGCAAGGTCGTGCCCTACGAGCACATCGACCGGGCCTACGACGACGGCGGCGAGACCGTCGTGCTCACGAAGGACGACCTCGAGTCGCTGCCGGTGGAGCGCAGCCGCGACATCGACATCGTCGAGTTCGTGCCGACCGAGCAGATCGACCCCATCCGCTTCGAGAAGAGCTACTACCTCGCCCCCGACTCGAAGTCGGTGAAGGCGTACACGCTGCTGCGGCGCACCCTCGAGAGCGAGGACCGCACGGCGATCGTGCAGTTCTCGCTGCGGCAGCGCACCCGGCTCGCCGCGCTCCGCGTCATGGACGACGTGCTCGTGCTGCAGACCCTGCTCTGGGACGACGAGGTGCGCGAGGCCGCGTTCCCGGAGCTCGACGAGCATCCGCGCATCTCGGCGAAGGAGCTGGAGATGTCGAAGCAGCTCGTGGAGAGCTTCGCCGGCGACTTCGACCCGACCGCGTATCGCGACGAGTACCAGGTGCAGCTGCGCAAGCTCATCGACGCGAAGCTCGAGCAGGGCGAGTCGATCGACACCGAGGCGACCTTCGGCGCGCAGGAGGACGAGGGCGGCGAGGTGCTCGACCTCATGGAGGCCCTGCGCCGCAGCGTCGACGAGAAGCGGGGATCGGCGAAGGGCGCGGGCCCGAAGTCCAAGTCGACCACCGCGAAGACCGCCGCGAAGAAGCCCGCGAAGTCGAAGAGCGCCTGAGCCGCGGTCCGACCTGAGCCGCGCCGCTGCGCCGTCGCGCCGCCGGCGCGGCCTCAGCGGTCGCGCAGCATCCTGACGAGCTCGGCCTTCCGCTTGCCGGAGTACCCCTCGATGCCGAGCTCCCTGGCGCGCTTCCGCAGGTCCGGCACGGTCCAGTCGTCGTACGACCCGGACTCGCCGCCCTTCCGTGCGACCGCCTTCGTGCCCCGCGCGGCTGCGGCGTTCGAGATCCGGGCCGCCTTCTCCTTGCTCGCGCCGTCGTCGCGGAGCTCCTCGTAGAGCTCCGGCTTCTTCAGGCTGCTGTTCCGTCGTCCCGGCATGGCGCGACGGTAGAGCCGTCGGCGGCGGGGGTTCCGGCGGCCCCAGGTGATGCCCAGCATCCCGGCTCCCGGCACGGTCCGGTCGGTGCAGTGACGCGCGCATGCTCTGCTTACACTGGGCCCCGGATGACGCCCGGAGCGGGTGGGGAAGGACGGACGTGGGAAAGCTGCTGTACGGCAACCTCAAGTCGGAGATCGTGCTCGACGACCGGGTGCTCGCGCATCTCCAGGCCGTCGTCTCGAGCAAGCTGCGCCGCGGCGAGGGCTTCTTCATCAACTGGAAGGACGACCCGTCGATCGGCGACGGCCACAGCGCCGCCTGGATCGGCCCCGGCATCCCGATGTTCTTCAAGTACTTCGGCTCGAAGCCGATCGAGCTCAACCGTCAGTGGCTCGAGGCCCTGACGATGTCGGCGAACAGCAACGGCGGCCTCCAGCTCACCGACGAGCCGAGCATGTCGCTCACCGGCCCGGCGTCGAACCAGGACTGAGGTCCGGCGCGACCTCATCGACCGGCTGCTCGGACGCCTCGTCGGCGCGCTCGCGTGCCGCGTCGCGGAGCCGCTCGGCGTCCGCGATGTCCTCGCTCCGCTGGGCGGCGAGCCGCAGCACCCGCTCCGTGCGCTTGAGCGGCACGACGATCTCCTCCTCGGCCGCGACGCCCTCCTCGAGCTGGCGGACCCGCAGCAGCTCGGAGTCGAGCTGCACGCCGATGAGCAGTGCGGCGTTGCTGAGGTAGAGCCAGAGCAGTCCCGCCAGCAGCAGGCCGAGCCGGCCGTACAGGTGCCCGTACGCGCCGGTCAGGCCGACGTAGAGGGCGAACAGCCCGGTGAGCAGTGCCCAGACGCCGAGCGCCATCGCCGATCCGAGCGTGAGCCACCGCAGCCGGGGCAGCCGGACCCCTGGCGCGGCGTAGTACAGCACCGAGATGAGCAGCACGAGCACGACGACGAGCACCGGCCACTTGGCGATGTTCCAGATCGTCTCGATCACCGGATCGACGCCCCGCCGCGCCAGGATGTCGCCGGACGCGGTCGGCGTGAGCAGGAGGATCGCGGCGGCGATGGAGGCGAGCACGACCACGACGACCGCGACCGCGACCATCTGGGCCCGGAACAGCGGCCAGCGCCGACCCTCCTGGCTCTCGTAGACGGCGTCGACCGCGCGGCCGAACGCGGCCGCGTAGCCGGAGACCGTCCAGATCGTGAGGAGGAGGCCGAGCAGGAGGGCGACACCCGGGTTCTCGAGGCGGAGCAGCTCGCCGAGCGCGTCGTGCACGGTCTCGCCCGAGTCCGGCGCGAAGGTGGTCGCGATCGCGGTGAGGTCGTCGACGGCTCGCGCCCGCCCGTCGAGCAGGCTCACGGTCGTCACGGCCAGCAGCCCGGCCGGGAGCAGCGCGAGCGCGCCGAAGAAGGTCAGGGCCGCCGCCGAGTCGTAGGCCCGGCCGCGCAGGAAGCCGCGCCAGGCGCGCCGGAGCACGAGCGTCCGGCGGGAGGGGAGGTCGTCGTCCCGCTCCGTGCGGGCCTCGCCGGGGGCTCCGCTCGTCGTCGTGGCGGAGGTCGGCTCCGCGGCGTGCGCCGGGCTCACGACTCGCGCCCCCGCGCTCGGATGGCGGTCGGCAGGCCGATCCAGAGTCCCGCGATGATCGCGGCCGAGGCGATCGCGGCGACGATCGCCGCGACCGGCCCGACGACGACGTCGAAGATCAGCGCGGCGGTTCCCGCGAACACGAGCGCCACGAGCGTCAGCGTCACGAGCATGAGCGCGTGGGCGACCTCGACCAGCTCCGACTTGAGCCGGCGGCGGAACAGCGAGCGATGCAGTGCCACCGGGGCCAGCCCGAGCACGGTCGCGAGCACGGCGACCACGACGAGCGCGAGGTAGAGGGCGACCTGATCGCCGGTCAGCGAGCCGAACCGCTGCTGGAATGCGAGCGTGAGCAGGAAGCCGGTGAGGATCTGGGTGCCGGTCTGCAGCACCCGGAGCTCCTGGAGCAGCTCGACCCAATGGCGGTCGGAGCGCTGCTGCGCGGTCTCCGGACGGCCGTCCCCGGGGACCGCGTCGTCGTGCGGGGCGTCGTCCGCGTCGGCGGGGCTCCGGTGGTCCGGGTTCGCGGGCATGTCCTCGATGGTAGGGAGTCGGCGAGGTCGCCAGGCTCGGTGCCCGGGGCGTGCTCGGTAGACTCGGAGCGAGGAGGCCGGCGCTGTGACCATCGAATCCGTCGACAGGATGAGCCGTCTGCGCGACCGCCTCGGCGACGCGCTCCTGATGGGGGACGCAGCGCTCGAGGCCGCGCGATCGGACCGCTCCGGGCACGTCTCGGCCCGGCGGCCGCTCGCGGTCGTGGAGGCCCGCACGATCGAGCACGTGCAGGAGACCCTGCGCTTCGCCACCGCCCACCGCATCCCGGTGGTGCCGCGCGGCGCGGGGACCGGCCTGGCCGGGGCCGCGATCGGCGACGCCGGCGAGATCGTGCTCTCCACCCGCTCGATGGACGCCCTGCTCGAGGTCTCGGTCGACGACGAGCTCGCCGTCGTGCAGCCCGGCATCATCAACGCCGAGCTCAACGAGCGGCTGTCCGAGCACGGCCTCTGGTGGGCACCGGATCCCGCGAGCCGCGCCATCTCGACCGTCGGCGGCAACATCGCCACGAATGCGGGCGGCCTGCTCTGCGCGAAGTACGGCGTGACGCGGGAGGCGGTGCTCGGGTTGAAGGTCGTGCTCGCGGACGGCACGCTGATGGAGTTCGGCCACCGCACGGTCAAGGGCGTCACGGGCTACGACCTCACCGCGCTGATGATCGGGTCGGAGGGCACGCTCGGCGTCATCGTCGAGGCCACGCTGAAGCTGCGGCCGCTGCCGCGCGGCGGCGTCGTCACCATCGCGGCCCGCTTCGACGACGTGGAGCGCGCGGCGCGGGCCGCGGCCGTGATCACCGCGCGCGGGCTCCGGCCGGCGATCCTCGAGCTGCTCGACCGCCGCGCGGTGGCCGGCATCGCCGAGCACCTCGAGCGCCGCGGCGTCGTGCCCGCGATCCGCACCGACGGCGTCGCGCTGCTCGCGCAGACCGACGGCGAGGGTGCCGCGGCCGAGGCGGAGTCCGTGCTCGCCGTCATCCGCGGGCTCGGCGGCGACGCCGTGCTGACGGCCGACCGCGACGAGGGCGAGCGGATGTTCGCGCTCCGCCGCGCGTTCCATCCGGCGATGGAGGAGCGCGGCACGGTGCTCATCGAGGACGTCTCGGTGCCCCGCAGCGCGCTGCCGGCGATGTTCGCCGCCATCGAGCGGATCGAGGCCGAGACCGGCCTGGAGATCCCGACCGTGGCGCATGCGGGCGACGGCAACCTGCACCCGAACTTCGTGTTCGAGGCCGAGCACGACGCGCACGGCCGACCGGTCGTGCCCGAGGCGGTGTGGGACGCGGCGGACCGGCTGTTCCAGACCGCGCTGCGGCTCGGCGGCACGCTGACCGGCGAGCACGGGGTCGGCATCCTCAAGCGGCGCTGGCTCGCGGACGAGCTGGGGGAGCCCCAGATCGAGCTCCAGCGGCGGCTCAAGGCCGCGTTCGATCCGCTCGGCATCCTCAATCCCGGGAAGGTGCTGGGAGGCGCGGTCGCGAGTCCGACAGTCGGGGAATAGCGAGCAGGGCGGCCTCGTTATCTGGGAGCGAGAGGGGGATCCCCTGAACCTGATGATGACCGCACTCCCTACCACTGCGCCGGACTCGTCCGGCATCCTCCGCCGTTCCACCGGTGTCGTGCCGCGGCCCGGTGCCGGCCAGCTGCGTCTGCGCCCGACCGCCCGCGGCCGGGGCTTCGTCGTGGGCGAGGTCGAGGCGAACGGACCCGACACGGTCGGCTTCGCGAACCACGACCGCGTCGCCTGGCGCGACACCTCGACCGAGCTGCCCGAGCTGCTGCTGATCGACCAGGACGACGTGCTCGGCGTTCCCGACTGGATCACCGACGACCAGGTCGTCACCCTGCTCGGGCCCGGGCTCGTGGCCCGCGCGCTGCTCCGCAGCAGCGGACCCGTCGGCCGCGGCGACGCGGTGCGGGTCATCTCCACGGATCCCGTCGTGTCGCGCCTCGCCGCCTCCTGGGCGAAGTCGCTCGGCGCGCGCATCGTCGACTCCGGCCCCGCGGTCGAGCTGCGCTTCGCAGACGGCCGGCGGCGTGCCGTGCCGTCGAGCCATGGCCGGCTCGCCCAGGCCGCCGTCGACGTGTTCCAGGCGATCCGCAGCGGCGTGTTCGACGACGCGGCCGACGACGGCGCCGCCAGCGCGGCCTGATCGACCCGTCGGCGCGCGCCGCCTAGGCTGGTCGCCATGAGCGGCGACCCGGAGACCCAGGCGGCCGCGCGCCGCTGGGACGACGCGCGCGAGGCCGTCGTCCCCGTGATCGGCGAGCGGATGACCGCGCTGGTCGTGCACGCCCTGCTGGCCGCCGCGGGCCGCGACGACCTGGCCGATGAGCTCGCGGCCGAGCTGCGCGAGCAGGGCGACGACCCGGCGGCGCCCGCCGTGACCGAGGTCGAGGCGTCGCTGCTCACCTGGGCCCGCGAGGCCGGTGCGGACGCGGACGGCTCGGCCGACCGCCGCCTCGACGCGACGCTGAGCGACGGCACGCGCGCCCGGCTGCTCGAGCTCGCGGCCGCGGCGCGCGACCGCTCGGCCTGAGGGCGCGGCGGTAGGTTCGACGTCGATGGAGAACCGCGCCCTGCTGCTCGCCGCCCTGTTCCTCGGAGCGGTGACGGTCCTGCTCCTCGTGGTCGACGCCGTGACCGCCTCGATCGAGGCCCGCCGCGCGCGCGACGACGACGAGCTCGAATCGCTGTCGGAGCGGCGCATCCGCGATCTCGTCTGGACGATCGCGATCACGGCGGTGCTGTCGGTCGGCGTCGCGTTCACGGTCGACTCCGTCATCCGCTCGTCGGTCAACGTGCACGGCGACCTCAGCGCGGTGCTCGGGCTGCTCGTCGCGAGCACCGGTGCGGTCTTCGTGGTCGGGGTCGTCGGCGCGCTCTCGGCGGTGCGCCGCGAGCGACCGAGCTACGCGCGCATGCGCCGCGACCTGCGCGATCGGGAGTCGCTGTCGATGGAGCCCGTCGAGCTCCGCGCCTTCCAGCAGCGGCTCCAGCGTGCCGACCGGGTGCGCGAGCGCCGCTACAGCACGTCGAGCCTGCTCCGCGTGGTCGGGCTCGTCATCGTCATCGCCGTCGCGATCGGCACCGTCGCGACCGGCGGCCTCGCGGACGGGCGGATGCTCGCGCTCGGCGTCGCGGAGGCGATCGTCGCGATCGTCGCCTTCATCGTGGGACTGCGGGCGGCCGAGGTGCGCCAGACGGCCGTCGAGTCGGTGCTCGCCGCCCAGCGCGCCGAGGTCGTCTCGATGCTCGAGCGGGCCAAGATCCCGCCGCGCGCCCGGGTGCCCGGGCTCTCGCGGCGCGTGTCCCGCGCGCTCGCGATCCTGAGGGAACAGCAGAAGTAGGGTGAGCGCATGAGCTACGGACAGCCCGCACAGCCAGGTCCCGCGCAGCCCGGTCCGGGCGGCTGGGGCCAGACGCCGGCCTCGGCGCCCGCGCAGGTGCGCGCCGAGACGCAGCAGTCCCCGGCCGCCGCGCTCGGTCAGCCCGCCCCGAAGAAGCGCGGCGCCCTGTTCGTCGTCGGCATCGTCGGCATCTCGGTCGCCGGGCTCGCCCTGCTCATCGCGCTCGCCTACACGCTGCTCGAGCTCGGCGTCGCGGCCGTCGCGGGCGGCGTGCTCGCGCTCATCCCGCTCGCGATCGTGCTGCTCGGCATCTGGTGGATCGACCGCTTCGAGCCGGAGCCGTGGCCGGTGCGCCTGTTCGGCTTCCTCTGGGGCGCCGGTGTCGCAGTGATCTGGGCCCTGCTCGTGAGCCTCGGCGTGCAGATCTACGAGCTCACGAGCGGCTCCGACCCGACGTCGGAGGGCTCGCAGTTCTTCGGCGCGGTCATCCAGGCGCCGATCATCGAGGAGTCGTCGAAGGGCCTCGGCGTCCTGCTGATCTTCCTCATCGCCCGCAAGTACTTCGACGGGCCGGTCGATGGCATCGTCTACGCGGCGACGGTGGCCGGCGGGTTCGCCTTCACGGAGAACATCCTCTACTTCGGCCGCGCGATCGACAGCGGCGGCGGGCTCGGCACCGTGCTGATGACGTTCCTGCTGCGCGGCATCATGTCGCCGTTCGCGCACGTGCTCTTCACCTCGTGCACGGGTCTGGCGATCGGCATCGCCGCCCGCTACGGCAACCGCTGGCTCGGCGTGCTCGGCGCGGTCGTCGGGCTCATCCCGGCGATGCTGCTGCACGCGCTGTGGAACGGCTCGTCGTCGATCGTGCCCGGGCTGTTCGGCTTCTTCATCTTCTACGTCGTCGTGGAGGTGCCGATCTTCGCCGGCATGATCGTGCTCGTCGTGTTCCTGCGGCGGGCGGAGTCGAAGCTCGTGGTGAAGCGGCTCGGCGAGTACGCCGCCGCCGGCTGGTTCAACGCCTCCGAGATCGCCTCCCTCGGCACCGCGGCCGGTCGTGGACGCGCTCGCGCCTGGGCCCGCACCGTCGGCCGTGCGAAGCTCATGAACACCTACATCCGGGATGCGACGCGCCTCGCGATGACCCGGCAGCGGATCGTCACCGGCGCCGTGCGCGCGCAGTCGCAGCTCGACGAGCGCGAGCTGCTCGACGCCGTGACCGCGAGCCGTCGGGCCCTGCTCGGCGGCGGACCGGGCGCGCCTGCCGTCGGGGGTCCCGGCCAGCCCGCGCCCGGCGGGCCGGCGCCCGGCGAGTACAGCCAGTACGGGTACACGGGGGCGCCGCAGGGCGTCGCGCCGCAGCAGTTCCAGCAGAGCCCGTACGTGCAGACCCACGCGCCGGTCGCGGGAGCGGGTGCCGCGGTCGCGGCGGCACCGGTGGCGCCCTCGCCCGTCGCGCCCGAGCCCGTCGAGCCCTCGCCGGTCGAATCCGCGGCGTCGTCCTCCGAGTCCACCCCGGCGAGCGGCTCGTGGAGCATCGCGGCGGAGTCCGAGGTCGAACGGGCCGAGCCGGTCGGCGACGACGCGATCGAGACCGGCGGGGGAGCGGCGCCCGCGACGCCGAGTGCGCCCGCCTCCGTCGAGACGCCGTCGGAGCCGTCCGAGTCGCCCGCGGCGGCGGCCGCGCCCCCGGCGGAGACCCCACCCGCGGCGGCGCCCGCACCCGCAGCGGCGGCCGCGCCCGCGGCACCCGCGCCCGTGACGCCGCCGAGCGCGGGGTATCCGGCGGAGGCGGCCCCGGCTCCGGAGCAGCCGGCGTTCCCGGCTGCTCCGCATCAGCCCGCCGCACAGCCCGAGCCGCAGAGGCCGTGGGGCCAGCAGGCGGCCGCACCGCAGTACGGCACGCCGCAGGTCGACACACCGCAGTACGGCACACCGCAGCCCGGCACCGCGCCGCAGGCCGGGGCGCCGTGGCCGCAGCCGTCGCAGCCGCACGCTCCCCAGCAGGGCGGATGGGGCGGATCCCCCTCGGGCGCCCCCGCGCAGCCCGCCTACGACCCCTATCGCGCCGCGCCCCCGCAGCCCGCGCCGCAGCAGCCGGGTGGTTGGAACGGCCAGCCCACGCCGCCGCAGCCCGGGCCGCCCCAGCAGCAGCCGGGAGCATGGAACGGTCAGCCCGCCGCACCCCAGCAGCCGGGCGCATGGAGCCCCCAGTCCGCCGCACCCCGGCAGCCGGGCGCATGGAGCCCCCAGTCCGCCGCTCCGCAGCAGCCCGGCGGGTGGACCGCACCCGGTGCACCGCAGTCCGCCCCTGTCGCGCCGGCGGCCCCGAGCACGCCGGCGGCTCCGAGCACGCCGCCGCCGGCTCCGTTCTCCTCGACGACCCCGCCGGGCGTCCCGGCGCCGAGCACGCCGCCATCGGCACCGCCGGCGCCCCCGGCCCCGCCCGCCGAGCCCGCAGGCGGGTCCGACGACGCCGCGGACGAGACGGACGATCGTCCGCGTCCGGCATCGCCGTGGGGTCCACCGCCGCAGTTCTGACCTGCGGGCCGCAGGCGAGGCGCCACGTTAAAGACTCATCGCCCAGTGGCGGGTCAGTGACTCCAGCACTTCTGGGCGATGAGTTGGTCTGCCCTCAGGGTGCACCCGTGTCCGTGCGGCGTCAACCCCCGGTGCGCCGCCCCGCGTGTCATCGGACAGGTGTAGACCGGCCCCATGACGAGAGCAGAGGACTGGATCGCGGGCTATGTGCGGGCGTGGCGCAGCGATGACCGGCTGGAGATCACCGCGCTCTTCACCGACACTGCGGAGTACCTGACCGCGCCCTGGCGCGAGCCGATCCGGGGCGCCGCCGCGATCGCGGACTGGTGGATCGCGGAGCAGGAGCCGTCCGAGCCGGGCTTCGAATGGGAGGTCGTCGTCGAGACCCCGGACACGGCCGTCGTGCAGGGGCGCACGGTCTATCCGGGCGACGAGACCTTCGTGAACCTCTGGGTCATCCGCTTCGCCGACGACGGGCGCGCCGCCGCGTTCACGGAGTGGTGGATGATCCCGTCCTGAGCGCAGCGCGGTAGGCGGCCTCGGCGGTCGCCCCGAACGGCACGAACACGACCTCCTCGACCCGGGTGACCGTGCCGGCGACCGTCTCGACCGCCGCCCGCACGGCGTCGTCGAGCGGCCAGCCGTAGACGCCGGCGCTGATCGCCGGGAAGGCGACCGTCCGGGCGCCGAGCTCGTCGGCGACGCGGAGTGACTCGCGATAGCACGACTCGAGTTGCGCGCGGGTGCCGCGACCGTGCACGGGGCCGACGGTGTGGATCACCCAGCGCGCCGGCAGCCTGCCGCCGCCGGTCGCGACCGCGGAACCGGTCGGCAGCCCGTCCGGGTAGGCGTCCCGCCGCAGCGCCCGGCACTCGGCGAGGATGCCGGGCCCGCCCGCCGCGTGGATCGCGCCGTCCACCCCGCCGCCGCCGAGCAGCGACGAGTTGGCGGCGTTGACGACGGCGTCCACCTCGATCCGGGTGATGTCGCCCGGGCGGATGCTCATCCTCGTCATCCGGGCAGGCTACGCCGCCCATCCGCGTCCGAAGTGTCTCGTCCCTCCCGGTGCGGACCGCGGCTGCGGTGCCGCCGAGCGGGCACGGTCAGCCCTTGGTGCAGTGCCCAGGGTCGACCGCGGCGCCGAGGGCGGCGGCGCGCGCGGCGACCGGGCCGACGACGGCCGGGCCGATCGCGTAGCCGAGCTCCGGGTCGTCCGCGTTCTCGGCGAACACCAGTCCGGCGACGGTGCCGGCGGAGGTGAGGAACGGACCGCCGGAGTTGCCCGGCTCGACCTTCGCGGCGAGCGTGTAGATCTGCCGCGGGTTGCGGCTGTCGCCGTAGATGTCCTCGACGCGCTCGGTCGACAGCGCGAGCACCTGCGCGCCGCCGGTCGTGAACGGACCGCCGTACGGGTAGCCGTCGATCACGCCGTCGGTGCCGACCGCCTGCTCGGCCGCGAGCCCGAGCGGCGCCGCCCGCAGCCCGTTGGTCGCGAGCACGGCCAGGTCGTTCACCGGATCGAAGTACACGACGCGCGCCTGCACGGCCTGGCCGTCCGGGGCGTCGACGACGGGCGCGCTCACCCCCGCGACCACGTGCGCGTTCGTGAGGATGCGGTCGGCGGCGACCACGAAGCCGCTGCCGGACTGGTTCTGGCCGCAGGCGTACGCGGTGCCGTTGATGCGCACGACGGATCTCGCGGCGGCCTGGAGCGCCGAGGTGCCGGTGTCGACCTCGGGGGCGCCCGGCGACTCGGTGATGCCGCCGAGGGCCTCGCCGATGCGGGGGAGCCCGGACTCGAGCACGAGCGACCGCAGCCGGGCGACGCCCGCCTGCACCGGCGTGGGCGTGACCCGGTCGATGCCGCGCAGCACCCAGGATCCCGCGGCCGCCTCCGACACGACGGGCGCGCCGAGCGACTGCAGGCTGCCGAGCACGAGCGAGCTCGAGAGGGCGGCGACGACGAGCGCGAGCGCGGCGCCGACGATGCGGTCGAGCACACGCAGCGGGCGGCGGGTCGAGAGCGGACGGCTCGCCGCCTTGCCGACCGCGCTGCCGGCGGCGTGCAGCCCGACGATGAGCAGCACGGTGGCCGCGATCGTGGCGACGATGCGCCAGGTCGGGTCGGGGATGAGCGGCACGAGCAGCGGGATGCCGAGGAACGCGATCACGGCGCCGACGATGAGCCCGACGACGGCGCCGACCGTCCTGGCGAAGCCGTCCCGCCATCCGACCACCGTGTAGGCGAGGAGCAGGAGGATCAGCACGACATCGAGGATCCTGGCTGCGATCACGTGTCCTCCTGCGCCGGCGCCTCGTGCTGGTGCGCCGCAGACAGTCTGCCGGATCCGGCCGGGAACGAGCGGCACCGGCCCGGCCCCGTTCTGGGGATGCCGCGGTGCGCGGCCGCGCGCGTAGCGTCGGAGGCGTCTTGGGGGAGGCGATGATCATGCTGCAGACGGTCCGACCGGACGTGACGGCGTCGGAGCACGACTCCGTGGCGCTCGCGAGCACGGCGCCGGTCGTCATCCCGGATCCGGCCACCGCGCCGCGGCCGCCGCTGCGCAGCCTGCGCGGTCGCCCCGCCGGCGCCGCCGCGATGCGCCGCTGCCTCGAGCTCCAGGCCTACTCGTCCACCCCGCGCGGCGCGCTCGCCCGGCTGATCGGCCGCGATCCGCTCGCGCCGTCGGCCCGCGAGGCCTTCGCGGAGGCCCGCGCCGAGGAGCGCGTGGCCAGGACCGTCGACGCGCTGGCCGGCTGGTCGGTGCTGCACTCGCTGCCCGTCTCCGCCGACGGCGGCGACCTCGCGCACCTGCTCGTCGGTCCCGCCGGCGCGGTGCTGCTCGTCACCCGCGACTCCCGCGGCCGCCGCGTGCGCGCCGCGGGCGACACGCTCGGCTCGAGCGCCGGCGACGAGTCGGCTGTGCTCGACGCCCTCACCCTCCGCGAGGACGTCGCCAGCCGCCTCGGCGTCGCGCTCGGCCGGCACGTGCCGGTGTCGGCCGCGGTCGTGCTCGTCGGCTCCGACCCGGCGTCCATCGAGCGGACGGCCGTGCCCGTGCTCTTCCTCGACCAGCTGCACGCCTGGCTGGCCCACCTGCCCGGCGCGCTCGAGGCTGACGAGGTCGCCGACCTCGCCGCCGCGGCCGAGCTCGCCGACGTCTGGCGCCCGCGTCCGTCGTCGGAGCTGTCCGACCCGGTCGAGGTCGCGGCCTTCCGCCGGCTCGAGGGCGAGGTGCGCTCCGCCCGCACCCGTCGCGCCGCCTGGGCCGTCGGCGGGATCGTCGCCGCCGTCGTCGTGGTGTTCGGCAGCGCCGCCGGCGGCGCGCCCGGCACGCTGATCCACTCCGTCGCGGAGCTCGTCGTCCGCTGAACCTCGCGCCTGGTAGCATTGCCAGGTTGCCGTCAGAACGGCCGCGGACACAGAGCGCCCGCTCCATCGGGGAGCGAGCACCGCGCAACGAGTGAAAGGGGATCCCTCTATGGCCCTGGATGCAGACATCAAGAAGGCGATCATCGACGAGTACGCCACCACGCCCGGTGACACCGGTTCCCCGGAGGTGCAGGTCGCGATCCTCACCAAGCGGATCAAGGACCTCACCGAGCACCTCAAGGAGCACAAGCACGACCACCACTCGCGTCGTGGACTGCTGCTCCTGGTCGGCCAGCGCCGTCGCCTGCTGGGCTACCTGCAGGACATCGACATCGCCCGCTACCGCTCGCTCATCGAGCGCCTCGGGCTCCGTCGCTGACGGTTCGCCGCTGATACCGCGAGCTTCTTGACGAAGGCCCGCCGCCCCTCGGGGCGGCGGGCCTTCGCCGTTCGCGGAGCCGGACGGCGCGTCAGCGACCTCGCGCGTAGGAGATGGCGCCGCGGATGCCGGCGATGATGCCGAAGACGACCGGGCCCCAGAGCAGGATGAAGTGGTCGCCCGGTGCGAAGAGGAACGTGCCGAGCGTGATGATGATGCCGAGCGCGGCGATGCCGAAGCCGAAGACCATCAGCTTCACGCCCGGGGCGCTCCATCCGGTCGGGCGCGGCGCGGCCGCGTACTGGTGCTGCGGCACGGCGCCGAACTGCTGCGGGGCGCCGTACTGGCCCGGCTGGCCGTACGGCGGCGGCTGCTGCCCGTCCTGCGGCGCGTACTGCCCGGGCTGGGCGTACTGGCCCTGCTGCGGCTGGTACTGGCCGGGCTGGGCGTACTGGCCGTCCTGCGGCGCGTACTGCCCGGGCTGGGTGTACTGACCCTGCTGCGGCGCCTGGCCCCACTGCTGCGGCTGCGAGTACTGGCCCGGGTCCTGCTGCGGTGCGGCCGGGGCGGCGTAGCCGGGCGCCTGCGGCACCGCGGGCTCGGGGGAGGTCTGTGCTGCGTCGCTCATCGATAGATCCCTTTCCAGATGCGGACGGATGCTCAACATACTCCCGAGCGACGGCGGCCGGGCCTCGCCGCGCCACCCCAGTTCGCGGCGCGTAGCCTGGCGTCATGGTCCCGGGCACCGAACGCGCCGTCCGCTTCGACCGCTTCGGCGGACCGGAGGTCTTCACCGTCGCGGAGGTGCCCGAACCGCATGCCGGGCCGGGCGAGGTCCGGGTCCGCGTGCACCACGCCGGGCTCAATCCGGTGGATGCGAAGATCGCGGCCGGCGGGCCGAGCCGTCACCGCGTCGAGCTGCCCTCCGGCAACGGCAACGACTATGCCGGGGTGGTCGACGAGGTCGGCGTCGGGGTCGACGGCGTGCGGGTGGGGGACCGGGTCTTCGGGGGCCACCGGTTCTTCGCGCAGGCCGACCATCTCGTCGTCGCCGCCGATCGCGTGAGCCCCGTGCCGCCGGGGCTCGGGCTCGTCGAGGCGGCCGTGCTCGACATCGCCGGCCGCACGGCCTGGGCGTCAGTGCAGGCCGTCGGCGTGCGCGCCGGCGACACCGTGCTGGTCGGGGCGGCCGCGGGCGGCGTCGGGGTCTTCGCCGTGCAGCTCTGCCGGCTCCGCGGCGCGCGGGTGATCGGCACCGCGTCGGACGACACGGCCGCCTTCCTGCGCGATCTCGGTGTCGAGCCGGTGGCCTACGGCGACGGGCTCGCTGACCGGGTGCGGGCGATCGCGCCGACGGTCGACGCGGTGCTCGACTACGCCGGACGCGGCACGGTGGAGGTCGGGCTCGAGCTCGGCGTCGCCCCAGACCGGATCAACACGAACGCGGACTCCGCCGCCGTCGAGCGACACGGTGTGCGCAACGCCGGCGCGCACACGACCCCGGGCCTCGACGAGCTCCGCGCGCTGGCCGACCTCGTCGCCGCCGGGGAGGTCTCGGTGCCGATCGCGGGCCGCGCGCCGCTCGAGGACGTGACCGCCGCCTACACCCGGCTCATGGACGGCCACGTGCACGGCAAGCTCGTGCTCGACCTCGTGCGCGCCCGTCCCTGAGGCGGCGTCGGTAGTCTCGCCGCATGGCGTTCTTCAAGGCGAAGGCGGGCGACCCGTCGCTCCCGCGCACCGACCGCGGCTCCGGGTCGCTCGACGACTACGACTTCGATCTGCGGCCGCGCAAGCGCAAGGACATCACGATGCGCCTCGAGGCGAGCGATCCGTGCCAGGAGGAGCTGCAGGCCATCGTCGACGCCGGCGACGGCGAGCTCGCGACGATCACGCCCGCGCGGAACCAGGAGGAGGACGGCCGGGACGCGCCGATCGAGGTCCGCCTGTTTGCGGGGCGCCGGGTCAGCGGACCGGTCGGCCGCGTGCCGCGCGGGCTCGAGGCCGTCTTCGACCAGGCCGTGCGCCGGCTCGAGGACCGCGGCGACAAGCCGCGCATCCCGGCCGTCATCGTGAAGACCCGTCAGGGACTCCGCGTCGACCTGCGGATGGCCGAGACGCGCTGACCCGGATCAGGCCCGTGCGGGGCCGTCCTCGTCGGTGACGTCGGCACTCTCGGCGATCTTCGCCTTGATGGCGTCCATGTCGAGCGCCCGCACCTGGGCGAGCAGGTCGTCGAGGGCCGGGCGGGGGAGGGCGCCGGCCTGCTTGAAGACGCCGATGCCGTCGCGGAACGCCATGAGCGTCGGAATCGCCTGGATGTCGGCCGCGCCGGCGAGGCCCTGCTGCGCGTCGGTGTCGACCTTCGCGAAGACGACGTCGTAGTTGTCGTTCGACGCCGCGTCGTAGATCGGCGCGAACGCCTTGCACGGGCCGCACCAGTCGGCCCAGAAGTCGACGAGCACGATGCCGCCCTCGAGGACGGTGGATTCGAAGTTCTGGTCGGTGAGCTCCACGGTGGCCATCCCATAAGGGTAGGCGGCGCATCCGAGCCCTCGCTGGCCGCTCGGAGTACATCCCCAGGATGATTCCGGGGCGCCGCCAGGACGATTCCGGGCCGCCCGGCCGCCCGCCGCGCCGCGCGGTGCGTACCGTGGACCTCATGTTCCGCCCGATCACGCGACGGCAGCTGATCGCCGACGTCGTGATCGCGCTCGTGCTGGTGCTCGTCGGCTACCTGCCGGCGATCGCCTACAACTCCTCCGGCGCCGAGGTCTTCACGCTCATCGGCCTCTCCGGCGCACTCGCGCTGCGGCGGCTGTCGCCCGGGCTCGCGCTCGGCGCGGCCTGGCTCGTCGCGCTCGTCGAGATGGCGATCGGCATCAACCCGATCGGGCCCTCGAACCTCATCATCCTCGCGATCCTCTACGCCACCTCCGCCTACGGCAACCGCGTCGTCCGCTGGCTCGGGTTCACCTCCGCCTTCGTCGGCGCGGCGTTCGTCGGCGTCTACACGACGCTCGTGATCCGCGGGGTCGGGTCGCTCGCCAACTCCGGCATCAGCGGCATCCTCGCGGCGATCGGGTCGGCGGCGTTCGCGTTCGGTGCGGCCGTCGCCGGGTTCCTCCTGGCCTGGACGGTGGGCCTGCTGGTCGCGACCTGGCGCCGCGGACGCCAGAGCCAGGCGCAGGTCGTGCAGGCCGAGCGCGAGGTCGTCGCCGAGCAGGAGCGCACGCGCATCGCCCGCGACATGCACGACGTGGTCGCCCACTCGCTCGCCGTCGTGATCGCCCAGGCCGACGGCGCGCGCTACCTCCGCGCGAGCCAGCCGGAGGCCGTGGACGAGGCGCTGCAGACCATCGCCGGCACGGCCCGCGAGGCGCTGGCCGACGTGCGGGTCCTGCTCGCCCAGCTGCGCCACACGCAGGGCGACGCCCCGCAGCCGGCGCTCCACGACCTCGATCGGCTCTACTCCCAGCTGCGCGCCGCCGGCCTCGACCTCCGCGTCGAGTCGACGGGCGACTCGATGCCGCTCGGCACCTCGACGCAGCTCGCCGTGTACCGGATCGTGCAGGAGTCGTTGACGAACGCGCTCCGGCACGGCGACCCCGCGGCCGAGGTGCTGGTGCGGTTCGACTGGACCGCCACCGGCCTCCACCTCTCCGTCTCGAACACCGTGCGCGCACCCGCGACGCACCCCGGCGGGCCGCTCGGCCACGGCCACGGGCTCGCCGGCATGACCGAGCGCGCCAGCCTCGTCGGCGGCAGCCTCAGCGCCAAGCAGACCGGCCCCGTCTTCGTCGTGCGCGCCTGGCTGCCCGGCGGCCTCACGGGCGCGATGCCGCTCGCGCTCCTCCCGGAAGGAACTCCCACCACATGACCGATCGCATCCGCGTCGCGCTCGTCGACGACCAGTCGCTCTTCCGCACCGGCATCCGCATGCTCGTCGCCTCGCAGCCCGATCTCGAGTTCGTGGGGGAGGCCGGCGACGGGCTCGAGGGCATCCGCCTGGCGTCCTCGACGAAGCCGGACGTGATCCTCATGGACATCCGGATGCCCGTGCTCGACGGCATCGACGCCACGACCCGCATCCTCGGCGGCATCCCGGCCGGCGCGCCGGCCCCGCGCATCATCGTGCTCACGACCTTCGACCTCGACGAGGCAGCGACCCGCGCGATCCGCGCCGGCGCCTCCGGGTTCGTGCTCAAGGACGCCGACCCGGAGTTCCTGCTCGCTGCGATCCGCACGGTGCACGCCGGCACCTCGGTCATCGCCGCGAGCGCCACCCGCGAGCTGTTCGAGCAGTTCGGCTCCCGATCCGCCGCGCGCACGGAGCCCGAGGCGTTCGGCGAGCTCACCGCACGCGAGCGCGAGGTGTTCCTGCTCGCGGCGCAGGGGCTGTCGAACTCGGAGATCGCGGGACGCGAGTACGTCAGCGAGGCGACGGTGAAGACGCACATCAGCCGCATCCTCGCGAAGCTCGGCCTCCGCGACCGCGTGCAGCTCGTCGTCTACGCCTTCGAGAACCGCCTCGTCGACTGAGCGGACGACGAGGACGGCCGCCCGGTCATCCCCGCGGATGACGGCCTTCCGCCCGACGCCCGATCCGCCGCCGACCGCCCGTCCCTAGCGTCGAAGGCATGGACAGCAGCCTCGACGACGCGGGCCTCGTGGCCCGGGTCCACTCCCTCACCAAGACCTACGGCGGCGACGCCAACCCCGTGCACGCGCTGCGCGACGTGAGCCTCGGACTCCGCCGCGGCGAGTTCACCGCGATCATGGGCCCGTCGGGCTCCGGCAAGTCGACGCTCATGCACATCATGGCCGGACTCGACAGCCCGACCTCCGGCCGCGTGTGGCTCGGCGAGGCGGAGATCGGCACGATGGCCGACAGCCAGCTGACGCTCGTGCGCCGGCGGCGGGTCGGCTTCGTGTTCCAGGCCTTCAACCTCGTGCCGACGCTCGACATCGAGGGCAACCTGCTGCTCCCGTTCGAGCTCGACGGCCGGCGTCCGAGCGCCGAGGAGCGCGCCTGGATCGACCGGCTCGAGACCACCCTCGGGCTCGGCGGACGGCTCCGTCACCGACCGCACGAGCTCTCCGGCGGACAGCAGCAGCGCGTGGCGATCGCGCGAGCGCTCGCCACTCGGCCGGACCTCGTGTTCGCCGACGAGCCCACCGGCAACCTCGACTCGCGCACCGGCCGCGAGGTGCTGCAGCTGCTCGCCGCGGCCAGCAGCGAGTACGGCCAGTCGATCGCGATGGTCACGCACGACCCGATCGCGGCGAGCTACGCCGACCGCATCCTGTTCCTCGCCGACGGCCGCGTCGTCGACGACCGGCCCCGCATGGAGCCGTCCGAGATCTCCGCGATCATGCTCGCGATGGAGGCGGCGGCATGATCCGGTTCACGTTGAAGGGCAACGGGCCGAGCATCCTCGTCGCGGCCCTGAGCGCGTCGTTCGGCGTCGCGCTGCTGCACATCGGCAACGTGCTCGCCGCCGTCATCGGCGCGAACGAGCGCGCGGGCGAGAGCGAGTTCGCGGCCGTCGCGCTGCGGATCGTCGCCATCGTGTTCCTCGCGATCGCCGCCTACGTCGGGGCGATCGTCACGGCGAACACCTTCTCGACGATCATCGCCGGCCGGGTCCGCACGGTCGCGCTGCTCCGGCTGGTGGGCGCCTCCGCGGCCCGCCAGCGCCGAGCCGTGGCGCTGCAGGGCCTCGTGGTCGGCATCATCGGCGCCGCGATCGGCGGGATCGTCGGCACGGTCGCCGCCATGGGGATCACGCGGATCGCCGTCGACGCGGACTGGTTCCCGGCGCCGGCGTACGGCTGGTCCGATCCGGTGCTGATCCTGCCGATGGCGGGGGTCGTGCTGACCACCTGGCTCGCGTCGTGGGTCGGCTCGCGCCGGGTGCTCTCTGTGACGCCCCTGCAGGCCCTCGGCGGCTCGCAGGAGCTGAGCCGGGAGGAGGCCGTCCGACGTCCGCTGCGCAACGGCGTCGCGATCGCGTTCTTCGCCATCGGCACGGTGCTGCTCGTGCTCGGCGTCGTCGTCGGGCTCGCCTCCCCGTACGGCGTGTTCATCGGCCTCGTCGGCGGCATCGTCTCGTTCAGCGGACTCGTGCTCGGCGCCCACCTCGTCATGCCGCCGGCACTGCGGGTCGTCGGGGCGCTGGCGGGACGCTCGCCGAGCGCCCGGCTCGCGGCGCAGAACGCGCTGCGCTATCCGGAGCGGAGCGCACGGACGACGATCGGACTCGTCATCGGCGTCACGCTCATCACGACCTTCTCGGTCGCGCTGCAGAGCTTCGCGCAGATGGTGCTGCTCGGCACCGAGGGCGATCCGTCGCGTCCGCAGATCGAAGCGCTGCTCGGCGGGCTGCAGGCGGTATTCGGCGTGCTCGTCGGCTTCAGCGCCGTGATCGCGGCCGTCGGGCTCGTGAACAACCTCTCGCTCAGCGTGCTGCAGCGTACCCGTGAGCTCGGCCTGCTCCGCGCGCTCGGGTTCAGCGTGCGGCAGCTCCGGCGCATGGTGCTGGCGGAGAGCGCGCAGCTCACGGTGACGGCGGTGCTCGTCGGACTGGTGCTCGGCGGGTTCTACGGCTGGGCCGGGGCGCAGTCGCTGCTCGGGTCGGCCGGCGGCGGACTCGGCATCGTGCTGCCGGGCATCCCGTGGGCGGTGCTCGCCGTGATCGTCGTCGGCGCGGCGGTGCTGACCTGGGCCGCGGCGCTGGTGCCCTCTCGGCGCGCGACGCGGGTCTCCCCGGTGGAGGCGCTCGCGGTGCAGTAGCGGCCGCGGCCGCCGGGGGCTGCGCGGCGGCCGCGCGGCGGGTGGCTGCGCGGTCCGCCGGTGCGGCCCGGTTCGGGTGCGGCGCGGCTCGGGTGTCGGAAACTCAGGACTCCCGTGCCACCCGGCTCGGGATCCCGCTGATGCGCCACGCGACCGGATCGGGAAGTCCTGAGTTTCCGACACCGCGGCACGGAACGGCCGCGCGCGCGGCCCGGCATCCCGCCCCCGCGTCCTACGCTGAACCCGTGGAGATCCGGCTGTTCGGCGGCTTCGCGGTCGTCCACGAGGGTGCGCCGCTGGGGGTCGTCGGCGACCGGCAGCGCGGGCTCCTGTTCCGCCTCGCGCTCGAGCCCGGCACGGCCGTCTCGTACCGCGCGATCGCCGAGGACCTCTGGGACGACCTGCCGGACAACCCGCGCGCGAGCCTGCAGAACCTCGCCTCGCGGCTCCGCACGCAGCTGCCCCCGGGTGCACTCGCCTCGACCCCGGGCGGCTACCGGCTCGAGGTCGCGCGGGACGCCGTCGACGTCGCGCGGTTCCAGGACCTGGTCGTCCGTGCGACGAGGGCGGACGCCGACGCCGCCCCGACGATCGCCCGCGCCGCACTCGAGCTCTGGTCGGGCGAGCCGTGGACGCCCGGCGACGGCTACGACTGGCTGCGCAAGGACCTCGCGGAGGATCACGCCGCCGCGCTCCGTCTCGCGGGGTCTGCGGCCGCGACCGGGTCGGGGAGCGCGTCGACACCCGGTCCGGGGAGCCCGACGGGCTCGCGCATCCCGGCGCCGATCACGGGCCTCGTGGGCCGCGTCGCCGAGCTCGACCAGATCGCGGCGCAGCTCGGGAGCGGCCGGCTCGTCACCATCCTCGGTCCGGGCGGCGCCGGCAAGACCCGGCTCGCCGTGGAGGCCGCGCGCCGGCTGTCCGGCGCCACGCTCGTCGAGCTCGCCCCGGCCGGCCCCGACGAGGTCTGGGCCGCGGTGCTCACCGCGATCGGCCGCGAGCTGCGCGCCTCCGGCGACGTGGCACGGCCGGCGCCGAGCGTCGTGACGCAGACGGTGCGCGCCCTCGACGGCCGTGAGACGGTGCTCGTGCTCGACAACTGCGAGCACGTCATCGCGAGCGCCGCGGAGCTGTCGGCCGAGCTCCTCGCCGAGCTGCCCGGGCTGCGCATCCTCGCCACGAGCCGGGAGCCGCTCGGCGTGCCGGGGGAGGCCTTCGTGCCGCTCGGCCCGCTCGATCCGTCGTCCGCCGAGCGGCTCTTCGCCGAGCGCGTCCGATCGGCTCGCGGGCGGGGGCTCGATCCCGAGGAGGAGGCGGATGCCGCTCGGGTGCGCGACCGCCTCGACGGACTGCCGCTCGCGCTCGAGCTCGCGGCCGCGAAGGCCCGCACGCTGACCATGGCCGAGATCGCCGACGGCCTCGATCGCCGGTTCGAGCTGCTCGAGGGCTCGACCCGGGTCGGACTGCCGCGCCACCAGACGCTCCGCGCGCTCGTGGACTGGAGCTGGCAGCTGCTCGGCGACGGCGAGCGCGACGCCCTCGCGGTGCTGGCGAGCTACCCGGCCGGCGTCGCGGTGACGGACGCCGACCGGGTGACGGCGGCGCACGGCCTGCGTCGCGGGGATGTCGACGCGCTCGTCGACAAGTCGCTGCTCCAGCGCGTGCACGGGCGCTTCCGGGAGCTCGAGACGATCCGCGAATACGGGGTGGAGCGGCTGATCGAGCGCGCCGCGCTCGACCGGGTGCGCGAGGTCCAGGCCCGCCTGCTCGCCGACGAGATCGAGCGGCACGACGTGCTGCTCCGCGGGCCGCACATGCTGGACTCGCTCGAGTGGTTCGACACCGAGGACGACAACGTCGTCGCCGCGCTGCGCTGGAGCGTCGAGCATCCCGATCCGTCGCTCGCGCTCCGGCTCGCCGCCGGCTGCGGCTGGTACTGGATGCTCCGAGACCGCAACGAGGACGCGGTGTCGTGGGCGCGCGCCACCCGCGGATTCGCGATGGTCGACGACAGCGATCCCGGGCTGTTCGTCCGGGCGCTGACGATGATGCTCGAGCGCTTCGAGGACGACGGGCGCGAGGCGCGGATGCCGACCGCCGACGAGCTGGACGAGATCGACGACCTCATCGTCGAGCTGCGCGGCCGCGACGGGGAGCTGTTCGCGATCCTGCCGGAGCTGTTCGCCGCGATGACCTCCGCGCTGCGCTCCGGCGGCAGCATCCAGGACGCACGGGTGCGCATCCCGGAGGGCCGCCCGCTCTCCGACTGGTCGCGCGCGGCGCTGACGACGTTCCAGGCCGCGATGGCGCAGAACCGCGGCGACGTGGACGAGCTCGGCGAGGCGAGCGGCCGCGGCATGGAGCTGTTCGCGGCGGTCGGCGATCTCTGGGGCTCGGCGATCGCGCGGCAGATGCGCTCGATCTGGCTCATGCTGCAGGGCCGGCTCGAGGAGGCGCTGGAGCTCACGGACGCCGCGGCCGCCGACCTGTCGCGCGTGAGCCGCGGGCCCGACACGCTGCAGCAGCGCGGCGCCGCGATCGAGCTGCTCGCGCGGCTGGGACGCACCGAGGAGGCACGGCAGCGCGCGGACCTGCTCGTCGCCGCCGCCCGCGAGTCGGGCTCCGCGAGCCAGCTGCGCTACGCCCTGCTCGTGGCCGGCACGCTCGCGGTGCGGACGGGGGACGCGGTCGACGGTCGACGACTGCTCGGCGAGGGCGAGTCGTCCGCGCTGTCGTCGTGGTTCCCGCCGCAGCTCCGCGCGCTGTACGAGGTGCTGCTGGCGGAGGTGACCGGCGACCCGGTGCGCCGACGCGAGCGGCTCCGGATCGCGGTCGCCGAGGCCGAGGAGAGCCACGACCAGCCGGTCATGGCGGAGGTCGCGCTCGGCGTCGGCGCGGTCGCGCTCGACGAGGGCGACCCGGACACCGCGCGGACCGCGCTGCACGTGGCCCGCGCGCTCCGCGGCGCACCGGATCCGACGCATCCGCTCGAGCGCCGGATCGCGGGCGAGCTCGAGCGGGCGGGCGCCCCCGAGGGAGCGCCCGCCCTGAGCCGCGGTGCGGCGATGGAGCGGTTCGCTCAGATCCTGCGGCGGTAGGCCCAGGCCGCGAGCGGGAAGAACACCGCGACCAGCACGACGCAGGAGAGCAGCGTCCAGAGGATCTCGCCGCCGACGGTCTCGCCGGCCGCGAGGGCGTGCTGCCCGAGCAGCAGCCCGCGCATCGTCTCGATCACGTGCGTGACCGGGTTGACGCGCACCCAGGCCTGCAGCCAGTCGGGCATGGTGCTCGCCGGCACGAACGTCGACGAGCCGAACGTCAGCGGGAACGTGATGAGGAACGACAGCCCCTGCACCGCGCCGGACGACCGCGCCAGCATCCCGATGAACACCGAGACCCAGCACAGGCTGACGGCGAACACGATCATGAGCACGACCGCGAGCAGCACCTCCGCGGGCGAGGTCTGGAACCGGAACCCGATCAGCACGCCGAACAGCAGGCTCACCCCGGTCGCGATGGAGTGGCGCACGATGTCGCCGACGACGGCGCCGAACAGCGGAGCCGAGCGGGCGATCGGCAGCGACCGGAATCGGTCGAACACGCCGTTCTTGAGGTCGGTGTTGAGGTTCACGCCGATGGTCATCGAGGTGAACATGATCGTCTGCACGAGGATGCCCGGCAGCGCGAACTGCAGGTAGTCGTGGGTGGAGCCCGCGACCGCGCCGCCGAAGATGAACACGAACAGCACGGTCATGATGATCGGCTGCAGCGTCACGTCGAGGAACTGCTCGGGGTTTCTCGTCATCTTCGTGACGGTGCGGCGCGCGAGCACCAGGGTGTCGCTGATCATCGGGTGGCTCCTTCGAGCTCGGGGGACGCGTCGGCGTCGGCGGCGGACGAGCGGCTGCCGCCGTGCCCGGTCAGGGAGTAGAAGACCTCGTCGAGGCTCGGGAGTCGCAGTGACAGCTCGGTGACGCCGATGCCGTCCGCGGCGAGGGCCGCCACGGCGGCCATGAGCGCGTCGTCGCCCGCGACCGGGACGCTGACGAGGTCGGCGGCCGGATGCTCCGGCTCGCGCTGGCCGAGGCGGGCCAGCAGGGCGGTCACCCGCGGCACGTCCTCGAGGCGGGACGGCCGCACCTCCAGGGTCTGCCCGCCGACCTGTCGCTTCAGGCCCTGCGGGGTGTCGTGCGCGATGACGCGGCCGTGGTCGATGACCGTGATGTCCTCCGCCAGCGCGTCCGCCTCCTCGAGGTACTGGGTCGTCAGGAGCACCGTGGTGCCGGCGCGGGTGAGCGCGCGCACCATGTCCCAGACGTCGTCGCGCTTCGCCGGGTCGAGGCCGGTCGTCGGCTCGTCGAGGTAGACGACGCTCGGGCGGCCCACGAGCGAGGCCGCGAGGTCGAGGCGGCGGCGCATGCCGCCGGAGTAGGTCTTCGCGAGGCGGCGGCCGGCATCCGTCAGCTCGAACTCCTCGAGCAGCTCGGCGGCGCGGCGCTTCGCCTCCCGGGCGGGCAGGTGCAGCAGGCGTCCGATCATCACGAGGTTCTGCACACCGGTGAGGTCCTCGTCCACGCTCGCGTACTGCCCGGTGAGGCCGATGGTGCGGCGCACCGCGGCGGCGTCCTTCACGACGTCGAAACCGCCGACGCGGGCGGTACCGGAGTCGGGGCGCAGCAGGGTCGCGAGGATGCGGACGGCCGTGGTCTTGCCGGCGCCGTTCGGCCCGAGCACGCCGAGCACGCGGCCCTCGGGCACGACGAGGTCGATGCCGGCCAGGGCCTTCGTGGTGCCGAACGACTTGGTGAGGCCCTCGGCCTCGATCGCATTGGTCATGAGGACACCGTGCTCCCGGAGCGCTGTCACGGTGCTGTCGTGCGCTGTCAGCCGGTGTCGAAGCGGGTTCCGACGCCCTCGCGGGCGGGTGTAGCCTCGGATCGTGCGCTACGGCCAGCTTCTTCTTCGCTGCCGCGACGGGGCCTGATCCAACGGCCTTCCTCGTCGCGGAGTCCGTCGTCGGCTGTTCCCGTCCGTGACAGAGGAAGAGAACCATGAAGAACACCCAGCGCCCCTCCGGGATGCCGATCCATCGGTACCGCCCGTACGCCGAGCAGTTCCCCACCGACCTGCCCGACCGCACCTGGCCCGCGAAGACCATCACCGAGGCGCCCATGTGGTGCGCGGTCGATCTCCGCGACGGCAACCAGGCCCTGATCGATCCGATGAGCCCCGAGCGCAAGCGGGCCATGTTCGACCTGCTGGTCCGCATGGGCTACAAGCAGATCGAGGTCGGCTTCCCGAGCGCGAGCCAGACGGACTTCGACTTCGTTCGGCAGCTGATCGAGGAGGACCTCATCCCGGATGACGTCGTCATCCAGGTGCTGACGCAGGCTCGCGAGCACCTCATCGCCCGCACGTTCGAGTCGATCGCCGGCGCGAAGCAGGCGATCGTGCACCTCTACAACTCGACGAGCGTGCTGCAGCGCGACGTCGTGTTCCGCACCGACAAGCAGGGCATCGTCGACATCGCCCTGCAGGGCGCGCACTGGTGCAAGCAGTACGAGGCCACCGTGCCGGGCACGACCGTGTACTACGAGTACTCGCCGGAGAGCTACACCGGCACCGAGCTCGAGTTCGCCGCCGAGATCTGCAACAAGGTCATGACCGTGCTCGTGCCGACGCCGGAGCGCAAGGTCATCATCAACCTGCCCTCCACCGTCGAGATGGCCACGCCGAACGTCTACGCCGACTCCATCGAGTGGATGTCGCGGCACCTCGACCACCGCGAGAACGTCATCCTGAGCCTGCATCCGCACAACGACCGCGGCACCGCGATCGCGGCGGCGGAGCTCGGCTATCAGGCCGGCGCCGACCGCATCGAGGGCTGCCTCTTCGGCAACGGCGAGCGCACCGGCAACGTCGATCTCGTCGCGCTCGGCATCAACCTGTTCACGCAGGGGATCGACCCGCAGATCGACTTCAGCGACCTCGACGGCATCCGCCGCACCGCCGAGTACTGCAACCAGCTCCGCGTGCCCGAACGCTCGCCCTGGGCGGGCGACCTCGTCTACACCGCCTTCTCCGGCTCCCACCAGGACGCCATCAAGAAGGGCTTCGAGGCGATGGAGATCCGCGCGAAGGCGGAGGGCGTGGAGCTCGCCGAGCTCGAGTGGGCCGTGCCGTACCTGCCCGTCGACCCGAAGGACCTCGGGCGGGGCTACGAGGCCGTCGTCCGCGTCAACTCGCAGTCCGGCAAGGGCGGCGTCGCGTACCTGCTCAAGACCGACCACAGCCTCGACCTGCCGCGTCGGCTGCAGATCGAGTTCAGCCAGGTCGTGCAGGCGAAGACCGACAGCGAGGGCGGCGAGGTGACGAGCGACCAGATCTGGCGCATCTTCTCCGACGAGTACCTGCCGGCGCCCGAGTCGCAGCCCGACGACAAGTGGGGCCGCTACGAGCTGCTGTCCACGCGCACCGCGTCGGACCTGGCGGGCTCGGTCGCACTGGACATCGAGCTGCGGATCGGCGAGGAGGTGGAGGCGGCGACCGGCGCCGGCAACGGACCCATCGCCGCGTTCCTCGGAATCATGGCCGAGCAGGGTCACGAGATCCGGCTCTACGACTACGTCGAGCACACGCTGTCGGAGGGCGGCGACGCGCTGGCCGCGGCCTACGTCGAGCTGCAGGTCGGCGACGTGCGGCTCTGGGGCGTCGGCATCGACGGCGACATCTCGACCGCATCGCTCAAGGCGGTCGTGTCCGCGGTGAACCGGGCGGTGCGCACGCGCGCCGACGACCGGGAGCTCGCCGCGGTCTGACCCGGGTCACGCGTATCCGGAGGCCCGGGCGGAGCATCCGTCCGGGCCTCCGGTGTCTGCGGCGGGGCGGCTCGGCCTCCGGGCCGGGACCTGGACCGGGTGGAGGGCGCCGGTCCGCGGCGCGGGCTGCGGCGTCGGCGTCGGCGTTGGCGTTGGCGTCGCGAGCGTCGGAAACTCAGGACTCCCGCCGCACGTGGCCCGACGCACCACCGCGATCGCGACGAACAGCGACGCGGACTCCTGAGTTTCCGACCACCGCGCTCGATACCAGCTGGTCAGGTGCGCGGGCGACGCCCGGGGAACCGCCATGCCACGGCGCGCTGCTCGGGCAGCGTCCAGCGGAAGAGCACCGCGAGCACCCGGATCGCGGTCGTCAGCACCACGCAGCCGACGGCCGCCACCAGCACCGGAACGCCGAGGGCGACCATGAGGACGAGCGAGGCGGATCCGGCGATGGCGGCGACCGCGTAGAGCGATCCGACCTGCATGAGCGCGATCGGCAGCCCGAGCAGGAGGTCGCGCAGGATCGAGCCGCCGACCGCGGACACCGCGCCGAGGAAGATCGAGGGCACGAGCGGGAGCCCGAGCGACAGCGCCTTCGTCGTCCCGATCGCGCCGAACAGGCCGAGCGTCACCGCGTCGAGGCCGGCCAGCAGCGCGCGGAGGCGATGGAACAGCCGCTCGGCCGCCATCCCGACGAGTGCCGCGGCGGTCGCGACCGGCAGGTACCAGTCGCTGAGCAGCGCCGCGGGCGTCTGGGCGAGCAGCAGGTCGCGCAGGATGCCGCCGCCGAACCCGGTCGCGATGCCGATGATCGCGACGCCGAGCAGGTCGAGACGCCGGTCGCGGAACCCGGCCGCGAACAGCGCGCCCTGCAGGCTGCCGACCCCGACCGCCAGCAGGTCGGCCCAGAGCGGGATGGTGAACGCCGCGTTCACAGCCGCTCGAAGAGCCCCGGGTAGTCGACGACGAGCCCGCGCGCGTCGACGGTGATCTCCGCCTCGAAGTCGCCGTCGAGCGACTCGAACAGCCACACCCCCTCGTCGACGCGGGTGTAGCGCTGCGGATCGACGTAGACCTCGAGGTCCGGGAACGAGACGTAGGCCATGTCGAAGTCGCCCTCGTCCTCGTCGCCCATGCGCCGGATCGGCAGCGTGTTCGTGAACGGCGACACGGCGAGGTCGATGTCGACGCAGCCGGCGAGGTCGGCGCGCGGCTGCCCGTCGACGGTCCAGCCCTCTGCGCCGTGCTCGATCTCGAGCACCCGCTGGCCGGCGAGGGCCTCGAGGTGGAGCGTGCGGAACGTCCAGTCCCGGTCGAGCGCGACCTCGTAGGAGTACCGCCCGCGTGCGGAGTCGATGACGCCGGACGCCTCGATGCCGTCGGCGGAGTCCGTCAGGCTGAGCCGCTCGAGGCCGTCGACCTCGACGCCGCGCCACACGATCTGCATGGTCGCCAGTCTGGCATCCGGCTAGGGCCGCGGGCCGCGTCGGCGCAGCGCGGCGCTCGCGGAGCCGGCGACGTCGGGATCGACATCCTGCGCCAGACGCTCGAGCACGGCGTCGGGTGTGCCCCTCCAGCGCGCGACCATCTGCCGCTCGCCGGCGCCGCCGGACTCGGCGAGGGCGGCGATCTCGTCCTCGGACGGCGCCCAGCGCGTTGCCTTCATGGCCGAACTCGCGATGAACACGAGCACGCAGACGAGCGCGAGGTACCAGATGGCCGTGGTGACCGGCGCGCCGCCTCCGCCTGCGACGGTCAGCGCGATGCCGACGACGACCGCCGGGATGCCGACGACGAGCGACCCGATGCCGGCGCGGTACCAGACCCGGTAGCGGGCCGGGTCCATCGGGGTCTGTCGGAGGCCGACGTCCATGGGAGCTCCTTCGATCGCGGCAACGCTACCGCCCGCGGTCGCGCGAGAGCCTGCGGATCCGCTCGGGGATCGACGGGTGCGGCGTCAGCGGATCGTCGGGGGCGCGGGGGATGATGGGGCGGTGCCGACCTACCGTGACGACGTCGTCGTCCTGCGCACCCACAAGCTGGGTGAGGCGGACCGCATCGTGACGATGCTGAGCCGCCAGCACGGGAAGATCCGCGCCGTGGCGAAGGGCGTACGCCGTACGGCCTCGCGGTTCGGCGCCCGGCTCGAGCCGTTCATGGTCGCGGACGTGCAGTGCTACATCGGCCGCAGCCTCGACATCGTGCAGCAGGTGGAGTCGATCGGCGCGTACGGGGCGGACATCGCCCACGACTACGGGCGGTACACGGCGGCGACCGCGATGGCGGAGGCCGCCGACAAGCTCACCGACCACGAGGCCGGGCTGCAGCACTATCTCCTGCTCGTCGGCGCGCTGCGCTCGCTCGCGCGCGGCGAGCACGACTCCGGGCTCACGCTCGACTCGTACCTGCTGCGGGCGCTGTCGATCGCGGGATGGGCGCCGAGCTTCTCGGACTGCGCGGTCACCGGTGCGCCGGGTCCGCACACGCACTTCGTGGTGCAGCTCGGCGGCGTCGTGAGCGACGCGGCCGCCCCGCCCGGATCGCCGCGCGTCGCGCCGGAGGTCATCGCGCATCTCGGGGCGCTGCTCGCCGGCGACTGGGAGGCGGCGGAGGGCGCGGACGAGCGCACCCGGGCCCAGGGCTCCGGCATCGTCGCCGCCTACACCCAGTTCCACATGGAGCGCGGCCTGCGCTCGCTCGAGCACGTCGATCGGACGCCGGCGTGAGCCCGCGCCGGCTGCGCGCGCCGGGCCAGAAGACGCACCGCGACTCGATCGACTTCGTGCCCGTCGACTGGACCGGGCTCACCCCGCCGGCGCTGCCGCGAGCCGCGGTGCCCGGTCACGTGGCGATCGTCATGGACGGCAACGGCCGCTGGGCGAACCAGCGCGGCCTCCCGCGCATCGAGGGCCACCGAGCCGGGGAGGCGAGCCTGCTCGACGTCGTGGCCGGCGCCATCCAGGTCGGCGTGACGCATCTCAGCGTGTACGCGTTCTCGACGGAGAACTGGCGTCGGAGCCCCGAGGAGGTCCGCTTCCTCATGGGCTTCAACCGCGACGTGCTGCACCGCCGGCGCGACCAGCTCGACGAGTGGGGCGTGCGCATCCGCTGGGCCGGGCGCCGTCCGCGGCTCTGGCGGTCGGTGATCGACGAGCTGCGGTTCGCCGAGCGCCTCACCGAGGGCAACTCGACGCTGACGCTGACCATGTGCGTGAACTACGGCGGCCGCACGGAGATCCAGGATGCGGTGCGCTCGATCGCCGCTGAGGTCGCATCCGGTCGGCTCAGCCCCGACCGGATCACCGAGCGGACGATCGCGCGGCACCTCTACCAGCCCGAGCTGCCCGACGTGGACCTGTTCCTCCGCAGCTCCGGCGAGCAGCGCACGTCGAACTTCATGCCGTGGCAGGCGGCGTACGCGGAGATGGTGTTCCTCGACCGGCTCTGGCCGGACTTCCGCCGCACGGACCTGTGGCATGCGATCCAGATCTACGCGGACCGCGACCGGCGCTTCGGGGGAGCGGTGGACGCGCCGACGGCGTGAGCTCTGGGCCGAGGCCGGGTCGGGGCGCCGCGGCGGCGTCGCGTGCGGCCTCGGGTGTCGTGTCCCGATGTCGGAAACTCAGGACTCCCGCGCTGCCCGAGCGCGCGCGTCCGCGGGGTCTCGGGTGACGCCGCGCAGAGCTCCTGAGTTTCCCGACACCAGCACCGAAACGTGCACCAGCGCCGACATCAGCACCGACACGAGCACCAGCGCCGACGCCAGCACCGACACCGACACCGACACCGACACGGAGCCCGGCACAGCAACACCCCGGCTCACCCCCGGGGCAGCAGCTCCCCGCGCACGACCCGGCGCAGCCACTCGTCCGCGTCGTGCGGCGTGGCGAGCCGCACGATGGGCAGCTCGGGCCGGTGCTCCTCGACGAGCGGCACGCGCTCCCGATACTTGTCCCGGGTCGCCAGGGCCCAGCGGACGATGTGCTCATCCGGCTCCGTGAAGAACGTGCGCAGCGGCGGCTCCACGTTGCCGTGCCAGAGCACCTCGCGCCGCACGCGCCGGCGCACGGTGCGGCGCACGAGCCGCCCGAGCGTGACGCGGAACGGGTAGTCGAGCCAGACCAGCAGCTCGGCGCGCTCCAGCAGGCGCTCGCGTACGACGCGGTACTGCCACTCCGTGACCCAGGCGTCCCCGGCGACGAGCTCGTCCACCTCATCGACGAACTGCGGCCGCGGCACCCAGTTCGGGCCGTGGTACAGAGAGTCGATCTCCGTGTACGGCACGCCGAGCACGCCCGCCAGCTCGGATGAGAACGTCGACTTGCCGGATCCGGTCACGCCGCAGACCAGGATGCGCCGCGGACGCAGGGGGAGCGGATCGGCCGGTCCGAGCATGAGCCGATGCTACGCCGCGGGTTCGTGTCATGGCGACACGAAGGTGTATGCTCTGTTCAGGTCGCCGAGACACGAACTCGGAGGCCCCACCGCCGGATGTCCGGCGCCCAGCAGCACATCGCACGACCGAGCACCGGAGCGGAGGAGCCATGGCCGGCATCGACCTCGCCGTCTCCACGGTGATCTTCGCGCTGCGTCCGGCGCCGGGGGGCGACCGTCCGCGCGTCTCGCTGCCGCTCGTCCGCCGTCTCAGCGAGCCGTTCCAGGGCCGCTGGTCGCTGCCCGGTGGCTGGGCCCGGAACGACGAGGCCCTCGCGGCGGGCGCCGCGCGCACCCTGCTCGAGACGACCGGCGTCGCGCCCGCGTACCTCGAGCAGCTCTACGCCTTCGGCGAGCCGGACCGGTCGCCGACGGGCCGCGTCGTCTCGGTCGTCTACTGGGCGCTCATCCGGCCCGACCTCGCGGACGCGGCGGTCGAGGACGACAACGTGCGCTGGGTGCCCGCTGACGACCTCCCCGACCTCGCCTTCGACCACGAGCTGATCGTGCGCTACGCCCTCTGGCGGCTGCGCACGAAGATGGAGTACTCCCGCATCGCGCAGGCCTTCCTCGGCCTGACGTTCACCCTCGCGGAGCTCCGCGAGGTGCACGAGGCCGTCCTCGGCCGCTCGCTCGACCCGGCGAACTTCCGTCGTCAGGTCGAGGCCTCCGGCACGCTCGTGCCGACCGGCGAGCACCGCACCGGAGGGCGCCACCGCCCCCCGATGATCTACCGCTACGACACCGACATCGAGCTGGTCGACAACGGCCCGCTCGCCCCCTCGAGCTAGGAGCACCGAGCGTCATGCCCTCCGTCGAACTGCTGATCACGTCCGCCCCCGGCGAGGCCTGCACCCCCGATCTCGCGCAGGGGCCGTGGGACTTCGACACCGTGCCCGGGTACGGGCCGGGCTCGTCGATGGGCGACGTCATCCCCGTCGGCGCGCCGCGGCAGGGCGAGCTGCCGAAGGAGTACCGCGACGCCTCCGATGAGGAGCTCGACGCCCGCATCGTGGCCGCGAAGGCGACCCTCGGCGACCGCGTCGTCGTGCTCGGGCACTTCTATCAGCGCGACGAGGTCGTGAAGCACGCGGACTTCCTCGGCGACTCGTACCAGCTCGCCAAGGCGGCGCTGACGGTGCCGGAGGCCGAGACGATCGTGTTCTGCGGCGTGCACTTCATGGCCGAGACCGCGGACGTGCTGGCCCGCGACGACCAGCGCGTCATCCTGCCGAACCTGGCCGCGGGCTGCTCGATGGCCGACATGGCCGACATCGACAGCGTCGAGGACTGCTGGGCGCAGCTCGAGGCGCTGTACGGCACGGAGCCGGATGCCGACGGCCGGGTGCCCGTCATCCCGGTCACCTACATGAACTCCGCGGCCGCCCTCAAGGCGTTCTGCGGCCGGCACGGCGGCGTCGTCTGCACCTCGTCGAACGCCGAGACCGTGCTCGAGGACGCGTTCCGCCGCGGGCAGCGGGTGCTGTTCTTCCCGGACCAGCACCTCGGACGCAACACTGCCAAGCGGATGGGCGTGCCGCTCGACCGCATGCCGATGTGGAACCCGCGCAAGCCGCTCGGCGGCTCGACCGGCGACGAGCTGCTCGACGCGCGCGTGATCCTCTGGCACGGGTTCTGCTCGGTGCACCGCCGCTTCACGGTCGAGCAGATCGACGCCGCCCGCGCCGAGCACCCCGGCGTGCGCGTGATCGTCCACCCGGAGTGCCCGATGGCCGTCGTCGACGCGGCGGACGAGGCGGGCTCGACCGACCACATCCGCAAGGCCGTCGCGGCCGCGACCGAGCCGACGACCTTCGCGATCGGCACCGAGATCAACATGGTGAACCGACTCGCGGACGAGTTCCCGCAGCACACGATCTTCTGCCTCGATCCCGTCGTCTGCCCGTGCTCGACCATGTACCGCATCCACCCCGGCTACCTCGCCTGGGTGCTCGAGGAGCTCGTCGCAGGCCGCGCGCCGAACGTCGTCAGCGTGCCGGAGGACGAGGCCGCGGATGCGCGCGTCGCGCTCGAGCGGATGCTCGCCGCCGTGCCGCGGAACAGCAGCGCCACCGCACCCGGCGCCGGAGCCGGAGCCGGAGCCTGATCGTGCGCGTCCTCGTGATCGGATCCGGCATCGCCGGGCTGACGACCGCGCTGCACGCCGCGCGGCGGCACGACGTGACGATCGTGACGAAGGGCGCGGCAGACGACGGCTCGACCGCGTTCGCGCAGGGCGGGGTGGCCGCCGCGCTCGACGCTGGGGACGCGCCGGAGCTCCACGCGGCCGACACGATGCGCGCCGCGGCCGGCGGCGCCGATCCGCTCGCCGTCGCCGTGCTGACGCACGACGGGCCCGAGCGCGTGCGGGAGCTGGCGGCGCTCGGCGTCCCGTTCGACCGGGCCGGCGCCGAGCTGGCTCTCGGCACGGAGGCTGCGCACTCGCGGGCGCGGATCGTCCACGCCGACGGCGACGCGACGGGGCGCGCCATCGAGCGGACGCTGCTCGACGCGGTGCGCGGCGCCGGGATCGAGCTGCGCGAGGGGCTCGCGCTCGAGGACCTGATCGTGGAGCACGGCCGCGTCATCGGCGCGCGGCTGATGGACGCGGACGGCGGCACGAGCGCACTGCCGGCGGACGCGGTGGTGCTCGCCACGGGCGGCGCCGGCCGGCTGTACCGCCACACGACGAACGCGCCCGGTGCGACCGGCGACGGCATCGCCGCCGCCCTGCGGGCCGGCGCCGTCGTGGCGGATCTCGAGTTCCAGCAGTTCCACCCGACCGCGCTGGCCGTTCCGGGTACGCCGCTCATCTCGGAGGCCGTCCGCGGCGAGGGCGCCGTGCTGCGGGATCGGACCGGACGGCGGTTTCTGGTCGACGCGCACCCGGATGCCGAGCTCGCGCCGCGCGACGTCGTCGCCCGAGCGATCGCGGATGCGATGGCCGCGCAGGACGGCGAGCCGGTGCTACTCGACGCGACCGGGCTCGGCGCCGAGCTGCTCGGACGGTTCCCTGGTCTCACCGCACTGACCCGCGCGCACGGCTTCGACTGGACGCGCGAGCCCGTGCCGGTCACCCCAGCCGCGCACTACGGGATGGGCGGGATCGTCACCGACCTCGACGGCCGCACCAGCCTCCTCGGCCTGTGGGCCGTGGGGGAGTGCGCGCGCACGGGGGTCCATGGCGCGAACCGGCTCGCGTCGAACTCGCTGCTCGAGGGCGCGGTCTTCGCGGCGCGGGTCGCGGCGGCGCTCGACGGGGTGGGGCTTGACGCGTCTGCGCTCGAGGGCGTCGGGCTCGACGGCGTCGGGCTCGACGGGGTGGTGCTCGAGGGGGCGCCCGCGCCCGCGATGTCGGAAACTCAGGAGTCTCGACGCGAGCACGGGCATCCGCGTCGAGGATCTCGGCGCCCGACGCACGGGAGTCCTGAGTTTCCCGCGCCCGCCACCCGCACCCTCCCCGTCGCGAGGCCCTCGTCGCGCACGCTCTCCCGCACGGACCTCCAGGACCTCATGTGGCGGCACGCCGGTCTCCACCGCGATGCCGAGGGCCTCGCGGTCGCGCTCGACGTGCTCCTCAGCACCACACCCGAGCCCGAGGTCGGGATCGCCGGCATCGAGTCCCGCGCGCTCCACGAGCTCGCGATCGCGGTCGTCGCGGCCGCACTCGCGCGCACCGAGTCCCGCGGCGCCCATGCCCGCACGGACTTCCCCTCCGTCGATCCCGCGCTCGCGCACCCGATCCGCTGGCGGTCGTCCGCCGCCTCCGCGAGCCTCAGCCCCGCCGACCGCGACCCCGCCGAGCGGGGCTCCGCCGAGCGCGGCCCCGCCGATCGAGTACCCGCCGACCGCGGACCCGACCCCCGGCTCGACTCCGAGCCCGAGCACACCAGGAGCGCCGTCGCGTGACCGTCATCACCACCTCGACCCTCGGCACCACGCAGGTCGACGACATCATCCGCCGCGCCCTCGCCGAGGACGCGCCCTGGGGCGACGTCACCTCGGAGGCGCTCATCCCGGCGGAGGCGACCGCGCAGGTCGTGCTGGCCGCGCGGGAGCCGGGCGTGCTCAGCGGCATCGAGGTCTTCCGCCGGGTGCTCGAGCTCGTCGATCCGGACGTCCGCGTCGACCTGCTGTCGTCCGACGGCGACCGCTTCGGAGCCGGCGCCGTGCTCGCCACCGGGAGCGGACGCGCTCGCTCGCTCCTCCGGGCCGAGCGGATCGGGCTGAACCTCGTGCAGCGGATGTCCGGCATCGCAACGCTCACCGCGCGCTTCGTCGAGGCGGTCGAGGGGACCGGCGCGCACATCGTCGACACCCGCAAGACCACGCCGGGGCTCCGCATCCTGGAGCGGCACGCGGTGCGGTCGGGCGGTGGACGCAACCACCGCTTCTCGCTGAGCGACGCCGTCCTGGCGAAGGACAACCACCTCGCGGTGCTCCGAGCGCAGGGCCTCGACCTGCACGACTCCGTGCGCGCGCTGCGCGAGCGGGTCGGCCACACCGTGCACGTCGAGGTGGAGGTCGACGCGCTCGAGCAGATCGAGCCGGTCGTGTCCGCCGGTGTCGACACGATCATGCTCGACAACTTCGACGCCGCGATGCTGCGCGAGGGCGTCGCGATCGTCGCCGGCCGTGCGATCGTCGAGGCGAGCGGGGGCGTGGATCTCGGCACGGTCCGCGCCATCGCGGAGAGCGGCGTCGACGTGATCTCCGTCGGGGCCCTGACGCACAGCGTCCGGTCGCTCGATCTCGGGCTCGACATCCGCCTGGAGGCGGACGGCGCGTGAGCGTCCGCTACCTCGATCACGCGGCGACCTCGCCCGTGCGCCGGAGCGCGCTCGAGGCGATGTGGCCGTACCTGACCGGCGAGTTCGGCAACCCGTCGAGCACGCACGATCCGGGCCGCCGGGCCGCCGCCGCGCTGGACGATGCGCACCGGCGCATCGGCTCGGCCTTCGGCGCCCGGGCCTCGGAGGTCGTCGTCACGTCCGGCGGGACGGAGGCGGACAACCTCGCGCTGAAGGGCATCGTGCTCGCCTCGCGTCGCGGCCGGCACCTCATCGTGTCGGCGGTGGAGCACGAGGCGGTGCTGGAGTCCGCCGAGCAGCTGGTGCGGCTGCACGGCGCCGAGCTGACCGTCCTGGGGGTGGATCGCGACGGAATGGTGTCCGCTGACGAGCTGGCCGGGGCGCTGCGCCCGGACACGGCGCTCGTCAGCATCCAGCACGGCGGCAACGAGACCGGGACGGTGCAGGACATCCGCGCACTGGCGGCGATCGCGCACGAGGCAGGCTCGCTGGTGCACACGGACGCGGTGCAGTCGGCCGGCTGGCTGCCCGTCGGGCTCGCCGAGCTCGGCGTCGACGCGCTGAGCATCTCCGGGCACAAGCTCGGTGCGCCGAAGGGCGTCGGCGCGCTGATCGTGCGCGCCGGCGTGCCGCTCGAGCCGGTGGTCGCGGGCGGCGGTCAGGAGCGCGGGCGACGCAGCGGCACCGAGGATGTGGCCGGCGCGGTCGGGCTGGCCGTCGCGGTGGCCGAGTCCGAGTCGGAGCGGCGCGCCGGCATCCCGTCCCGTGTCACCGCGGAGCGCGACGTCCTGCTCCGAGAGGTCGTGGACGGGGCGCGGGCGACCGTGCCGGGAATCCGCGTCACCGGGTCGGTGGAGCACCGGCTGCCCGGCACGGCGTCGTTCGTGCTCCCCGGGCTGTCGGGCGAGGCGGTGCTGCTCGAACTCGAGCGCGGCGGGCTCATCGGGTCCGCGGGATCGGCGTGCGCCGCGGGACGCGATGAGCCCTCCGCCGTTCTGCTCGCCATGGGGTACTCCGAGGCGGACGCGCGGTCCGCGATCCGCTTCACGCTCGGGCGCGATGCGGAGGCCGGGCTCGGGGCCGAGGTGGCCGCGCGGACGGTCGCGGCCGTGGAGCGGGTCGCGGCGCTCGGGCGGTGAGGTCGCGTCGGCTTCAACCGCGACGGGTCCTGCGCTCGGGATGGGCGCCGGAGGTGGGCTCCGGAAGCGTGCGCCAGGGTGCGTGCTGGAGTGCCGGCGGCGCGGCCCCGCTGTCGGGAAACTCAGGAGTCCCGCGACCGGCCGCGCGCCCCGTGAGCACTCCGCTGCGAACGGCCACGCGAAGTCCTGAGTTTCCGACGCGGGAGCGCCCGACCGACCCGGGTTCAGGAACGTCGCCACCTCAGACCGCGACGAGCCCCCAGTCCGCTCCGTCGATCCCGCGGATCGCCGCGAGCGCCGCCGCGATCGAGGGGACCCGGCGCGCACCGGCCTGCACGACAACCTGGATGCTCCGGTCGCTGGAGGGGGTCGTGGCACGCACCGTCGCGCCCGGCGGGATCGGCGCCGTCGCGAGCGCGAGCCGGGGGAGCAGCGCCACCCCGAGGTCGGACGCCACCAGGTTGAGCACGGCGATCGCGTTGTCCGTCTCGAGCTCGATCCGGGGGTCCACGCCGACGGCGAGGCAGGCCGCGAGCAGATGGCCGCGGCAGAGCGGGCATCCGGCGATCCAGGAGTCCTCCGCGAGGTCCGCGAGCGCGACCGGGTCCGCGGCGATCGCGCCGAGGCCGGCGTCACGGCCGTCACCGCGATGGACGCCACGGTCGGGCCTGTCCGTCTCGCGCCGGTCGCGCTCGACACGGTCGCGCTCGGCACGCTCATCCCCGCCGCCGTAGCCCAGCACCCCGGCCACGAGCGGATGCGCGCTCGGGAGGGCGACGACGACCGGCTCAGTGAACAGCGGGACCGTCTCGAGCATGGCGCCGTCGCGGTGCGGATCGGCCCGGTCGCCCGGGTACTGGAACGTGATCGCGGCGTCGACGACGCCGTCGCGCAGCATCCCGAGCGCCTCCGGGGGCTCAGCCTCGACGTAGCCGACCGTGAGGCCGGGATGCGTGTCCCGCAGCCGGCGCAGCAGCCGCGGCACGATCGTGGACGACGCGGTGGGGAAGGCCGCGAGCCGCACGGACCCGGTCCGCATCCCGACGAGCTCGGCGAGCTCACCGCCGGCCGCGTCGAACGCGCTCGTGATCGCGACGGCATGCCGTGCGAGCACCATCCCGGGCTCCGTCAGGCGGACGCCGCGCCCTGACCGCACGACGAGCGGCGCGCCGATCCGCGCCTCCGCCCGGCGCAGGTGCTGGCTGATGGCGGGCTGGCTGTAGCCGAGGGCGCGGGCGGCGGCGCTGATCGTGCCGTGCTCGGCGATCGCGCGGACGATGCGCACCGAGTGCAGATCGATCTCCGGTTCCATGAGGTCACGGTACGTTATGCATTCCATCGAATACATGCCCTTGTCGCATGGATGACGAGAGCGGATGCTGGCCGCATGATCGCCACGAGGTCCGAGACCGCCACCGGGTCGGCGGACACCACCGCATCGGGGTCCGCCGCCGCATCGGGGTCCGCCACCGCATCGGGGTCCGCCACCGCATCGGCTTTCCGCTCACGCGAGGACGCCGCCGCCGAGTTCGGCGAGCCGCGCGGCTATCTCGCGGTCGCCTCCATCGGGCTGCCGCCGCGGTGCGCGGTCGAGGCCCTGACGGCCGATCTCACCGCCTGGGCGGCCGCCGACCGCGATCCGCAGGGCTACGACCCGGTGATCGACCGGACCCGCGGCTCCTACGCCTCCCTCGTCCGCGTCGGGCCCGAGCGCGTCGCGATCGGGTCGCAGACCTCCGTGCTCGCGTCGCTGATCGCCGCGGCCGCACCGGCCGGCGCGCGCATCCTGCTGCCGGACGGCGACTTCTCCTCGATCATGTTCCCGTTCCAGGCGCGCGGCGACCTCGAGGTCGTGACCGTGCCGCTGCCCGCGCTGGCGGAGGCCGTCGACGAGCGGACCTGGCTCGTCGGCTGGTCGTTCGTCCAGTCGGCCACGGGCGTGCTCGCGGCGGATGCGGACATCGTTGAGGCCGCGGCGCGCACCGGCGCGCTCACGCTCTGCGACCTCACGCAGGCGGCCGGCGTGCATCCGGTCGACGCATCGCGGTACGACGCGACCGTCTGCCACACCTACAAGTGGCTCTGCGCGCCGCGCGGGGTCGCCTTCCTGACGCTGAGCGAGCGGATGTCGGACCGCCTCCGCCCCCTCCAGGCGGGCTGGTATGCGGGCGCCGACGTGTGGCGGAGCACGTACGGGCCGGCGATGACGCTGAGCTCCGACGCCCGGCGGTTCGACGTGTCGCCGGCGTGGCAGGCGTGGATCGGCGCGGAGCAGTCGATCGGGCTGTTCGCGTCGCTCGACCTCGACGAGGTGTGGACGCACACGTCCGGCCTCGGCGACGCGCTCTGCGACGGGCTCGGCATCGCGCAGCAGCACCAGGCGATCGTGACCTGGCCCGACGCCACCGGGGACGACCTGCAGCGGCTGATCGCGGCCGGCATCCGGGTCTCGGGCCGCGCCGGTCGGCTGCGCGCGAGCTTCCATGTGTGGAACGACCTGTCCGACGTGGAGGCCGTGCTCCGCGCCATGGAGTGATGGCTGGTCCTGCCTGGTCGGGCCCGTGTCGCGGTGGTCGAGTTCCGGGTCTGGGCTGATCCGGTCGACGGCGCGGTGTCGGAAACTCTGGACTCGCGGGCCAGCCAGAGCCGATCGACCCCGCGATTCCCCGACCCCGCCGCCGATCCTCCTGAGTTTCCGACCCCCGCGCCGCGGCTAGGCTGGGAGTTCCGCACCACCGACCGCCGCCGCAGCCCTCGCCGCAGCGCCGGTCCGACCCCGGGAGCTCACTCTTGGCCGCCTCCGTCCTTGATTCCGTCATCTCGCTCGCGAAGCGCCGAGGCTTCGTGTTCCAGTCCGGCGAGATCTACGGCGGGTCGCGCTCCGCGTGGGACTACGGGCCGCTCGGCGTCGAGCTGAAGGAGAACATCCGCCGCCAGTGGTGGCAGACGTTCGTGCGCGGACGCGCCGACATGGTGGGCCTCGACTCGGCCGTCATCCTGCCGACGAAGGTGTGGGAGGCCTCCGGTCACGTCGCGACCTTCACCGATCCGCTGGTGGAGTGCCTGCACTGCCACCGCCGCTTCCGCGCCGATCACCTGGTCGAGGCGTTCGAGGCGAAGAAGAACCGTGCGCCCGAGGGCGGCCTCGCCGAGATCACCTGCCCGAACTGCGGCACGCGCGGCCAGTGGACCGAGCCGCAGCAGTTCTCGGGCCTCATGAAGACCTACCTCGGCCCGGTCGACAACGAGGAGGGGCTGCACTACCTCCGTCCGGAGACCGCGCAGGGCATCTTCGTCGACTTCCCGACGGTGGTGCAGACGAGCCGCAAGAAGCCGCCGTTCGGCATCGGGCAGATCGGCAAGGCGTTCCGCAACGAGATCACGCCGGGCAACTTCATCTTCCGTACGCGCGAATTCGAGCAGATGGAGATCGAGTTCTTCACCCCGCCGGCCGAGGCCGACGAGTGGTACGAGAAGTGGATCGCGGACAGCGTCGCGTGGTTCACCGACCTCGGACTGAACCCGGAGAAGCTGCGCCGCCTGGATGTGCCGGACGGCGAGCGCGCCCACTACTCGACCGCGACCGCGGACCTCGAGTACGAGTTCGGGTTCGCGTCCGGCGACGGGTGGGGCGAGCTCATGGGCGTCGCGAACCGCACGGACTTCGACCTCACGAACCATCAGACGGCGTCGGGGGAGGACCTCCGCTACTTCGACCAGGCCACCGGCGAGCGGTACATCCCCTACGTGATCGAGCCGTCGTTCGGCCTGACGCGCGCGATGATGGCGTTCCTAGTGGATGCCTACGCCGAGGACGAGGCGCCGAACGCGAAGGGCGGCGTCGACACCCGCACCGTGCTGCGGCTCGACCGCCGGCTCTCGCCGATCAAGGCCGCGGTGCTCCCGCTGTCGCGCAACGAGCAGCTCTCGCCGGTCGCGCGCGAGCTCGCCGACACGCTGCGCAAGCACTGGTCGATCGACTTCGACGACGCGGGCGCGATCGGACGCCGCTACCGCCGCCAGGACGAGATCGGCACGCCGTTCGCCGTCACGGTCGACTTCGACACCCTCGAGGACCGGGCCGTGACCGTGCGCGAGCGCGACACGATGTCGCAGGAGCGGGTGGGGCTCGACCGGCTCGAGGGGTACCTGGCCGAGCGGCTGCTCGGGGCGTAGTCCCGCCTGGGCTGGGCTGTGCCCGCTCGGGATGCGGGTGCACGGTCGGCGGCGGGCTCCTCGGCGTGTCGGCGGTGTCGGAAACTCAGGACTGCCGATCTATCCGACTGCAGCGCCACCGGTTCCCGCGTGGTCATTGATCGCGGACTCCTGAGTTTCCGGCAGCGCGGAACGCGACAAGCTGACTCGACTCCTCCACAACGCCCGGGTCGGTGTTCTCTCCACCTCACGCACCGCGCGAGCGCTGAGGTCCCTCGACCCCGCGCACGCTCGATCCGTGGTCCTGGATCTCGCGGAGTACGTCTCGCGGCACGGCGGCTTCGCCCGCACCCGTGAGCTGCTCGCGGCCGGAGCCTCCGAGCGGGCGCTGACCGCCGCGGTGCGAGCCCGTGTGCTGATCCGCGCCCGCAACGGCTGGTACAGCACGCGAGCCGCGGATGACCCGGAGCTGCTCGCGGTCCGCGTCGGAGGGGTGCTCACCGGGATGTCGGCGCTCCGTCGACTCGGTGCGTGGGACTGGGCTGCCTCGACGTCGCTGCGCGTCGCTGTACGGTCCGGGGACGCCCGACTCCGCGCCGCGAATCGCGGGCGGCGCCGCCCACGGCTCGCCGCCCGTGATCGATCGGTCCGCGTGCATTGGACGGATGCGCCGACGCGGTCGCCCGGAGTGGCCACGATCGCGCCGATCCAGGACGCGCTGGTGCGGGTCGCCCTGGACGAGTCGCTGGAGACGACGGTCGTCGCCTTCGACTGGGCACTGCGCGCCGGACGAGTCGATCGGATCGACCTGGAGCTCGTGCTCGCCCGACTCCCGCGTCGGCTGCGGATCCTCCGTGCTCTGGTGGATCCCGCGTCCGAGAGCCCGCTGGAATCGGTCGCCCGGACCCGGTTGCGGCTCGCGGGGCATGACGTGGCGACGCAGGTCACCCTGCTCCGTCCGGGACCGGTGGACCTCGTCGTCGACGGGACGGTCGCGATCGAGGTGGACGGACGGAGCGTCCACGAGTCGTCATTCGAGCGGGACCGCGAGAAGGATCTCGAGATCACGTCCGCGGGCATCCACGCCCTCCGGTTGTCCGCGAGCGGGATACGCGATCGCTGGCCGCTGCTCATGGAAGCTCTGCACGCGGCGTTGCGCGCGCGGAGCCTCCTGGTCCCAGGTCGGGAAACTCAGGAGTCCGCGTGGCGCCGGTCCCGCGCGCGCCCGCCGTCTCGGGGCTGTGCTCGCGCCGCTCCTGAGTTTCCGACGCCACCCCCGCGCGCACCGTCCCCGGTCGACTCCGCCTGCGTGCGACCTCGCCGCGAGCTCCCGTGGACCGTCCCGCGGCGACCACCCGACCGGGGCCCCCGGGAATACCCGCGCCGCGCCCCGCGGTTGAGACCCGCGTGAGCAACGCCCCCATCAAGGTCGACATCTGGTCCGACGTGCAGTGCCCCTGGTGCTACATCGGCAAGCGCAAGTTCGAGGCGGCCGTCGCCGCGTTCGACGGCGAGGTCGAGGTCGAGTACCACTCGTTCGAGCTGGCTCCCGACACCCCGGTCGACTTCGAGGGCACGCCGATCGACTACCTCAGCGAGCGGAAGGGCATCAGCCGCGACCAGGCGACCCAGATGATCGAGCGCGTCACCGGCATCGCCACCGCGGTCGGGCTCGACTACCACTACGACGACATCCACCAGACGAACACGGTGCTCGCGCACGAGCTGCTGCACTTCGCGAAGTCGCACGGCCTCCAGCTCGAATTGAAGGAGCGCCTCCTCGCGGGGTACTTCGTCGAGGGCCGGCACGTCGGCCGCGCCGAGGACCTCGCGGATCTCGCGGCCGAGGTCGGGCTCGACCGTGCCGAGGCGCTGGCTGCGCTCGAGGACCACCGCCACCTCGCCGACGTGAAGGCGGATGTGGCGCAGGCGGCCGAGTACGGCATCCAGGGCGTGCCGTTCTTCGTGTTCGAGGGCGAATACGGCGTGTCCGGCGCGCAGGAGACCGCGACGTTCGGCAATGTGCTCGAACAGCTCCGCACCATGAAGGAGAGCGCCGCGTGACCGAGAACCTCCCCGCCCCGCTGACGATGCTCGGCTCGGCGGATGCCGCCGTGTGCGACGGCGACGTCTGCATCATCCCGGAGCACCCCGAGCACGCGATCGTCGCGCGCCGGTTGGACGACGACCGGGTCTGAGGCCCCGTGCGCGGCGCGGCGCGGCTCGAGCCGCGAGTGCAGGCATCCCGGCTCGGCAGTCGGAAACTCAGGAGTCGACGTGTCGGGTCGTGCGTTCAGCGGGCTGCGGCGTTCCGCCCTCGCCGGAACTCCTGAGTTTCCGAAACCGGGACCGCACGGGTCGCACCTCGCAACTCCCGGAGCGCCAAGCCCACCCCGAGCGGCGCCGACCCTCACCCCTCGCGAGCGCCCCCGCTCCTACCCTTCCCGGGCAGCCAGCGGCTCGGTGATGTCGGCGACCACGGCATCGAATCCCCGGACGACCTCGTCGGCATCCGCGAACAGCGAGCGCCCGTGCTCCCCGGCGCCCATGGCGATGCGACGTCCCGGAACCGTGGAGTCCGCGAACACCGGCCACGCCGTACTCGAGCCGAACGGGGTGATCGTGCCCCGCTCGTAGCCGGTCGCCTCGAGGGCGACGTGCGCCTCCGGCAGCCGCAGCTTGTTGACGCCGACCACCGCGCGCAGCTTCGCCCACGAGATCTGCCGGTCGCCGGGCACGAGCGCGAACAGGAACGTGCCGTCGTGCCGCTTCACCACGAGCGTCTTCACGATGTCGCGCGGCTCGATGCCCTGCACGCGGGCGGCCTCCTCGAGCGACGCCGCCGCGGCCCGCTCGACGATCTCGATCGGGATGCCGCGCGCCGCCGCATCCGCCCGCACGCGATCCGCGCCCGATCCCGTCATCCGCCCGTCCCCATCTCTCCACCGAGGCGGCCGATGCCCGGCCGCGCCCGCCGACCTCTGCGAGAATGGGCGGCGATGTCCATTCTCGCCGCCTCCCGCACCGCTTCGCCGGATGCTGCTGCCGGCATGCCCACCGCCGCTGCTCCCGCACCCGCCCGGGCCCTCCGCATCGGCGGCCTCGACCTCGACGTCCCGGTCGTGCTGGCCCCGATGGCCGGCATCACGAACACCGCGTTCCGCCGCCTCTGCCGCGAGTACGGCGCGGGCCTCTACGTCAGCGAGATGATCACGAGCCGCGCCCTGGTGGAGCGCACGCCCGAGAGCATGCGGCTCATCCGCCACCACGAGTCCGAGACGACCCGCAGCATCCAGCTCTACGGCGTCGACCCGACGACCGTCCGCGAGGCGGTGACGATGCTCGTCGCCGAGGACCGCGCCGACCACATCGACCTCAACTTCGGATGCCCCGTACCGAAGGTCACCCGCAAGGGCGGCGGCGCGGCGCTGCCGTGGAAGCTCGACCTGTTCCGCGGGATCGTCGAGAACGCGGTCGAGGCGGCGGGCGACCTGCCGCTGACGGTGAAGATGCGCAAGGGCATCGACCCCGACCACCTGACGTACCTCGAGGCCGCGCGCATCGCCGCCGGCGCGGGGGTCGCGAGCATCGCGCTGCACGCCCGCACGGCGAGCGAGTTCTACTCCGGCCACGCCGACTGGAGCGCCATCGCGACGCTGAAGGAGGCGATCGACGGCGTCCCGGTGCTCGGCAACGGCGACATCTGGAGTGCCGCCGACGCCGTGCGGATGATGGACGAGACCGGCTGCGACGGCGTCGTCGTCGGCCGCGGCTGCCTCGGCAAGCCCTGGCTGTTCGGCGACCTGCATGCCGCGTTCACCGGCGGCGGGCTGAAGGCCGAGCCGACCCTCGGCGAGGTCGCTGCGGCGTTCCGCCGGCACGCGGAGCTGCTCGTCGAGTTCTTCGACGACGAGAACCGGGCCTGCCGCGACATCCGCAAGCACGTCGCCTGGTACTTCAAGGGCTACGCGGTCGGCGGGGAGCTGCGGGCCGCGCTCGCCTCGTCGTCGAGCCTGCAGGAGATCGACGACCTGCTCGCGCGCATGGACGGCGACCAGCCGTACCCGGGGGTCGACGCCGAGGGGCAGCGAGGTCGCGCCGGCAGTCCGAAGAACCCGAGCCTGCCCGACCGCTGGCTGGAGAGCCGCGAGCTCGACGCCGCCTTCCGCGACGAGCTGGTCGCGGCCGAGCTGCACCACAGCGGCGGCTGAGCGTGGGGGAGCGCAGCACCGCCGGGTGGACCCTGCCCGCCGGCTACGGACCCGCGGATGCCGAGCGCCGGCATCCGGAGGAGCACTCGTCGCGCCGCAGCGACTTCGCGCGCGACCGCGCCCGCGTGCTGCACTCGGCCTCCCTGCGCCGCCTGGCGGCGAAGACCCAGGTGCTCAGCCCGACCGCGGGGCTCGACTTCGCGCGCAACCGGCTCACGCACTCGCTCGAGGTGGCGCAGGTCGGCCGCGAGCTGGCGGACAACCTGGGGCTCGATCCGGATGTCGTCGACACCGCCTGCCTCGCCCACGATCTCGGGCATCCGCCGTTCGGCCACAACGGCGAGCGCGCGCTCAACGAGTGGGCGTCGCCGATCGGCGGGTTCGAGGGCAACGCGCAGACGCTGCGGCTGCTGACGCGGCTCGAGCCGAAGGTGCTCGACGGCGACCGGTCGCTCGGCCTGAACCTCACTCGCGCGAGCCTCGACGCGAGCTGCAAGTACCCGTGGCCCGAGAGCTCGGGCGTGCCCGACCCGTCCGGGCGCCGCAAGTTCGGCTTCTACGACGACGACGTCGAGGTCTTCGACTGGCTGCGTGCGGACGCGCCGGCGGGCGTCCGCTGCATCGAGGCGCAGGTCATGGACCTCAGCGACGACATCGCCTACTCGGTGCACGACTTCGAGGACGCGGTCGTCGGCGGCTTCCTCGACGTGCGCGCGCTCGGCGCCCGCGTGGACCACGACGAGCTGGTGAGCTCGATGTTCGACTGGATCGGCGGCGAGGTGACGCACGATGAGCTCATCGCCGCGTTCGACCGGCTCGACAGCCAGCCGTACTGGGTGGACGAGTGGGACGGCGGACGCGCCTCGCTCGCGCGCCTCAAGAACCTCACCAGCCAGCTGATCGGCCGCTTCGCCCGTTCGGCGGTGTCGGCGACGCGCGCCGCGCATCCGACCGGCAGCCTGAGCCGGTTCGGCGCCGACGTCGAGGTGCCGGGGGAGACCCGCGCCGAGATCGCCGTGCTCAAGGGCATCGTCGCCGCGAACGTCATGTCGACGAACGCGCGCCAGCCACTGTACGCCCGGCAGCGCGGAATCCTCACGGAGCTCGCGGACGCCCTGTGGTCGTCCGGCGCGGCCGAGCTCGACGCGACCTTCGGGGCCGACTGGACGGAGGCGGCGGATGACGCGGCCCGCCGCCGGGTGATCGTCGACCAGGTGGCGTCCCTCACGGATCAGTCCGCGATCGCGCGGCACGAGCGGCTCGTCGGCTGAGGAGCCGCGTCCCTGAGGTTCCGCGACGCGCTGTCGGGAAACTCAGGAGTCGTCGCGCCAGCCGCGTGCGCCCGCATGACCGGTGCGCGCGGATCCGGCTCCGAGTCCTGAGTTTCCGACGCACCCCGACGGCAAACCCCGACGGCACACCCCGCGGCACGCGTGCCCGCCGCACGTCCACATCGGCGCGCCCACCCTCAGCACCCACCCCCGACCGAAAACTAGAATCCCCTCATGCCCGGCCTCATCCGACAGAGCGACATCGACGAGGTCCGGGCGCGCACCAACATCGCGGACATCATCGGCGAGCACGTCACGCTGAAGAGCGCGGGGGTCGGCAGCCTGAAGGGCCTCTGCCCGTTCCACGAGGAGCGCAGCCCGAGCTTCCACGTGCGCCCGACCCTCGGCGTCTACCACTGCTTCGGCTGCGGCGAGGGCGGCAACGTCTACACGTTCCTGCAGCGGATGGACCACCTCACGTTCCGCGAGTCGGTGGAGCGCCTCGCCGGCCGGCTGGCCTACGAGCTCCACTACGAGGACGGCGGGCAGGCCAACCCCGACCACGGCTCGCGCGCGCGGCTCTACGCCGCGAACTCGGCGGCGGAGGCCTGGTTCCGGCAGCAGCTCGCGACGCCGGAGGCGCAGATCGCCCGCGACTTCCTCGGCGGCCGCGGCTTCGACCAGGCCGCCGCGGAGCGCTTCGGCATCGGCTTCGCGCCGAAGTCGTTCGACGCGCTCGGGGGCGCGCTGAAGGCGCAGGGCTTCAGCCAGGAGGAGCTCGTCACGTCCGGGCTGCTGTCGACGAACGACCGGGGGAGCTCGTACGACCGGTTCCGCGGCCGCGTGATCTGGCCGATCCGCGACGTCACCGGCCAGACGGTGGGCTTCGGCGCCCGCAAGCTGCTGCCGGACGACCAGGACAAGGGACCCAAGTACCTCAACACCCCCGAGACGCCGATCTACCACAAGAGCCAGGTGCTCTACGGGCTCGACCTCGCCCGCCGCGCGGTCGCGAAGGGCAAGCAGGTCGTCGTCGTCGAGGGCTACACCGACGTGATGGCGTGCCACCTGGCCGGCATCGAGACGGCGGTCGCCACCTGCGGCACGAGCTTCGGCGTCGAGCACATCAAGGTGATCCGCCGGGTGCTCGGCGACACGGACGGCAGCGCGCTCTCGCAGTCCGGCGAGGTGGTCTTCACGTTCGACCCGGATGAGGCCGGCCAGAAGGCCGCCTCGCGCGCCTTCGCCGAGGAGCAGCGGTTCGCCGCGCAGACCTTCGTCGCGGTCGCCCCCGACGGACTCGACCCCTGCGACCTCCGGCTCGCGAAGGGCGACGCGGCCATCCGCGGCCTCATCGACGGCCGGCGGCCGATGTTCGAGTTCATGATCCGCCGCGGGCTCGCCGGGCACGACCTGGAGACCGTGGAGGGCCGCGTGGCCGCCCTCCGCGCCGCCGCGCCGATCGTCGCCGGCATCCGCGACCGCGCCCTCGGCGACGGCTACGTGCGCACCCTCGCAGGCTGGCTCGGCATGGATCCGGCGGAGGTCGGCCGCGCCGTCCGGAGCGCCCAGCACCGCCTCGGGAGCACCGGCCGGGATGGTGGCCGGGACGGCGGGACCCGGGATGCCGCCCGCGACGCCGGCACCCGGGACGCCGACTCCTCGACCCCGCGCAGCGGTCCCGGCGGCAGCCGCGCGGACCGCACGGCACCCGGGCAGGCGCCCGACGGCGCACCGGGGGGCCAGGACCGTCTCGGCGAGCCCGAGGACGCCCCCGCACCGCCGCCGATCAGCCTGCCCGACCTGCTGCGCGACCCGTCGACGCGGCTCGAGGTGGAGGCGCTGGCCGCGGCCGTCCAGCAGCCGGCGATGGTCGGCGCGCCGCTGCTCGGCCGCTTCGCCGCGTCCGGGTTCCACAGCCACGCGCTCTCCGTGATCCGCGATGCGGTCGGCGCCAACCTCGATCGCCTCGATGCGACCTGGGGCGCCCGGCTGGCGGACTCGGTGCCGGAGTCGTACGCCTCGCTGCTCCGCCAGCTCGAGGTCGCCCCGCTGCAGACGCGGTCCGACCGGCTGCAGGTCTACTGCGCCGGCATCGTGACGCAGATCGTCGAGCGCGACCTGCTGCGGCGCCGCAACGAGCTGCGCGGCTCGCTCATGCGGGCGCAGGCCGAGGGCGACGCGCCCCGCTCGGGCGAGCTGAACCGGGCGATCGTCGCGCTCGATCAGGAACGGCTCGCCCTCCGCGCGACCAGCTGACGGCATCGGTCCACGCGCCCAGCCGACAGGCGTCGGGCCCGGTCCGGATGTCGTGCGCCGTCCCGTTTCGATCATGTGACGAAACGGTCACTCGGCCGTTCTCGGGCGGGCGCGGGTCGGCGCGCATGGTAGGTGTAGAGGATGCGCGCACCCCCGGACGGGGCGCGCGCAGCCCTTGTAACCACAGAACAGGAGACGGATATGGCATCCGCATTCAGCTCCGCGCGCTCCCGACGGCTCGTCGCCGTCGTCGGCGTCGCGACGGCCTCCGCCCTCGCTCTCGCCGGCTGCGCCGGCGGCGGCACGACCGACGGCGGATCGTCGTCGCAGGGGATCATCGTCGGCACCACCGACAAGGTCACGTTCCTCGACCCGGCCTTCTCGTACGACAACGGCTCCTTCGCGGTGATGAACCAGATCTACCCGTTCCTCATGAACTCGAAGCCGGGCACCGCCGAGGTCACGCCCGACATCGCCGAGTCCGCGGAGTTCACCGGCGACGCCGACTACACGGTGAAGCTCAAGTCGGGGCTGAAGTTCGCGAACGGCGACGCGCTCACCTCGAGCGACGTGAAGTTCACCTTCGACCGCCAGCTCAAGATCGCCGACGAGAACGGCCCGTCGTACCTGCTCGGCAACCTCGCCAGCGTCGACGCGACGGACGACACCACGGTCGTCTTCCACCTCAAGAAGGGCGGCGACCAGACCTTCCCGCAGGTGCTCTCGAGCCCGGCCGCGCCGATCGTCGACGAGGAGGTCTTCTCGGCCGACAAGGTCACCAGCGACGCCGACATCGTCAAGGGAAAGGCCTTCGCCGGCCCGTACTCGATCGACTCGTACAAGAAGAACAGCCTCATCACGTTCTCGGCCTACAAGGGCTATGAGGGACTGCTCGGCACCCCGGCCACGAGCGACGTGACGATGAAGTACTACACGACCTCGTCGAACATGAAGCTCGACGTGCAGGAGGGCGCGATCGACGTCGCCTACCGCAGCCTCACCCCGACCGACATCGCCGACCTGAAGAAGAAGGACAGCGTCAAGGTCGTCGACGGCCCCGGAGGCGAGGAGCGCTACATCGTCTTCAACTTCGACACCCAGCCGTTCGGCGCGAAGACCGCGGACGCCGACCCGGCGAAGGCCCTGGCCGTGCGTCAGGCCGCAGCCGACCTCGTCGACCGCGACGCGCTTGCCAGCCAGGTCTACAAGGGCACCTACCAGTCGCTGTACTCCTACGTGCCGCAGGGCCTGGAGGGCGCCACCGAGGTGCTGAAGGACCTGTACGGCGACGGCGACGGCGGCCCCTCGGCCGACAAGGCGAAGCAGACCCTCGAGGCCGCCGGCATCACCACGCCGGTCGACCTGAAGCTGCAGTTCAACCCCGACCACTACGGCGAGGGCTCGGCCGACGAGTACGCGCTCGTGAAGTCGCAGCTCGAGAAGGGCGGCCTGTTCACGGTCGACCTCGCCTCGACCGAGTGGGTGCAGTACTCGAAGGACCGCGTCGCGGACGCCTACCCGGCCTACCAGCTCGGATGGTTCCCGGACTACTCGGACGCCGACAACTACCTCACGCCGTTCTTCACGGAGGACAACTTCCTCAACAACCACTACTCGGACGCGGAGGTGAACTCGCTCATCCAGCAGCAGCAGACGGAGGGCGACAAGGCCGCGCGCACGAAGCTGATCGAGGAGATCCAGGCGAAGGTCGCGGCGCAGCTGTCGACGATCCCGCTGCTCCAGGGCGCGCAGGTCGCGGTCACCGGCAAGGACGTGTCGGGAATGACGCTCGACGGCTCGTTCAAGCTGCACCTGGGCACGCTCGCCAAGGGCTGAGCCCGCTGATCCGGTTCCGGGGCGGTCGAGCGATCGGCCGCCCCGGGGCCCGCACTCCCGAGGACCCATGAGCTCCACCACCACGGCTCCGGCGCCCAGTGCGCCACCGGCGGCCACCCCGAAGCGGCGACGCAGCGGGGGAGGCCTCGGCCTCTATCTGCTGATCCGCTTCCTGCTGATCTTCCCCACCATCTTCATCCTCGTGACGGTCGTGTTCTTCCTCGGCCGCACGACCGGCGACCCGATCACCGCGGCCGTCGGCGACCGGCTCCCGCCCGCCGAGCTCGCGAAGCGCATCCACGAGGCCGGCTACGACCGCCCGCTGATCGTGCAGTACGTCGAGTACCTCGGCCAGATCGCCCGCGGCGACTTCGGCCACGCGCTGACCGACGGCCGCTCCACCTGGGAGATCGTCACCGGCTTCGGCGGCGCGACCCTCGAGCTGGCCGTCTACGCGCTCATCGTCGCGTTCATCGTCGGCATCCCGCTCGGCATGCTCGCCGCCAAGCTCCGCGACCGCTGGCCCGACGCCGTGCTCCGCGTGTTCGCGATCCTCGTCTACGCCACGCCGGTGTTCTTCGCGGGGCTCCTGCTCAAGCTCGTGTTCTCCGTCTGGCTCAAGGTGCTGCCGGTGGCCGGCCGCGCCTCGACGCGCACCGAGATCCGCTTCGACACCATGAAGGACCCGTCGGGCATCTACATCATCGACGCGATCCGGCTCGGCGACGGCGGCGCGATCGCGGACGTGCTCTCCCATGCGGTGCTGCCGGGCGTCGCGCTCGGGCTCCTCACCGCCGGCATCTTCCTGCGGCTGGTGCGCACGAACATGATCGAGACGCTCTCGCGGGACTACGTGGATGCGGCCCGCTCGCGCGGCGTCGGCGAGTTCCGCCTCACCCGCAAGCACGCCTGGAAGCCGGCCCTGATCCCGATCATCACCGTGATCGGCCTGCAGATCGCGCTGCTCCTCGGCGGCGCGGTGCTGACGGAGACCACCTTCGAGTGGCGCGGGCTCGGCTTCCAGCTCGAGCAGTACCTGCAGGCCCGCGACTTCGTCGCCGTGCAGGGCATCGTCGTGGTGCTCGCCGTGATCGTCGCCGTGACGAACTTCCTCGTCGACGTGATCGCCGCCCTGATCGACCCGAGGGTGAGGTACTGAGATGACCGCGACCCCCGTCTCGGAGCTCCGCCGGCCGCCGCTCTGGCAGCGGCTGCCGGTCGTGCACCAGTTCCGCCAGAGCGTCGGGCTGCAGCGCGGCATGCTCGTCGCCGGCCTCGTCATCACCGGCCTGTTCATCCTCGTCGCGATCTTCGCGCCGCTCATCGCCCCGTACGGCTTCGGCCAGCTGCAAGACGACAGCGGACGCAACTTCGGCGCCCAGAACCCGCCGAGCGCCGAGCACCTGCTCGGCACCTCGTCGGGCGGCTATGACGTGCTCTCGCGCGTGCTGTGGGGCGCGCAGACGGCCCTCGCGGTCATCGTCGTCGCCGTCATCCTCTCGATCGTCGCCGGCGTGCTGCTCGGCCTGCTGTCCGGCTACTTCGGCGGCTGGGTCGACCGGGTGCTCGTCGTGATCGCGGACGCGATGTACGCGTTCCCGACGCTGCTGCTCGCGATCGTCGCCGCGATCGTCATCAGCGGAGGGCAGTCGAGCCTCGGCGGCGGCATCCTCGCCGCGGCGATCTCGATCACCGTGGTGTTCATCCCGCAGTACTTCCGCGTGATCCGCGCCGAGGTCGTCCGCATCAAGTCGGAGGCGTTCGTCGAGAGCGCGCGCGTGATCGGCTCGAGCTCCGGCCGGGTGATGTTCCGCCACGTGCTCCGCAACTCGGTGCGCACGCTGCCGCTCATCACGACGCTGAACGCGTCGGAGGCGATCCTCACGCTCGCCGGCCTCGGCTTCCTCGGCTTCGGCATCCAGCCGACGTCGGCGGCCGAGTGGGGCTACGACCTCAACCGATCCGTGTCCGACGTCACGGCGGGCATCTGGTGGACCTCGGTGTTCCCGGGCGCGGCCATCGTGCTCGTGGTGCTCGGGGTGACCCTCGTCGGCGAGAGCCTCAACGACCTGTCCGACCCGCGCCTGCGCGCGCGGCGCCGCTCCAAGCCGGGCACCGCCGCGGACGCGGTGGCCGCCTCCGAGACGACGGCGCAGCCCGACCGAGGGGAGCTCGCATGACCGACGCGGTCAGCATCCGGAGCCTCGACGTCACATTCGCGACCGACGGCGGTGACGTGCACGCCGTCGACGGCGTCTCGATCGACGTCCGCGCCGGCGAGGTCATGGCCATCGTCGGCGAGTCCGGCAGCGGCAAGACGGTCACGGCGAAGACGATCCTCGGCCTCCTGCCGGAGACCGCCACCACGGGCGGCGCGGTGCTGCTCGGCGGCGAGGACGTGCTCAGCGTCTCCGCCGCCCGGATGCGCGAGCTCCGCGGCACCGAGGTCGCCATGGTCTTCCAGGAGCCCTCGACGGCGCTCAACCCGGTCTTCACGGTCGGCTGGCAGATCGCGGAGGGGCTCAGGGCCCACGGCTCCGTGTCGCGCGCGGAGGCGAAGCGCAAGGCGATCGACATCATGCGCCGCGTCGGCATCCCCGACCCCGAGCGCCGCGTCGACCACTATCCGCACCAGTTCTCCGGCGGTCAGAAGCAGCGCATCGTCATCGCGATGGCGCTCGTGCTCGAGCCCTCGGTGATCGTCGCGGACGAGCCGACGACGGCGCTCGACGTGACCGTGCAGGCCGAGATCCTCGACCTGCTGCGCCGCTGCCGCGACGAGTTCGGCACGGCGATCGTGCTGATCACCCACAACATGGGCGTCGTCGCCGACCTCGCCGACCGCGTGACCGTGATGTACCAGGGCGACGTCGTCGAGACGGCGCCGGTGCGCGAGCTGTTCGCGGCCCCGAAGCACGACTACACGCGCACGCTGCTCGCCGCGGTGCCGCGCGTGCAGCTCGTCGACCGACCGGTGCCGGACGCGTCCGGCACCCCGGTGGTGCGTGCCCGCGACCTCGAGATCGAGTACCCGGGACGGCTCGGCTCGCCGGCCTTCCGCGCCGTCGAGGGTGTGTCGTTCGACATCGCCCCCGGCGAGGTCGTCGGCCTCGTGGGGGAGAGCGGATCGGGCAAGTCGACGATCGGCCGCGCGATCGGCGGGCTGACCCGCGTCACCGGCGGCTCGCTGACCGTGTTCGGGCAGGAGGTGCTCGGCGTCCGCGAGCGCACCTTCCGCCCGCTGCGCAAGGACATCGGCTTCGTCTTCCAGGATCCGGCCACCAGCTTCAACCCGCTGCTGACGATCGCGCAGTGCGTCGCCGAGCCGATGATCGTGCACGGCACGGCGAGGTCGCCGCGCGCGGCCCGCGCGCGCGTCGACGAGCTGCTCGAGGCGGTGCAGCTGCCGCGGTCGTTCGGCGATCGGTTCCCGCACGAGCTGTCCGGAGGCCAGCGCCAGCGCGCGAGCCTCGCCCGGGCCATCGCGCTCGACCCGAGCCTGCTCATCGCGGACGAGCCGACGAGCGCGCTCGACGTGTCGGTGCAGGCGCGCGTGCTCGAGCTGTTCGCCGAGCTCCAGGAGCGCTTCGGCTTCGCCTGCCTGTTCATCACCCACGACCTCGCGGTCGTCGACCAGGTCGCGCACCGGGTCGTGGTGCTGCATCGTGGCCGGATCGCCGAGCAGGGTCCGACGGCCCAGGTGCTCGGCAGCCCGGCCGATCCGTACACGCGGCGGCTGCTCGCCGCGCTGCCCGTGCCGGATCCCGAGGAGCAGGCACGGCGGCGCACAGAGCGCCGCGCGGCGCAGCAGGCAGAATGAGGGCATGACCGCCGAGCCCGCCGTCCTCGCCGACGACCTGTCGCTGGCCTACTCGCACCGCGTCGGCGAGCCGCCCGCGGTCGACGGCGTCAGCCTCGAGATCCCGGCCGGCGGCATCCTCGGCCTGGTCGGGGAGGCGGGCTCCGGCAAGAGCACGCTCGCTCGGGCGGTGTCCGGCCAGCTCGGCGCCGGGCAGCGCGGCGCACCGGTCATCACCGGCGGCGCGCTCCGGGTGCTCGGCACGGACGTGCGCGGGATGCCGCGCCGCGAGCGCGACGCGCTCACCCTCAAGGTCGGCTACCTGCCGCAGGACGCCGGGTCGGTGCTGCTGCCGGCGCTGACCGTGGGGGAGAACGTCGCCGAGCCGATCTACGCCCGCGACCGCCGCTTCGACCGGCTCGAGGCCGGTGCCGCGGTGGCGGAGCTCATCGACGCCGTGCGGCTGCCGCTCGCCCTCATGGAGAGCTACCCGCATGAGCTGAGCCGCGGCCAGCGGCAGCGCGTCGCCCTGGCACGGGCCCTCGTGCTCGGCCCGACCCTGCTCGTCGCCGACGACCCGACCATGGGCGTCGACGTGCTGGTGCGCGGCCCGATCCTCGAGGTCATCGCCGACGTGCAGCGGGAGCGCGAGTTCTCGGTGCTCGTCATCGGCCACGACCTCCGCGAGCTGCGCAGCATCACCGACCGCATCGCGGTGATGCACCAGGGCGCGCTCGTCGGCGTCGGGCAGATCGACGAGGTGCTCGGCGATCCGCTGCACCCGTACGTTCGGAAGCTCGCCGGCCTGTACCGCCGACCCTCGCACGCGCGATGACGACGCTCCTCGCCGGCGGCTACGGGCCCGGCATGGGCGGCACCGGGCGCGGCGTGACGCGCCTGCACCTCGACGCGCGCGGCGGCCTCGAGGTCAGCGGCGTGCTGGCGGAGTCCGCGTCGCCGTCGTGGCTCCACGTCGCGAGCGGCGTGCTCGCCGCCGCCGGCGAGGAGGACGGCACGGTCGCCTCCTGGCGCATCGACGGCGGACGCCTCGTCGCCTCCCCGTCCGTCTCCGCCGGGGGATCGCCGTGCCATCTCGCGACCTCGCCGGACGGCGGCGAGCTGCTCGCCGCCTGCTACGGCGGCGGCGTGCTCGGCGCGGTCCCGCTCGTCGAGGGGCTGCCGGCCGGCGACGCCGTCATCGCGCTCCGCGACACCGGATCCGGACCGCACCGGGTGCAGGACGAGGCGCACGTGCACGGCGCGCTCCCGCTCGCGGACGGACGGGTGCTCGTCGCGGACCTCGGCACCGACGAGATCGTCGTGATCCGCCGCGACGCCGACGGCTCGACCGGCGGCCCGAGCCAGACCGGCGGCCCGAGCCAGACCGGCGGTCCGAGCCCGACGGGCGGCTGGCGCCGCGTCGGCGCGCTCGAGCTTCCGCCGGGAACCGGCCCTCGCGACCTCGTCGACCTCGGCGGCGGACGGGTGCTGCTCCTCGGCGAGCTGAGCTGCTCGCTCGTGCTGCTCGACACGGCGACCGAGGTCCCGGCGGTCGTCGTCGACGCCCCGCTGCCGGGTGCCGAGACGGGCGATCACGCGGCCGCGCTCGCGCTGCGGCGCACGCCGTCCGGCGTGCGGGTCCACAGCGGCCTCCGCGGCTCGGATCGCATCGGCGTCGTGCACCTCGACGGCGACCGGATGACGGGCGTCGGCTCGGTCGGATGCGGCGGGCACTGGCCGCGTCACGTGCTCGCGCAGGACGGGCTGCTGCTCGTGTCGAATCAGCTCTCCGACACGGTCGCGGTGCTCGCGCTCGACGACGACGCGCTGCCCGCCGAGCTCGGCCCCGCGACACCCGTACCGTCGCCCACGCACCTGCTGCCGGTGGCCGACGATCCGTGGTCGTCGCTGGCGCCGGTGTCCTGAGCGGGCGCGAACCCCTGCTAGGCTCGTCGTCGCTGTTCGCAGTGATCCTCGGTAGCTCAATTGGCAGAGCAATCGGCTGTTAACCGATAGGTTCTTGGTTCGAGTCCAAGCCGGGGAGCCCTCCATCCGCTCGGCGGGATGTGCTCCTCACCGCCCGCCCGCGGCGTCCCGCCCCGGGCGGGCTACTCCCAGCGGAGTACGGTCCGCGGCGCACGTGCTTCCGTCGGCGGATCCGCCGTGCCGAGCCCGCCGCGTAGCATCGAGCCATGCAGCACGCGGGGCCTGGTGGCGAGGGTCCCTGGGCGATGGGACCGCCGCACTGGCGTCCGCCGCGCGCGCTGACGCTCTGGCTGCCGGTCGCGCTCTCGTTCGCGATCCAGGTGCCGCCCGCGATCTGGCTGGCCGCGCATCGCTCCCTCGGCAGCGGGCTGTCGCTCGTGGTGCTGGCACTCGCCGTGCTCGGCCCGCTCGTGCTCATCGCGGCGCGCCGCTTCCCGGGGCCGGTCGTCGCGATCGCGACCGCCGCCGCCGCCGCGGACCTGCTCATCAACGTGCGCAGCGGACCGCCCTACCTCGCCCTCGCGTTCGCGATCGTCGGCGCCGTCGTGCGCGGCGCCCGGCTGTGGGCGTTCATCTCGCTCGGCGCAGGCTGGATCGCGACCGTCGCCATCGGGCTCGCGCTCGGGCTGGACTGGGCGCCGGGTCGCATCGCGATCGTCACGATCGGGCTGCTCGTCGTCATCGGCATCGCGGAGTCGATCCGCACCCGGCGCGACCGCTTCGACGCCCGCCGCGCCCGCTGGCAGCGGCTGCGCCAGGACGAGGTGCAGGCCGAGCGGGTGCGCATCGCCCGCGAGCTGCACGACGTGCTCGCCCACTCGCTGAGCCAGATCAACGTGCAGGCCGGTGTCGGGCTGCACCTCATGGACCGGCAGCCCGAGAAGGCCGCCGAGGCGCTGCAGAGCATCAAGGACACCAGCCGCACGGCCCTCGAGGAGGTGCGCGGCGTGCTCGGCGTGCTGCGGGCGGAGGGCGGCGCCGACCCGGCCGCCAGCCTCGTGCCCGAGCCGGATCTGGCACGCCTCGCCGGACTCGTGGAGCAGCTCGGCGCCGGCGGGCTGGCCGTGGCGGTCGACGACCGCCTCCCGGACCGCGACCGCGTGCCCCAGGGTGTGCAGCTGGCGGTCTACCGGGTCGCCCAGGAGGCGCTGACGAACGTGTCGCGGCACTCCGCGGCGCGGACGGCATCCCTCCTGCTCGAGCGGACGGCGTCCGGACTCCGTGTCGTCGTCGACGATCCCGGTCCCGCCGCCGAGGCGGGCCGCCGCCGCGACCTCACCGGCGGTCCGCCCGGACGCGGGCTGCTCGGCATGCGCGAGCGCGCCGAGCTGCTCGGCGGGGCCTTCAGCGCCGGGCCGGCGGGCGCGTCCGGCTGGCGGGTCTCGGCCGAGTTCCCGTTGGACGACCGATGATGGAGGAGATCCGATGATCCGCGTCGCCCTGGCCGACGACCAGCACCTCATCCGCGGCGGGTTCCGCAGCCTGCTCGAGGCCGAGCCGGACGTCGTGGTGGTCGGCGAGGCCGCAACCGGCCGTGAGGCGGTCGCCCTCGTGCGCCGCGAGCGGCCGGACGTCGTGCTCATGGACATCCGGATGCCCGACGGCGACGGGCTCTGGGCCACGGAGCAGATCGTGGCGGATCCGGCCCTCGCGGCCACCCGCATCGTCATCGTGACGACCTTCGAGCTCGACGAGTACGTCGCACGGGCGATCCGGGCCGGCGCGAGCGGGTTCCTGGTGAAGGACACCGAGCCGGTGGAGCTGATCCGCGCGGTGCACGTGGTCGCGGACGGCGAGGCCCTGCTGAGCCCGCGCGTGACCCGACGGCTGCTGGAGCAGGTCGCGGAGGGCCTCCGCGGTCCGATCGACGCCTCGCGGCTCGACGTGCTGACCGAGCGGGAGCGCGAGGTGCTCGCGCTCGTCGGCACGGGCCTCACGAACGAGGAGATCGGGCGGCGGCTGTTCCTCAGCCCGCTGACCGCGAAGACCCACGTGTCGCGCATCATGTCGAAGCTGCTCGCCCGCGACCGCGTGCAGCTCGTCGTCATCGCGTACGAGACGGGCCTCGTGACGCCGGGATCGCAGGCCTAGACCGCTGCGATGTACGCCGGGTCCGGATGCCTGCACCCGGGGGAGTACGCGACTCGCTCCCGCCGGCGGATCCGCTCCGGCCGGCGCTGCGGGAGGTTGGTCTCGCGGCACCAGACCGGGCGCCGCACCCGTCGGAAGGACACCCCGTGCTCACCGCACTCGCCATCGCCCACCCCTTCGCCCACGGCTTCGGCTGGGGCTTCCCGTTCGCGCTCGTGCTGATCCCGCTGTTCTGGATCGGCGTCATCGTGCTCATCGTCGCGCTGAGCCGCCGTCGCTGGCGTCGTGCCGGCGGACCCGGCTGGGGCGGCCCCTGGGGCGGCCCGTGGGCCGGTCACGGCGGGTGGGCTTCTCAGCAGGCCGCCCGCTCGGCCGAGTCGACCCTCGCGGAGCGCTTCGCGCAGGGCGACATCGACGAGGTCGAGTACCGCGCCCGCCTCGAGGTGCTCCGCGCCAACGCCGCGCCGCCGGTGCCGCCGCAGGGCTGACCCCCGATCCCGACGGCCGCGGGCCGGGTGCCGCAGACGGCGCCCGGCCCGTCGCCGTGTCCCGATCGAGACCCGCGCCGTCGCCCGGCCCTCGGCGTCCGCGGTAGTCTGCCCCGGGAATGCCGACCGGCATTCCGCTGGAAGGAGCGCCGCCGATGCCGACGTCGCTGCTGCTCCCCGCACTCGAGGCCGCGGCCGTGCTGGTCGTCGTGCTCCTCGCGCTCCTGATCGTCGAGCGGGTGCGCGGCGTCGCCGCCCGTCGCCGGCTCCGTGCCGGCGAGCTGGACCGCATCGAGCTCGAGCTGACGCTCGCCGAGCAGACCGGCCGCCTCAGCACCGCCGGCGAGCTCGGCGACCTCGCCGCCGCCGCCGTGACGTCGATGACCGCGCAGGCGGAGCGCATCCGGCTCCTCACCGCGACCGACCCGGAGGCTGCCGGGCGCTCGGCTGCGGAGCTCGCCGAGACGGCCCGCTCCGCCCTCGCCGAGCTGCGCCGCACGTCGGACCTCGCCCACACCGGCGCCGCCGACGCCGCGGAGCTCGGCCCCGCGCCCGGGCTCGCCGACCTCGACCGCCTCATCGACGCCCACCGCGAGCGCGGGCTGACGGTCGAGCTCGATGAGACGGGGGAGCGGCTGGCGCTGCGTCCCGGTGCCGAGCTCGCGGTGTTCCGCATCCTGCAGGAGGCCTTCGCGAACGCGGAGGCGCACGGCGGGCGCGGCACGACCGCCCGGGCGGCGCTCCGCTGGTCGGAGGACGGCCTGCAGCTGCTCGTCGACGACGACGGCGACCGGGCGCGCGCGATCGCCGCCGGCGACGATCCGGACGCCGCCGTGCAGGGTCGGCGCTACACGCTCGAGGAGGACCTCGCCGCGCTCGTCGAGACGCCGTACGGCCGGGGGCTCACCGAGATGCGCGAGCGCACGGCGCTCTACGGCGGCGTGTTCTCGGCGACGCGGGTGCCGGGGGTCGGCTTCTCGATCTCGGCGATCCTGCCCGCGCTCCGCAGTCACAACGGCATCTCCGGCGCCTCGCGGTGAGCGACGCGGTCGACCCGGCCGCGGCCCGGGCGGAGCGGTCGCGCGCGGTGCGCGCCGCGCTCGGGGTCGGGATCGCCGTCAGCGCCTACGGCCTCTCGTTCGGCGCGCTCGCGACGGCCTCCGGGCTGTCGGTCGCACAGGCCTGCGTGCTCAGCCTCGTGATGTTCTCGGGCGGGTCGCAGTTCGCGCTGATCGGCGTGGTCGCGACCGGCGGGATGTCGGCGTGGCCCGCGGCGCTCGGCGGCGCGGTGCTGCTCGGCGCGCGCAACACGCTCTACGCGATCCGGATGGCGCCGGTCGTGCGCGGGCCGTGGTGGCGCACGCTCCTGGCGGCGCACTGGACGATCGACGAGTCGACCGCGGTCGCCACGGCGCAGCGCGGCCTCCGGGCGCAGCGGATCGGGTTCTGGGTGACCGCCGCGGTCATCTTCGCCGGCTGGAACCTCACGACCCTGGTCGGGGCGCTCCTCGGCGATCTGCTCGGCGACGTGCGCGCCTACGGACTCGACGCCGCGGCGGCGGCCGCGTTCCTCGGGCTGCTCTGGCCGCGGCTCGCCGCGCTGCAGCCGGTCGTCGTCGCGATCGGCGCCGCGGTGGTGGCCGCGGCGCTGCTGCCGGTGCTGCCGGCGGGCCTCCCCGTGCTCGTCGCCGCGCTCGTGGCGGTCGCGGTCGGCGTGCCGGATCTGCTCGGCGGGCGCCCGCTGCCTCGCGTGCTCGCACGGCGTCGCGCGGACGTGGACCGCCCCGGCGGGGGCAGGCCCGGCGGGGAGGGCGCGGCTTGACGCTCTGGACCCTCGTGCTGCTCGCCGCGATCGCGGTTCTCGCGCTGAAGATCGCCGGCTACCTCGTGCCGGCCTCCGTGCTCGAGCGCCCGGCGCCGGCGCGCGTGGCCGGCCTGCTCACGGTGGCCCTGCTCGCGGCGCTCGTCGTCACGCAGACGCTCGGCGGCGCGGGCGGGCTCGTGGTCGACGCCCGCGTGCCGGCGCTCGTCGTCGCGGGCGTCCTGCTCGCGGTGCGCGCGCCGTTCCTCGTCGTGATCGTCGCCGCGGCGGTCTGCGCCGCCGTGCTCCGCGCGCTCGGCTGGGCCGCCTGACGCGGTCCCGAGTGGCTGAGCCGTTCCAGGAGGGACGAGCCGCCCACGGATGGCTGAGCCCGTCGAAGCCCCGCTCAGCCCTCGAGGTCGTCGACGCCCGGCAGCCAGCTGCGGCCGGGCACGCCCCAGCTCTGCTTGCGGATCGCCTTGAGCGCCTGCTTCTGCTCTGGGTGCCGGAGCCGGTCGACGTAGAGGTGCCCGTCGAGGTGGTCGTACTCGTGCTGGAAGATGCGCGCGAGCCACCCGGCGGCCTCGAGCTCGTAGTCGCCGCCGCTGATGTTCGTCGCCCGGAGCAGCGCCCGGGGCGAGCGGATGAGCGGGAACCGCTCGCCCGGCACCGAGAGGCAGCCCTCGGCGTCCTCCTCCTCGTCCGGCTCCGCGATCGGCAGCGGGGCGATGAACAGCGTCGGGTTGATCGCGGTGCCCTGGTGGCGTCCGCCGTCGGCGTCCATCCACTCGTAGACGAAGATCCGGAGCGGCACGCCCACCTGCGGCGCCGCGAGCCCGACCCCCGGCGCCTTGCGCATGGTCTCGTAGAGGTCCTCCACGAGGGTGCGGACGTCGTCGTCGATGCGCTCGACGGGCAGCGCCGGCGTGTGGAGAACCGGGTCTCCCGTGATGCGGATGGGGAGAACGGCCATGTCGGACAGGGTATCCGGACGGACGCGGGTAGATTCGTCGGGTGACACCGGACCTGAGCGACGCGCAGGACGCCCTCGCCAGCATCCCCGGGATCGGCATCATCATCGCCCTCATCGGCGCGGTCTTCCTCTCGCTGGGCGCGCAGTTCCAGCACCGCGGCGTGACCAAGGTGGAGGCGCGCTCCGGCACGGGGGAGAAGTCCGGTCTGGGCGGGCGGCAGCTGCTGCTGCTGCTGACCCGGCCGTCCTGGGTCGCCGGCACCGTGATGCTCGGGCTCGCGATCGTGTTCCAGCTCACGAGCCTCGGCTTCGCGCCGCTCATCGTGGTGCAGCCGATCGGCATCGTCGCGCTCATCATCACCTCGGTGGTGAACGCGCGCGTCTCGCACGTCAGCCTCGGCAGGGAGGCGATCCGCGCGATCGTGCTCTGCGTCGTCGGCGTCGCGGCCTTCGTCGTGACCGCCGCGATCGTCGCCGTGGAGCCGAAGATCGACGTGGCGCAGCTCGTCATCGTCGTGATCGTGCTCGTCGTGGTGCTCGCCATCCTCGCGGCGGCGTTCGCCTTCTTCCGGGAGCGTCTCACCGCGATCTTTTACATCTGCGGCGCCGGCATCCTCTACGGCTTCGTCGCCACGAGCGCGAAGGTCGTCATCAACCGGGTGCTCTCCGGGCAGCTCGACCTGCTCTCGTTGCTCTCGGTGGTCACGCTGCTCGCGGCCATGGCGCTCGGCGCGTACTTCGTGCAGACGGCGTACTCGAAGGGCTCGCCCGATCTCGTCATCGCCGGGCTGACCGTCGTCGATCCGATGGTCGCGGTCGTGCTCGCGATCGTCGTGCTCGGCGAGGCGAAGACCGTGCTCAGCGACGCGCCGTGGGCCGTGCCGGTGTGGATCGCGGCCGGCGCGGTCGCCATCCTCGGCGTCTTCCAGCTCGCCCGGCACCACCCGCAGACCGAGCACAACGTCACCGACGTGGCCCCGGAGCGCCTGCGCTGAGCGCGCGAGTGCTGTTGTAGTCTGCCCGTCAGTGTCTGAAACAGAGTCGCCCTCGACGCGTGCGCCGATGCGCATCGTGATCCCCGCCGACACCTTCGCCCCCGACATCAACGGGTCCGCCTCGTTCACCAAGCGGCTCGCCGTCGAGCTGACCCGCCGCGGGCACGACGTCCACGTCGTCTCGCCGGCCGCGAACCTGCAGCAGCACGGCGAGTTCCGCGAGACGCACGACGGCGTCGAGTTCAGCGTGCACCGCCTCTACAGCTGGAAGTGGCCGCCGCACCCGTGGCTGCGGTTCGCGCTGCCGTGGCGCATCCGCACGAACGCCGCGCGCATCCTCGACGAGGTGAAGCCCGACGTCGTGCACTTCCAGTCGCACATCGTCGTCGGCCTCGGGTTCGCGCCGGAGGGCAGGGAGCGCGGCATCCGTCTCATCGGCACGAACCACACGATGCCCGAGAACATCGCGCAGCACGTCACGATCCTGCCGAAGTGGGCCACCGACCGGCTCGTCACGGCCCAGTGGCGATCGGCGACGAAGGTGTTCGGGCTGGCCGACGAGCTCACCAGCCCGACGCAGCGCTCCGCCGACTACTTCGAGCGGATGACCGGACTGCACGACGTGCACGCCATCTCGAACGGCATCGACACGCACAACTACACCCCGGACTTCGCGCCCCGCACCGGCAACCGCATCGTGTTCGTGGGACGGCTCGACGACGAGAAGCACATCGACGAGCTGATCGAGGCGACCGCGCGGCTCGACCCGGCGCTCGACGTGCGGGTCGACATCGTGGGCGTCGGGGAGGCGAAGCACAAGCTCGAGGCGCTCTCGCAGCGGCTCGGGGTCGCCGACCGCGTGCACTTCCGCGGCAAGCTCAGCGACGAGGACCTGCGCGCCACGTTGACCGCGGGCACGGTGTTCGCGATGCCCTCGCGGGCGGAGCTGCAGTGCATCGCGGCGATGGAGGCCATGGCCACCGCGCTGCCGGTCGTCGCGGCGAATGCGATGGCGCTGCCGCACCTCGTGCATCCGGGCGAGAACGGCTGGCTGTTCGAACCGGGCGACGTCGACGGCTTCGCCGAGGGGCTGACGAAGGTGCTGACCGCGGAGCCCGACCAGCTCGACGCGATGAAGCGCGCGTCGCAGCAGATCGTGGCCGCGCACGGCCTCGCCCGCACCGTCGACCTGTTCGAGCGGCTCTACCGCGGCGAGCCCTTCGACGACGCGGCTCCGGCCGCGATCTGAGCCGACGCGGTCAGTACCGGCCGAGCCAGGCCTCCGCGGCCGTGCGCGTCCACTCGTCGGCCTTCGCCTCGCCGTGGACGCTGGAGGCGCCGAAGACGAGGATCGCGGCGCCGTGCTTCACCAGGTACCTGCAGTCGATCTGCGGCTGGTCGGAGAACGGCGACACGCACGCCCGGACGGCGTCGTCGGCACCCGCGAGGGAGCTCGGCTCGTAGCCCTCGCCGGCGGCGGCAGCGACCAGGTCGTCCCACGCCCAGGCGCCGCCGGGGAGGGCGCCGAACGCCACGCTGCCGGAGCTGAGGTCTGATGACGCGAAGCAGTCGAGGAGGCCCGTCCGCGCGGCGCTCGGCCACGCCCACAGACTGTCGCCGCCGGCGTCGGTCCCGACGACCGAGAAGTCGTTGTGGACCTTGTTGCCGCTGAGCGCGGCGGCGATCACGCCGTCGGGGTCGACCGTCTCGCATGAGGTGGCGTCGAGACCGCGGTCAGTGGGGACGAACCGGACCGGCGGTGCGCCGGTCCGTTCGAGGGCGGCGACGGCGGCGGCCAGCGCTGTCGAGGTCGACTCGCGGAGCGAGTCCGCCGCACGCGAGGTGCCGGCCGTCTCGGAGAAGAAGTCGATGGCCCAGTGCTCGCCGATCAGCTGGGCAGAGCACTGATCGTCGGTTCCGGTGCCGGTCGAGCAGCCGATGGCGCTGCGCAATCCACTCGCGATCTCGCCGCTGCTCTGATACGGGACGCCGTCATCGCGGTCGGACGGGGTGACCGCGTCGAGCCCGGAGTCGGCGTCGTTCGGCACGACCTGAAGCCAGAGCCGATGATCGAGCTCGCTGGTGGCCGCCGTGCTGCTCCAGGAGCACAGCAGCACGCCATCCTGCTCTGCGGCCACGGCGAGGAGGCCGGGGAGCATGAACTCGTACTTCCGGGTCACGAGAACGGCGGGCGCGCCGATCAGGTCGGCCACGGTGTCCGCGGAGAGCAGCTGGTCGCACGTCAGCGGGCTGCGCGATCCCGGCGGAGTCGCGGTGGGCGCGGCCGGCTCGGCGCTCCGCGACGGCGTGGTGGTGGCCTCCGTGCGCGGTGCGGCATCGCGGGCGAAGGCGCCCGTGCCGACGAGCACCCCGGTCGTGACGCCGAGCGCGACGACCGCGGCCGCCGCCACCGCGATGAGCGCCGCACGGCGGCGCCGGGGCGCCCGGGCAGTGCCGTCCGGGTCGACGGCGGGCTCCGGTTCGGTGTGGTCCACGGGGTCCTCCTGGGGTCTGGTGATCGCGATGCTAGGTGCCGGATCCGTCGCGGACGGCCCCGCGCGGCACAGCGTTATGGATCCGTTGCGAGAATCCCTCAGATGCATGCCGCTCGCGGTATACACCTCCGTGCGGGCCCGGAGGCGCGGCGTCGGAAACTCAGGATCGGCGTGCTGCGCGAGGGCGCGGCGGCACGCGCGCGCGGTGTCGAGGGTCGGCTGCTCCTGAGTTTCCGGCACCCCGGCGGCTACGCTGATCCTCGCCGCGCTCCGGGCGGCGACGGGGCGGTAGCTCAGCTGGTCAGAGCAGTGGACTCATAATCCATCGGTCACGGGTTCAAGTCCCGTCCGCCCCACGTGAGCAACCTGGAGGACCGGCCCGGCGAGGTGCTGCTCGAGTGCCCGCCCTCGACCGGGATCGAGATCCTCGAGCCGCGGGAGGTGCCGCTCGGCGGCCCCCGGGCGATGGGCGTGCACCGCACGCTCCCGCAGCGCGCCCGGAGCCTCATCGGCGCGTGGTGCTTCGTCGACCACTACGGACCGGAGCCTGTCGCGGGCACGGGCGGCATGGTCGTGCCGCCGCATCCGCACATCGGCCTGCAGACCGTGAGCTGGCTGTTCGAGGGGGAGATCGAGCACCGCGACTCGGTCGGCTCGCGCACGACGGTGCGGCCGGGGACGCTGAACCTCATGACCGCGGGCGGCGGCATCCAGCACTCCGAGTACTCGACGCCGGGGACCTCGACCCTGCACGGCGCCCAGCTCTGGCTCGCGCTGCCCGGGGCGGAGCGGCATCGCGCGCCGGACTTCGAGGCGACGGAGGCGATCGCATTCGAGACCGGCGCCGCCGTCGTCCGCCTGTTCCTCGGCGAGCTGGACGGGCGACGCGCGGCGGCGACCGTGCACTCGCCGCTCCTCGGCGCCGAGGTCACGCTGCCCGCGGGCGGCCGGACTGCCATCCCGATCGATCCGGCGTTCGAGCTCGGCGTGCTGATGGATCGCGGGACGCTCTCCGTCGACGGCACGCCGGTGCCGGTGCGGTCGCTGGCGTACCGCGCACCGGGTCGCGATCGCGTCGAGCTGGAGGCCGGACCGGACGGCGCACGGCTGCTGCTGCTCGGCGGCGCCCCGTTCGGCGAGCAGCTCGTGATGTGGTGGAACTTCGTCGGCCGCGATCACGAGGAGATCGCGACGGCCCGAGCCGACTGGGCGGCGCACGTGCTGGCGTCCTCCGCGGATCGATCCGGTGCCGATGGATCCGACGCGGATGCGGCCGGCCGCTTCGGCGCGATCGACGACGATCGAGCCCCGCTGCCCGCACCAGCGCTGCCGCCGGTCCGGCTCCGCCCGCGCGACTGATCGGCGGCGACTGATGGGCGAGGCCGCGGTCCCGTCGCAGTCAGCCCCAGATCGCGAGCTTCAGCCCGAGGCCGACCATGATCACCGCGATGGCGATGTCGAGCACGCGCCAGGCGGACGGCCGCGCGAAGACCGGTCGCAGCAGCCGTGCACCGAAACCGAGCGCGGCGAACCAGAGGATGCTGCCGAGGCCCGCGCCGACCGCCCACCACCAGCGCAGCTGATCGCCCTGCTGGTTGGCGATCGAGCCGAGCAGCACGAGCGTGTCGAGGTAGACGTGCGGATTGAGCCAGGTGAACGCGAGCGCCGGAAGGAGCACGGACGCCCACCGCACTCGCGGACGCGAGCGCACCGCGGTCGCGGCACGACCACCGGACGCGGCACGACCACCGGACGCGACGGGCACGACCGCGGCGTCCCCGTCGTCCGACCCGCCGACGTCGTCCACCCGCAGCGCGCCCGGACGCAGCGCCCGCCGCGCCGCCAGGACCCCGTAGCCGACGAGGAAGGCGGCCCCGACGAACCGCAGCACGACGAGCAGCACCGGCAGGCCGGCGATGAGCGCGCCGACCCCGGCGACGCCGGCCGTGATGAGGGCGAGGTCGGACAGCGCGCAGATCGCCACGACGGCGGCGACGGCGCGGGCCGGTCCGGTGATGCCGAGCCGCAGCACGTAGGAGTTCTGAGCGCCGATCGCGACGATGAGCCCGAGCCCGGTCGCGAGTCCGGCCAGGGTGGCGAGGAGCGCGGGGGTGAGGATCACGATGCGACGCTAGGACGAGCGCGCGGATCAGGCCAGCTGATGTTCCTGATGCTGCGTAAGCTGGGCTGATGGCGTCACTGCAGCTCGACCAGCTCGAGACGCTCGTCGCCGTGATCGACGAGGGCACGTTCGACGCCGCCGCCCGACGGCTGCGCGTGACGCCCTCCGCAGTGTCGCAGCGGATCAAGTCGCTCGAGGAGGCCGCGGGCCGGATCCTCGTGCGCCGCACGACCCCGATCGCGGTCACCGAGGCCGGCCGGGACGTGCTGCGGCATGCCCGGCAGGTGCGGCTGCTGGCCCGCGAGCTCGACGCCGAGCTCGCCGGCGCGTCGGAAGAGGCGCCGGTGCTCCCGGTCGCCGTGAACGCCGACTCGCTCGCCACCTGGTTCCTCCCGGCGCTGGCGACGGCCCAGGCGCGCACGGGCGCCGTGTTCGACGTGCACCGCGACGACCAGGAGTTCACCGCGGAGCTGCTGCGCGACGGGTCGGTCATGGCCGCCGTCACCGCGCAGGCGGCGCCGGTGCAGGGCTGCCGGTCGACCCCGCTCGGGGCGATGCGCTACCGGGCTGTCGCGACGCCGGCGTTCCGGGATCGCTGGCTGCCGTCCGGGTCGCTCGACGACCTCGACGCGGCGCCGCTGGTCGACTTCGATCGCAAGGACGACCTCCAGCAGGGCTTCCTCCGCCGCCTGCTCGGGCATCCGCCGCGGTCGCCGCGGCACTTCATCCCCACGTCGTCCGACTTCGCCAGGGCGGTGGAGCACGGCATGGGCTGGGGGCTCCTGCCCGACCAGCAGTCCCGCGGCGCCCTCGACGCCGGGCGGCTCGTGGAGCTCGCCCCCGGGCGACCGATCGACGTGGCGCTGCACTGGCAGCGCTGGAACCTCGCCTCCGCGCTCCTCGACGGGCTCAGCACGGTGGTCGAGGAGGCCGCACGGGCCGAGCTGCTCCCCGCACCGACGGGACGCGGATGACCCCGGGCGCCCACGATCCGCTCGCCCCCGACGTCGTCGCGGCCCGGCTCCGTGCAGCCGGCTGCGTCTTCGCCGAGGAGGAGGCGGCGGTGCTCCTCGGCGAGCACCGCCCGGCCGCGGAGACCGAGCGGATGATCGCCCGCCGGGCCGCGGGGGAGCCGCTCGAGGTCGTCGTCGGCTGGGCTGCGTTCCTCGACCTGCGCATCCTCGTGGAGCCGGGCGTCTTCGTGCCGCGCCGGCGCACCGAGGCGCTGGCGCTGGCCGCCATCCGCCGCTGCCCCGACGGCGGCGTCGTGGTGGACCTCTGCTGCGGCTCCGGCGCGATCGGGGCGGCGATCGCGGCCGCCCGCCCGGGCATCCGCCTCCACGCCGCCGACCTCGATCCGATCGCCGTGGCGGTGGCACGCCGCAACCTGCCGGAGACCGCGACGACCGCGGCCGGCGATCTGTTCGCGGCGGTGCCGAGCGACCTCGCCGGGCGCATCGACGTGCTCGCGTGCAACGTGCCCTACGTCGCGACCCTGGATCTCGCCACGCTGCCGCCGGAGGCGCGCGACCACGAGCCCCGGCACACGCTCGACGGAGGCGCCGACGGCCTGGAACTGCTCCGGCGCGTGCTGGCTGCGGCGCCGTCCTGGCTGGCGCCCCACGGCACGCTGCTCAGCGAGGTCGCCGAGCACCAGGTGCCCGCCGCACTGGCGGCGGCCGCGGCGGCCGGGATGCGCGCCGCCATCGAGCACGACGACGATCGCGATGCGCACGTCCTCACGGCCGGCATCGGGTCCCGCGGTCTCGGTGCCAGCCCTGAAACACGGAAACCGCCGGTCGGAGAATGATTGCCCGAGCGCAACCATCGGTCTAGCCTGTGTTCATTCCGGTCGGATCAGGGACCCTCACGGGTCGGCCGGACCCGCCCTGGCGGTCGCGCTCGCGACCCGGGGACGAGCGAGGCCCGAGGTGCATGCACCTCGGGCCTCGAGTCCGTCTCGGCTCGCGCGGGGATCAGGGACCGCGGAGTCGGAGTCGGACGGCGAACGGTAACCAGCCGTCCGGAGCACACGATACAGATGCATCGACCGTTTGCAACAGCTAGACAGATGATGCGCGGGGCGAGGACGGGGTGAGATCCCGGCGGAACGCGGGGTCCGTCGCGCGCCATGCCCCTCGCACTAGGGTGAACGCGTGACGAGCCCCCTCCGCCACCCGGCCGCCGTCGCCGTCGCGGCAGCAGTGGCCGTGCTCGCCCTGCTGGCCGGATGCGCGGCGCCGGCCGCGGATCCGACGCCGAAGCGGACCCGCACCTCGACCCCGTCGCCGACGCCGACGGCCTCGGCGCCCGCGGTGCTGGCGAAGCTGGTCATCGCGTCCGACGGACTGCGGGCGCTCGACTCCGCCGGCCACGCGATGCTCGACCTGCCGTACACGACCGACGCCGTCACGGCGGGCGAGGAGATCGCCGAGCTGCTCGATGCGGCCGCGACCACCGCCACCGTGACGACCGACGAGTGCTATCCCCAGCTCGACGAGTCGAGCTGGGGCGGGCTGCACCTCTTCACGAGCTCCGACGGCCTGACCCGACCCTCCGGCGCGCGGTTCTACCTGACCGCCGACCAGGCGGAGGCCGCGAGCGGCATCGCGATCGAGACGCCGGACGGCATCCGCGTCGGCGCGAGCCGATCGCAGGCGCTGGCCGCCGACCCGTCGGCCCCGAGCTTCTCCACCGGCGGCGAGATCGATCTCCACTACGACATCGGCGGCGGCTCCGCGCAGGGCGATCCGGGGGAGTACTTCGGCGCGCTGGCGGTGATCCGCGGCGGGAAGGTCGTCGAGCTCGACTCGCCGATCTACTACTCGCGGCCCTGCTGAGGCGGCACGCGCGGACATCGCGGCAGAGCGGCCGGCCGTCGAGGCCGACCCGCGCGCGCGATCCGGAATGCGCGCCGTGTCGCGCCGGTTGCGACCAGGAGACCGGACACGATGGATCTCCCCAGAGGGAAGGGACCCCCGCCATGACCGACGCCGCCACCACCGGCACCGCGCCGACGCCGCAGCAGGTGCTCGACCGCTTCCACGAGCGCCGCGCCCAGGCCGTGCTGCAGCCGCGTGGCAGCCTCGCCCTCGTCAACACCCAGTGGATCGACTCCGAGCAGACGATCTGGGGCGTGCCCGGGGTCTGGTCGCCACGGGCCGACGGCGGCTCCGGGCTCACCGTGACGGCGACCGCGTCCGACGGCATCCGCATCGACGGCGAGCTCGTCGACGGCACCGTGGTCGTGCGCGGCAAGGACGACGCGGCGCCGAGCGACATCGTCTTCAGCGACACCGTGACCGGCACCGTCATCCCGCAGGACGGCGGCGGCAGCTACGCGCTCCGCGTCTGGGATGCCGAGTCGGAGGGCATCACCGGCTTCGGCGCGATCGACGCCTTCCCGTTCTCGCCCGAGTGGATCGTGACGGCCGCCTTCACCGCGAACCCCGAGGGCACGACGATCGGGTTCGAGCATCTCAAGGACGGCGACGTCGTCCGCGACGAGGTCATCCCCGGATCGATCACGTTCACGAAGGACGGGGTCGACTACGACCTCGCCGCGTTCCAGGCGGGCCGGGCCCTGCAGCTCGTGTTCTCCGACGCCACGAGCGGCGACTCGACGTACAGCGTCGGCCGCTTCCTCTTCGTGCAGCCGCGCCCGGACGGCACGATCGTGCTCGACTTCAACCAGGCGGTGCTGCCGCCCTGCGCGTTCAGCTACGCGTTCAACTGCCCGATGCCGCCGAAGCAGAACCGCTTCACGGTGCCGATCGAGGCCGGCGAGAAGAACGTGGTCGACAAGAGCGGCGCGCCCCTGCACTGACCGCTCCGGTCCGAGCCCCGCGCCGCCCGCGACCCGAGACCGACGATCCTCTGGACGGCGGCGTCGCGGTGCGCCCGCGGGCTTACACTGCACCATCACTTCGGACGAGGTCGATCGGAGCATGATGGACAGTCCGTGGGCCGCGGCGCCGCCCGAGCTGCGCCGCCAGACCCGGCTCGCACACGATGCGGTCATCGGCGAGCGCGCCGACGCGGACGGCGTCCGCCGGCTGGTCGCGGAGTCGTGGCGCCGCTCGCTCGACCTCGCGCTCGATCCGGACGGCGCCCTCTCGGCGCTCGACCTGGCCGAGGACGACCTGCGCGAGTACCGCGACGCGCATCCGATGAACCTCGTGCTGCCCACGATCCACCGGCTCCTCATCCGCCACACATTCGACGCCGGCCTCATCGTGGCCGTCGGCGATCAGGCGGGCAGGCTGCTCTGGATCGACGGGGACCGGGCGCTCCGCCGCCGCGCCGAGTCGATGCTGTTCGTCGAGGGCGCCGACTGGTCGGAGCGCCGCGTCGGCACGAGCGCACCCGGCACCGCGCTCGCGCTCGACCACGGCATCCAGATCGCGGGGCCCGAGCACTTCAACCGCATCGTGCACCCGTGGAGCTGCACGGCCGTGCCGGTGCACGACCCGGCCACCGGCGCGGTGCTCGGCGTCATCGACATCACGGGCGGCGAGGACGCGGTGGCGCCGGCCACGCTGCCGCTCATGGAGGCCGCGGTCGCCGCGGTCGAGGCCGAGCTGCGCATCCGGCGATTGGACGACGCGGTCGCCCCGGTGCGCCGGTCGCGCCCGGTCGAGGTGCGTCCTGTGCTGTCGGTGCTCGGCCGCGACGGCGGCGTGCTCGAGCACGGGCTCGCCCGCGACGAGCTCGGGCTGCGGCACGCGGAGATCCTGACCCTGCTGGCCTGGCACCGCGGCGGGCTCGCCGCCGAGCGCCTGGCCGAGCTGCTCTACGGTCGCGACGACGCCGGCGTGACGCTGCGGGCCGAGATGGTGCGGCTGCGCCGCTCCCTGCCCGAGCGGCTCGCGCCCCTGTCGAAGCCGTACCGGCTGCCGGTGCCGCTCGAGCTCGACGTGCACCGGGTGCTCGGCTTCCTCGAGCGCGGCGCCCACAAGGTCGCGCTCGGCGCGTACGCCGGGCCGCTGCTGCCGCGGTCGTCGGCGCCCGGGATCGTGGCGCTCCGCGAAGAGCTGCGGCAGAGCCTCCGCGGCGCGCTGCTCGCGGACGCCGCCGTCGACACGCTGCTCGACTACGCGCGCACCGACGAGGCCGCCTACGACCTCGAGGTCTGGATGGCGGTGCTGAAGCTGCTGCCGGCGCGATCGCCCAAGCGCGCCGCCGTCGTGTCGCGCATCGAGCGCATCGAGGTCGAGCTCGCCCGCTGACGACGCCCCGGGTCGCCGCCGGGGCCGCGTGCAACAGCGCGCAACTCCCGTGCAACCTCCGCGCGCCTACTGTCGGCAGTGCCGGGTCACCCAGCCGGCACCCGACGACGATGTCACCAAGGAGCACCATGCCCGTCTACGCAGCCCCGGGGACCCCGGGCGCCAAGGTCGATTTCAAGCCCCGCTACGAGCACTGGATCGGCGGCCAGTGGGCCGCCCCGAAGCTCGGCCAGTACTTCGAGGACATCTCCCCGGTCAACGGCAAGCCCTTCACGGAGGTCGCCCGCGGCACCGCCGAGGACATCGAGGCCGCGCTCGACGCGGCCGAGAAGGCCGCGCCGGCCTGGGGCCGCACGTCCGCGGCGCAGCGCGCCGAGGTGCTGAACCGCATCGCCGACGTCATCGACGCGAACCTCGAGCTGCTCGCGGTCGCGGAGACCTGGGACAACGGCAAGTCCATCCGCGAGCCCCTCAATGCCGACCTGCCGCTCGCCGCCGACCACTTCCGCTACTTCGCCAGCCTGATCCGCGCGCAGGAGGACAGCTTCACCCAGCTCGACGGGGACACGGTCGCCTACCACTTCCGAGAGCCGCTCGGCGTGGTCGGCCAGATCATCCCGTGGAACTTCCCGATCCTCATGGCGACCTGGAAGCTGGCGCCCGCGCTGGCGGCCGGCAACGCCGTCGTGCTGAAGCCGGCAGAGCAGACGCCGGTCTCGATCCTCGTGCTCGTCGAGCTCATCGGCGACATCCTGCCGGCCGGCGTGCTCAACATCGTCAACGGCTTCGGCGCCGAGGCGGGCAAGCCGCTCGCGTCGAGCAAGCGGATCCGGAAGATCGCGTTCACGGGCGAGACGACCACCGGCCGCCTCATCCTGCAGTACGCGTCGGCGAACATCATCCCGGCGACGCTGGAGCTCGGCGGCAAGAGCCCGAACATCTTCTTCGAGGACGTGCTCGACAAGCGGGACTCGTTCCTCGACAAGGCGCTCGAGGGGTTCACGCTGTTCGCATTCAACCAGGGCGAGGTCTGCACCTGCCCGAGCCGCGCGCTCATCCAGAAGTCGATCTACGACGAGTTCATCGACCTCGGCATCCAGCGCACGAAGCAGGCGGTGCAGGGCAACCCGCTCGACACCGACACGCAGGTCGGCGCGCAGGCCTCGAACGACCAGCTGGAGAAGATCCTCAGCTACATCGACATCGGCGTGAAGGAGGGCGCGAAGCTGGCCGTCGGCGGCGGTCGCGCGGATCTCGGGGGCGACCTCAGCGGCGGCTACTACGTGGAGCCGACCATCTTCGAGGGGAACAACTCGATGCGGCTGTTCCAGGAGGAGATCTTCGGGCCGGTCGTCGCGGTGACGAGCTTCGAGGACTACGCGGAGGCGATGCTGCTCGCGAACGACACCCTGTACGGCCTCGGCGCGGGCGTCTGGAGCCGCAACGGCAACACGGCGTACCGGGCGGGTCGCGACATCCAGGCGGGCCGCGTGTGGGTGAACAACTACCACGCGTACCCGGCCGGGGCGGCGTTCGGCGGCTACAAGTCCTCGGGTATCGGCCGAGAGAACAACGCCCTCGCGCTCGACCACTACCAGCAGACGAAGAACCTGCTCGTGAGCTACTCCGAGCAGCCGCTCGGGTTCTTCTGATCGACGGCGCCCGCCGGTCAGGATCAGGCGGCGGGCGCTCCCACCCCGGTGGGCGGGGATGCCTGGCCCGTCCACCGGAGCACCATCCCTCGCGGGGCGGCGGATTCGGGTGCCGCCCCGCGAGGCCGGGTGCGGCTCCGGGCAGGTCCCAGCGAGGCGGGTTCCCACGAGGAGAGGAGATGCGATGACCATCGAGGCGACGGTGACGCGGCCGGGGGAGACCCGCTCGCGGGTGGCCCTCACGGACGAGTCCCTCGAGCTGCTGCGGCGGCTCTGGCAGAAGCACGGGCCGCTGATGTTCCACCAGTCCGGGGGATGCTGCGACGGCAGCTCGCCGATGTGCTTCCCGGCCGACGAGTTCCTCACCTCCGACGCCGACGTTCAGCTCGGTCTGTTCGACATCGCGGAGGCCGGCTCGCCGACTCAGCCACTCGCGTTCTGGATGTCGGCGGAGCAGTTCGAGTACTGGAGCCACACGCACCTCACCGTCGACGTGGTGCCGGGTCGCGGATCCGGGTTCTCGGTCGAGGCGCCCGAGGGCGTGCGGTTCCTCATCCGCTCGGATCTCATGGAGGAGGCGCTGCCCTTCGCCTGAGCGAGGACCGGCTCGCCGGCCGGCTCCACGATCTCGGCGGGGCGGGCCGGCGCCTGGGCATCCCCTCCACCTCCCTCGGGCCCTCCGCCCCGCGGACCTAGCGTTGGCGGTGTGAGGATCCTCGTCACCGGAGCGACCGGCTACGTCGGCGGACGGCTCGCGCCACGGCTCGCGGCGGCCGGGCACGACGTCCGCGTCATCGTGCGGGACGCCCGTCGCCTCCAGGACGTGCCCTGGGCGGGCGACGTCGACATCATCGAGGGCGACCTCGGATCGCCGGAGGATGTGCGCGCGGCCGTCGCCGACCGCGAGGCCGTCTTCTACCTCGTGCACTCGCTGTCGGCCGACCCGTCGTTCGAGGAGGGCGAGCGCCGGATGGCCCAGACCCTCGCCGACGCGGCGCGCGACGCCGGCGTGCGCCGCATCGTCTACCTCGGCGGCCTGCACCCCGAGGGCGACCTGTCGCCGCACCTGCGCTCCCGCGCCGCGGTCGGCGAGATCCTGCTCCGCTCCGGAGTGCCGACCGCCGCGCTCCAGGCCGGCGTCGTCATCGGGTCCGGCTCGGCGTCGTTCGAGATGATCCGACACCTCACGGACGTGCTGCCGTACATGCCGGCGCCGCGCTGGGTGCGCAACCGCGTGCAGCCGATCGCCGTGCGCGACGTGCTGCACTACCTCATCGGCTGTCTCGACCTGCCCGCGGACGTGAACCGCACGTTCGACATCGGCGGGCCCGACGTCTTCCGCTACGGCCAGCTCATGAACGGGTACGCGCTCGAGGCCGGACTCCGGCAGCGGCCCATCGCGACGCTGCCGGTGCTCACGCCCTGGCTCGCCTCCCAGTGGGTCAACCTGGTGACGCCCATCCCTCGCTCGCTCGCGGTGCCGATCATCTCCTCGCTGCAGCACGACGCCGTGGTGCGCGAGCAGGACATCCGCGAGTACGTGGCGGATCCGGCCGGCGGACTCACCGGCTACCGCGCCGCGGTCCGGCTCGCCCTGCAGCGCATGCGCGACGGCGAGGTCGAGACGAGCTGGCAGGACGACCCGGTGCTCGGCGCGCCGAGCGATCCCCTGCCGAGCGACCCGGACTGGTCGGGCCACACCGTGCTGACCGACCTGCGCGAGCGCGACTCGACGGCGCCGCCCGAGCGGCTCTGGCGCATCGTCGAGGGCATCGGCGGCGACGCGGGCTGGTACTCGTTCCCGCTCGCCTGGTCGGTGCGCGGCTGGATGGACAAGCTCGTCGGCGGCGTCGGGCTGCGCCGCGGACGTCGAGACCCGCGGCGGCTCGTGCACGGCGACGCGGTCGACTGGTGGCGCGTCGAGCGGATCGACCGTGGACGGCTGCTCGTGCTCCGGGCCGAGATGCGCGTACCGGGCCGGGCCTGGCTCGAGCTCGGCGTGGAGCCTGCCCCGGGCGGGTCGCGCTACCGGCAGCGGGCCGTGTTCTTCCCCGCCGGCCTGGCCGGGCGCCTGTACTGGCTCGTCATCCTGCCGTTCCACGGCGTGATCTTCTCGGGCATGGCCCGCCGGATCGCGGCCGCGGCGGAGTCCTCCGGCGACACCTGAGCGACGCCCCGCGCCGCGTCGCCGACTGACAGCGGCCCGCGGGAGACTGGTCCCGTGCACATCGTCCTGTCCTCCGGCGGCGCCGGCTGGACCGCGACCGTGCTCGACGAGGCCGGGCGCGAGACCGCGTCGCGGCAGCTGGCCGTCGCCGACCTGCCGGACTGGGTCGCCGGGCGAGAGGTGCACGATCGCCCGCGCTGGGTCTGGGCGGACACCGCCGTCGCCTACCCGGTGCTGCTCGCCTCGGGCGTCCGCGTGGAGCGCTGCGTCGACCTGCGGCTGTGCCGCCGCATCCTCCGATCGGCCGTGGCGGCCGCCGGCACCGACCTGGCGCAGCGGGAGCGCGACGGCTGGGACGCCCCGCCGACGCCACTCCGTCCCGCACCGGTGCCGGCCTCCGACGCCCTGTTCGAGGTGGAGGAGCCGGTCGTCGCGACGGGCGACCTCGATCCGGTGGCGGAGCTCCGGCGCCAGCAGGCCGCGGTCTCGGCGAGCCGGGAGCCCGGGCAGCTCGCGCTGCTCCTCGCGGCCGAGAGCGCCGGCGCCCTGGTCGCAGCCGAGATGTCGCACGCGGGGCTGCCCTGGCGTGCCGACCGCCACGACGAGATCCTGGCCGGCCTGCTCGGTCCCCGTCCGGCGTCCGGGCGGCCGCCCCTGCTCGAGGCGAAGGCCGATGAGGTTCGGGCGGCGCTCGACGCACCCGACCTCGACCCGGACTCGCCTCAGGCCCTGCTGCGCGCCCTGCAGGCCGCCGGCCTCGCCGCGACGAGCACCCGAGCCTGGGAGCTCAAGGAGCTCGACCATCCCGTCGTGCCGCCGCTGCTCGAGTACAAGAAGCTGGCGCGGCTGCACACCGCCAACGGCTGGAACTGGCTGGACGAGTGGGTGCGCGGCGGCCGGTTCCGCCCCGTCTACGTGGTCGGCGGCGTCGTCACGGGACGCTGGGCGTCGGACGGCGGGGGAGCGCTGCAGCTGCCGCAGCAGGTGCGCGGCGCCGTGATCGCCGATCCGGGCTGGAAGCTCGTCGTGGCCGACGCCGCCCAGCTCGAGCCGCGCGTGCTCGCTGCGATGTCCGGTGACCGGGCCATGGCGCGGGCCGGTGAGGCGCACGACATGTACGAGGGCATCGTGAGCTCCGGCGCGGTCGCCGACCGGTCCGAGGCGAAATACGGCATGCTCGGGGCGATCTACGGCGGCACCAGCGGCGTCAGCGGCCGGGTGCTGCCGCGGATCCGGCGCGCGTTCCCGAGCGCGATGGGCCTCGTCGAGGCGGCGGCGCGCGACGGGGAGGCGGGGCGCCGGGTGCGCACCTGGCTCGGCCGCACCTCGCCGGCGGCCGCGGACGCGGGCTGGGACGAGACGCTGTCCGAGGCGCAGCAGCGGCGCCGGCAGGCCGACCTGCGCGGCTGGGGCCGCTTCACGCGCAACTTCATCGTGCAGGGCACGGCGGCCGAGTGGGCGCTGTGCTGGATGGGCGCCCTGCGCGCCCGGCTCTGGTCGATGGGGGAGGGCGCCGAGGGCGCGGCGCGCGCGCCGTTCGCCCGTCGTCCGCACCTCGCGTTCTTCCTGCACGACGAGCTGGTCGTGCACGCGCCGGCCGAGCTCGCCGACGCGGTGGCCGAGGCGCTGCGTGCGACCGCCGGGGAGGCGGGGCGGATGCTGTTCCCGTCGACGACCGTGGAGTTCGCCATCACCGTGGCGGTCGTCGACAGCTACGACCAGGCGAAGTGATCCCGGGCGCGACACGTCCAGACGACTCGCGGAATCACACGCTTGTGATTCCCGGGTGCGCTCTGGCATGATCGGCCTTGCACCACATGCATCCGATCAGGTCGATGGGGAAGTCGCACCTGACGATCGGAGAGAATGTGGCTGCGAACAACACGCGCGGGGTGATCTACATCCATTCCGCGCCGAGAGCGCTGTGCCCCCACGTGGAGTGGGCGGCCGGGCGTGCCATCGGGCACGCCGTCAGCTTCGACTGGCGGCCGCAGCCCGTGCTCAAGGGCGCCCAGCGCGCCGAGTTCTTCTGGCAGGGCCCCCGCGGGCTCGGCGCGGCCATCGCGTCGTCGCTGCGCGGCTGGGAGCACCTGCGCTTCGAGGTCACCGAAGATGCCGGGCTCGGCACCGACGGTGGACGCTGGATGCACACGCCCGGTCTCGGCATCCACTTCGCCCAGACCGACACGGCCGGCAACGTGGTCATCCCGGAGGACCGCATCCGCGCGGCCCTCGAGGAAGCGGGAGCGAACGCGATCGAGCTGCACCGCGAGCTCCGCGTCGCCCTCGGCCAGTCCTGGGACGACGAGCTGGAGCCGTTCCGCCACGCGTCCGACGACAGCCCGGTCACCTGGCTGCACGCGGTGGGCTGAGCCGTGACCACGATCATCCGCCTGCTCCGTCGTCGGCGGCCCGCGCACCCGTGGCTCCTGCGCCGCGCCGTTCGCAACGCCGAGTTCGGCCCCCTCGCCTGACCGACCCCCTCACCCCGGACCCGGCATCCCCCAGTGCCGGCGTCCCCGGCCCCGCCGGCCTTCCCCAGGCCGGCGGGGCCTTCTCCTGCTCGGCGCCACCCGGTTGACTCCGCCGGCCGAACGGGGGACCCTGGCCCGCATGAGCGAGCTCGCGATCGTCCGCCGCCTCGACGCCGCCCCGGCGACGGTCTGGCGGGCGCTGACGGAGGCCGAGCAGCTCGCATCCTGGTACTGGCCGCCGAGCTGGCCCGTGTCGGCGCGGTTCGAGGCCCGGCCGGGCGGTGCCTGGCGGATCGCATCGACGGCGCCGGCCCTCGCGGCAGGCGGGGAGGTCCTCGCGCTCGACGCGGGACGCTCCGTGCGGCTCAGCTGGCGCTGGGACGGGGAGGACGCCTCCACCGAGGTGGTCATCGCCGTCGACGAGGAGTCCGACGGCGGCACGCTGCTGACGGTGCGCCACGGCGGGTTCGCCGACGAGGCGACGCGACAGGACCACATCGCGGGCTGGGACAGCTGCCTCGACCGCCTGCCGGACCATCTGGCCCGGCAGGGCGGCTGAGGCGTCGCGCGGGGAGCCGCCCGGTCAGACCGAGCGGAACGCGGCGACGGCGTTGTGGCCGCCGAAGCCGAACGAGTTCGAGATCGCGAGGTGCGGACCGTCCGCCAGCGGCGTCGGCTCCGCGGAGATCCGCAGGGGGATCTCCGGGTCCTGCTCGCTCGTGTTGATCGTCGGCGGGGCCAGCCGGTGCTGCAGCGCGAGGATCGTGAAGATGGCCTCGAGCGCACCGGTGCCGCCGAGCAGATGGCCGGTGGCGCCCTTGGTGGCCGAGACCGGGATCTCGTGCACCCGGTCGCCGAACGACGAGCGCAGCGAGACGTACTCGGCGATGTCGCCCACCGGCGTGCTCGTGGCGTGCGCGTTGATGTGGGTCACGTCGTCGGGCACCGCGCCGGCCGCCTCGAGGGCGAGCGCGATGGCGCGCGAGGCTCCACGGCCCTCCGGGTCGTTCGCGGTGATGTGGTACGAGTCGGCGGTCACGCCGCCGCCCGCGAGCTCCGCGTAGATGCGGGCGCCGCGGGCCTTCGCGTGCTCCTCGGTCTCGAGCACGAGGCTCGCCGCACCCTCGCCCATGACGAAGCCGTCGCGGTCGACGCTGTAGGGACGAGAGGCGGTGGCGGGATCGTCGTTGCGCTTCGAGAGCGCCTGCATCGAGGCGAAGGACGCCATCGTGATGCCGTGGATCGCGGACTCGGAGCCGCCGGCGATGACGACGTCGGCGAGCCCGGACTGGAGGTGCTCGTACGCGTTCACGAGCGACTCGGTGCTCGACGCGCAGGCGGAGGCGACGGTGCGGGCGAACGCGCGCGCCTCGAAGTGCATGGAGACCGCAGCGGATGCCGCATTCGGCATGAGCATCGGGACGGTCATCGGGAGGACGCGGCGCGGGCCCTTGGCCTTGAGCGTGTCCCAGGCGTCGAGCAGCGTCCAGAGGCCGCCGATGCCGGTCGCGAAGTCGACGCCGAGCCGCTCGGGCTCGACCTCCGGGGCGCCGGCGTCGGCCCACGCCTCCTTCGCGGAGATGAGGGCGAACTGGGCCACCGGGTCGAGGCGCTTCACGACGACGCGCTCGAGCACCTCCTCGGGGCGCACCTTCGCCTCGGCGGCGAAACGGACGGGGAGCTCCAGCTCCGTCACCCAGTCGTGCTCGAGGGTGCGGGCGCCGGACTCGCCGGCCAGCAGCGCGTCCCAGGTGTCCTGGACGGTTCCGCCGATGGGCGAGGAGGCTCCGATGCCGGTGACGACGATCTTCTTGCTCATGCTGCCTCTCCGTGGGATCCGGCGGGGTCGCCGGGGAAGGTCCGGCGGGTCGCCGGGGGTGGGACGGGGGCCGGATGGGCCCCCGTCCCGGCCGCGCAGGTCAGGCCTGGGCGTTGGTGATGTAGGTGACGGCGTCGCCGACGGTCTTGAGGTTCTTGACCTCTTCGTCGGGGATCTTCACGTCGAACTTCTCCTCGGCGTTGACCACGATGGTCATCATCGAGATCGAGTCGATGTCGAGGTCGTCGGTGAACGACTTGTCCAGCTGCACGGTGTCCGTGGCGATGCCGGTCTCGTCGTTGATCAGTTCAGCCAGACCGGCGAGAACCTCGTCGTTGGACAGGGCCATGGTGCTTCTCCTCGTATTCGGATGGTCGGTGATCGAGCTTAGTCAGGCCCGATCAGGGCAGTCGGACGACCTGCGCGCCGAAGACCAGACCGGCGCCGAAGCCGATCTGGAGGCTGAGGCCGCCCGAGAGCTCCGGGTGCTCCTGGAGCAGCCGGTGCGTCGCCAGGGGGATGGAGGCGGCCGACGTGTTGCCGGTCGTCGCGATGTCGCGGCCGATCCGCACGTGCTCCGGCAGCTTCAGCTCCTTGGCGAGCTGGTCGATGATGCGCATGTTGGCCTGGTGGGGCACGAAGGCGGCGAGGTCGTCGGCCGTGATGCCGGCGGCGTCGAGCGCCTGCTGCGCGACCTTGGCCATCTCCCAGACGGCCCAGCGGAAGACGGTCTGCCCGTCCTGCCGCATGGTCGGCCACTCGACCTCGCCGTCGCGGTACTGCTGCGTGGTGCCGGTCATCCAGATCGACGACCAGTGCGAGCCGTCGGAGCCCCAGACGGTCGGGCCGATGGCCGGCTCGTCGCTGGGGCCGACGACGGCGGCGCCGGCGCCGTCCGCGAGCAGGAAGGAGATCGAGCGGTCGGTCGGGTCGACGAGGTCGCTGAGCTTCTCGCCGCCGATCACGAGCACGTACTCCGCGAGGCCGGCGCGGATGAGCGCGTCGGCCTGCGCGATGCCGTAGGTGAACCCGGCGCAGGCGGCGTTCATGTCGTAGGCGGGCACGGTGCCGGCGCCGAGGCGCTCGGCGACGATCGTCGAGACCGACGGCGTCGCCACGTTGTTGCTGATGGTCGACATGATGAGCCCGCCGACCTGCGAGGGCTCGATGCCGGCGGCGCGGATCGCCTCGGCGCCCGCCTCGACCGCGAGCTCGACCACGCCGACGTCCTTCGAGGCCCGGCGGCGCTCGATGATGCCGGTGCGCTGGCGGATCCACTCGTCGCTCGAGTCGATCGGGCCCACGAGGTCGTCGTTCGTCACCGTCAGGTCGCCGCGCGCGGCGCCGTAGCCGAGGATGCGGGTGTGCTTCGGCCCCTCGGCCTGCTTCAGCGCGGTCATGCTGCTCCATCCAGGAGGTCGTGGGCGGCCGCGAGGTCGTCCGGGGTCTTCACGGCCACCGCGGGCACGCCCTTGAGGCCGCGCTTCGCGAGCCCCACGAGGGCGCCGGCGGGCGCCAACTCGATGATGCCGGTGACGCCCGCCGCGGCGAACGACTCCATGGTGAGGTCCCAGCGGACGGGCGAGGCGACCTGCCCGACGAGCAGGTCGACGAACGCGGCGCCGGACTCCACGACGGTGCCGTCGCGGTTCGTCCAGATCGTGGTCGTGGGGTCGGCGACCGGCAGCCCGGCCGCGACTGCGCGGAGCGTCTCGACGGCGCTGCCCATGAACCGGGTGTGGAACGCGCCGGCCACCTGCAGCGGGATCACACGCGCGCCGGCGGGCGGATCGGCCTTGAGCGCCTCGAGGGCGGGCAGCTCGCCGGCGACGACGATCTGGCCGCCGCCGTTGAAGTTCGCCGGCTGGAGGCCGAGCGCGTCGAGGCGGGCGAGCAGCTCGTCCTGGTCGGCTCCGATGACGGCGCTCATGCCGGTGGCGGCCTCGGCCGCCGCGGCGGCCATGGCGCGACCGCGGGCGCCGACGAGGGTCATGGCATCCGACTCGGTCAGGATGCCGGCTGCGGCGGCCGCGGCGACCTCGCCGACGGAGTGGCCGGCGACGCCCGCGATCCGGTCGCGGCGCCCGCCGTCGAGCACGGCGCCGAGCGCGAGGATGCTGGCCGCGACGATGAGCGGCTGGGCGACGGCGGTGTCGCGGATGGTGTCCGCATCGCTCTCGGTGCCGTGGGCGCGCAGGTCGACCCGGGCGGCGTCGGCGAGGGCGTCGAGGTGGTCGGCGAAGCGGGGCTCCGCCAGCCAGGGGGAGAGGAATCCGGGGGTCTGCGATCCCTGTCCGGGAGCGACGATCACGACGGTCACCCGTCCATCCTGCCGTCTCCCGGAGGCCGCGGCGCAACCCGATGCACCAAAGACCCCCGGATTCCCTGTCGTGTGTCTACAGCCGACGGCCCCGGTCAGCAGGCGCCGAGGCGCTCCCACACGTCGGCGGATCCGGGCGTCTCGCCCTGCGTCCACCACTTCGCCCGGTAGAGCGAGCCCTGGTAGCCGGCCCGGTTGCCGCCGACGTAGACGGCGCCGGACGACCACGTCGTCACGCCGTCGCAGCTCGCCGGCGGGTCCGTGGGCCCGGTCGGGTCGGTCGGCTCCGAGGTGGGCGTGCCGAGCGATCCGAGATGGCCGCCGACCTGGTCCGCGAACGCGTAGCCGTTGCCGGCGTCCCAGTTGATCGACCACGTCATCGCCCCGCGGATCTCCGGGTAGTGCGCCGCGGGCGTGTAGCTGCCGCAGTTCGTGCCCGCCGCGAGGCAGTCGAGGGCGGCGTTGACGACCGAGGGCGCGACGTAGCCGCTCCCGGCCGCCTGCGGGGTCGCCGGCACGCCGACGCCCACCTGGTCGGCCCGCAGGTGCCCGTCGAGCAGGATGTCGGCCAGCGCCGTGATGAAGTCGACCGAACCCGAGCTGTACGCCTTGCCGTCGCGGCCGAGCATGCTGCCCGAGTTGTAGTACTGCGTGTTGACGACCGTGATCAGGTCCTTCACGTTGTCGATCAGCTGCAGGTACGACCCGCCCGGCTGCACGTAGATGGTCTCGGGCGCCATCGTCAGCACGAACGAGGAGCCGGCGCGGCCCGCGAGGTCGCGGAGCGCCGAGGTCATGTTCGCCAGGTTCGGCGCGTTCTCGAGGTCGATGTCGACCCCGTCGAACCCGTACTGCTGCATGAGGCCCCAGGCGCTGTCGGCGAAGGCGGTCGCGGCGGCGCCGTCCGGCAGCGAGATCGCGCCGTTCTGACCGCCGATCGACAGCACGACCTTCCGGCCCTGGCCGTGCAGCGTCGCGATGTCGGCGCTGAAGTCGGCCGTGCTGTAGCCGCCGAGCTTCGAGGAGACGGCCGGATCGAGCGTGAACCCGATCGCGCCGGGGGTGGCAGTGGCATCCGCGAACGCGACGGCGACGATGCCGTAGGCGTCCGGCACGTGCGACAGGCGCATGACGGGGGCGCCGTTGTCGAAGTCGTGCCAGTAGCCGGTGAGGGTGTGGGCGCGGACATCGGCCGCGCGGGCGGGGCTCGCCGCGACGGTCGCGGCGGTGATGCCGCAGACCAGGGCGAGGGCGAGCGCCAGGGCGATCGCGAGCGGACGGGGGAGACGGTGGGTCATGGACGTGCACCTTCCGAGTTTGTAAGGACTGTTTACATATCGGGTGGTGCGAGCCTACTCCGTAAGCGTTTCCGGCGGGGCCGAGGTGCATCAATGCGCAGCATTGGTGCGAGTGCCGCGCAACGTCCGGGCGCATTCGGGACATTCCGGCGCACTCGGCGCACGAATCCGGCGTCCGACCGCGTCGGTGCTCGACCGGCCGCGACCGTCCTCAGGCGGACGGCTTGCGGTTGCCCTCGGCGATCGAGCCCACGATGAGCGCGGACTGGAGGATGAGCGCCTCGCGCGCGCCGGTGGCGTCCCAGCCGATCAGCTCGCTGATCCGCTTGAGGCGGTACCGCACCGTGTTCGGGTGCACGAACAGCTCGCGGGCCGTCGCCTCGAGCGACCGGCCGTTGTCGAGGTAGCACCAGAGTGTGGTGAGCAGCTCCTTCGAGTGCGCCTGCAGCGGCTTGTAGATGCGGGTCACGAGCGCGGACCGCGCCAGCGGGTCGCCCGCGAACGCGCGCTCGGGCAGGAGGTCGTCGGCGGCGACCGGACGCGGCGCGTTCCGCCACGATCCGGCGACCGCGAACCCGGCGAGGGCCGAGCGGGCGCTCTTCGACGCGTCGAGCAGGTCCGGCACCTCGTGCCCGAGCACCAGCTGCCCGGCGCCGAAGCCCTCCTCGAGCCGCTGCGCGATCTCGACGAACGGCATGGGGGTCGGCGGCTCCTCGTCGCCGTCGGGAGTGACGCGGCCGATCACGACGACGAGCCGGCTGCCCTGCACCCCGATCAGCACGTCGGAGTCGAGGTGCCGGGCCGTGCGCCGCAGCTGGTCGACGTCGAGCATCCGCGGGGCCGTGCCGACGAGCACGCTGACCGCGCCGTGCCCGTTCCAGCCGAGGGCCGCGACGCGGCTCGGCAGCTCGCTGTCGTACTCGCCGGTGAGGATCGAGTCGACGACGAGCGCCTCGAGCCGCGCGTCCCAGAGGCCGCGGGCCTCCGCGGCGCGGGCGTACACGTCGGCGGAGGCGAACGCGATCTCTCGCGAGTACAGCAGGATGCCCTCGCGGAGGTCGTCGTCGTCGCCGACGCGGTCCTCCACCACCGCCACCGTGATGCGGATGAGCTGCAGCGTCTGCTGCAGGCTCACCGACCGCAGCAGCTCGCGCGGCGCCGCCCCGAACACGTCCGCCGCGATCCACGGCGTCGAGCTCGGGTCCTCGTACCACGAGATGAACGAGGTGATGCCGGCCTGGGCGACGAGCCCCACCGCGCTGCGCCGCCGGGGCGGCATGTCGCGGTACCAGGGGAGCTCGTCGTCGAGGCGCTTCAGCGTCGCGGTCGCGAGCTCTCCCGAGATCGCGCGCAGCCGGTTCAGGGTCTGCGCCTTCGAGCGCGGTGGCACCTAGCTCTCGCCGCCCGCCGATCCGGAGGTGCCGGCGGACACGTCGAGCAGCCGGTAGCGCTCGATCGCCTGCGCGGCGAGCGACGGATCGACCTGACCGCGGCGCCCGAGCGACTGCAGCGTGCGCACCACGAGCGACGGACCGTCGATCGTGAAGAACCGCCGCGCGGCCGCGCGCGTGTCGCTGAAGCCGAAGCCGTCGGCGCCGAGCGTGGCGTAGTCGCCGGGAACCCAGGGACGGATCTGCTCCTGCACCGCGTGCATGAAGTCGCTCACCGCGATCTTCGGGCCCTCGGCATCCGCCAGCTTCTGCGTCAGGTACGGCACCTGCGGGGCCTCGCCGGGGAACAGCATGTTGTGCCGATCCGCCGCCTGGCCGTCGCGGGCGAGCTCGTTCCAGGACGTGACGCTCCACACGTCGGCGGAGACGTTCCAGTCCTTCTCGAGCAGCTCCTGCGCCTCGAGCGCCCACGGAACGCCGACGCCGGACGCGAGCAGCTGGGCCTTGACGCCCGGGTGGCTGCTGCGGTTCAGCAGATACAGGCCGCGCACGACCCCGTCGACGTCGAGGTCCTCCGGCTCCACCGGCTGCTGCATCGGCTCGTTGTACACCGTGAGGTAGTACATGACGTCCGGATCGGGGTGGGTGCCGCCGTACATCCGCTCGATGCCCGAGCGGACGATGTGGCCGAGCTCGTAGCCGAACGCCGGGTCGTACGCGACGACGGCCGGGTTGGTGGCGGCGAGCAGGTGCGAGTGGCCGTCCGCGTGCTGGAGGCCCTCGCCGGTCAGCGTGGTGCGTCCGGCGGTGGCGCCGATGATGAACCCCCGGGCCATCTGGTCGCCGGCGGCCCACATGGCGTCGCCGGTGCGCTGGAAGCCGAACATCGAGTAGAAGACGTAGACCGGGATGAGCGGCTCGCCGTGGGTGGCGTAGGCGGTGCCGGCCGCGGTGAACGCCGCGAAGGCGCCGGCCTCGTTGATGCCGACGTGCACGATCTGGCCCTGCGGGCTCTCCTTGTAGGCGAGCAGCAGCTCCCGGTCGACGCTCGTGTAGTGCTGGCCCTTCGGGTTGTAGATCTTCGCCGTCGGGAAGTAGGCGTCCATGCCGAAGGTGCGCGCCTCGTCCGGGATGATCGGCACGAGCCGACGGCCGAACTCCGGCACCCGCAGCAGGTCCTTGAGCAGGCGGGCGAACGCCATCGTGGTGGCGACCTCCTGCTTGCCGGAGCCCTTCTTCACGATCTCGTAGGCCTTGTCGTCGGGCAGCGGGATCTGCGTGTACTTCGAGCGGCGCTCGGGCACGTAGCCGCCGAGCGCGCGGCGGCGCTCCTGCAGGTACTGGATCTCCTCCGCGTCCTCACCGGGGTGGTAGTACGGCGGCAGGTAGGGGTTCTCCTCGAGCTGCGCGTCGGTGATCGGCACGCGCATCGCGTCGCGGAACGACTTGAGGTCGTCGAGCGTGAGCTTCTTCATCTGGTGGGTCGCGTTGCGGCCCTCGAAGTGCGGGCCGAGGCCGTAGCCCTTGATCGTCTTCGCGAGGATGACGGTCGGCCGGCCCTCGTGCTCGACGGCGGCCTTGAACGCGGCGTACACCTTGCGGTAGTCGTGGCCGCCGCGCTTGAGGTTCCAGACCTGGTCGTCGCTGTAGTCCTTGACCAGCTCGAGCGCGCGCGGGTCGCGGCCGAAGAAGTTCTCGCGCACGTAGGCGCCGTTCTCGGTCTTGTACGTCTGGTAGTCGCCGTCCGGCGTCGCGTTCATGAGGTTCACGAGCGCGCCGTCGGTGTCGCGGGCGAGCAGCTCGTCCCACTCGCGGCCCCAGACGACCTTGATGACGTTCCAGCCGGCACCGCGGAAGAAGCTCTCGAGCTCCTGGATGATCTTGCCGTTGCCGCGCACCGGGCCGTCGAGGCGCTGCAGGTTGCAGTTCACGACGAAGGTGAGGTTGTCGAGGCCCTCGTTGGCGGCCCACTGGAGGGCGCCGCGGCTCTCGACCTCGTCCATCTCGCCGTCGCCGAGGAAGGCCCACACGCGGCTGTCGGACTTGTCGGCGATGCCGCGGTTGGTGAGGTACTTGTTCGACTGCGCCTGGTAGATCGCGTTGATCGGCCCGAGGCCCATCGACACGGTCGGGAACTGCCAGAACTGCGGCATGAGGCGCGGGTGCGGGTACGACGACAGGCCGTCGGGCGCGTGCGACTTCTCCTGGCGGAAGCCGTCGAGCTGGTCGGTGCCGAGGCGGCCCTCGAGGTAGGCGCGGGCGTACATGCCGGGGGAGGCGTGGCCCTGGTAGAAGATCTGGTCGCCGCCGCCCGCGTCGTCGTGGCCGCGGAAGAACCAGTTGTGGCCCGTCTCGTAGAGCGCGGCGGAGGACGCGTAGGTGGAGATGTGGCCGCCGACGGCGATGCCGGGACGCTGCGCGCGGTGCACCGTGATGGCCGCGTTCCAGCGGATCCAGCGGCGGAAGCGGCGCTCGATCTCCTCGTCGCCCGGGAACGCCGGCTCGTTCTCCGGCGCGATGGTGTTGATGTAGTCCGTCGTGGGGACCATCGGGACGTTGAGCTGCAGCTCGCGCGAGCGCTTGAGCAGGCTCATCATCACCTCGCGGGCCCGGCCGCGGCCGTTGGCCGCGACGAGGGCGTCGAGGGAGTCGCGCCACTCGGAGGTCTCCTCCGGGTCGTGGTCCACGTCGCCAGCCGAGTAGGGGTCCTGATCGTTGACCGTCACCCTTGACCTTCACTTTCCTCGCTCTAGTGACCGGGTGGCCACGCGGTTCGGGTGGCGCGCCGGTCCGGGTCGCGGAGCGGGCGCATGCCGCGTCCACTCTAGTTCGCACCGCCGTCCGCTCGCGGCACGCGCCCGCGACCGCGGCCTCCGCATCCGCGGGGAGTGCTCCGGCACGACGCGGCGCCGAGGCGTATGATCGCGCACTGTGCCCGCGCGAGTCTGCGGGCCGGAACCCCGGAAGGACCGCACCCTCGATGGCTCTGGAGAACGACACCCAGGCACCCGATTTCGAGCTCCCGAACCAGTACGGCGAGCACGTGCGGCTGAGCGACTTCCGCGGCGTGAAGCCGGTGGCGCTCGTCTTCTTCCCGCTGGCGTTCTCCAGCACCTGCACGGGCGAGCTGTGCACGCTGCGCGACAACCTGTCGCTCTTCAAGACCCACGGCGTCGAGCTGCTCGGCATCTCCGTCGACTCGAAGGCCACGCTGCGGGCCTGGGCCCAGCAGGAGGGCTACGACTTCACGCTGCTCGCGGACTTCTGGCCGCACGGCGACGTCGCCAAGGAGTACGGCGTGTTCCTCGAGCAGAAGGGCTTCGCGAACCGCGCGACCTTCGTGATCGACGCGAAGGGCATCATCCGCTCGTCGTTCATCACCGCGCCCGGCGAGGCCCGCTCCATCGCGGAGTACCGCGCGGCGCTCGACGAGGTGCTCCCCGTCTCGGCAGCCTGATCAGCCGAGCTCGGCAGCCTGATCAGCCGAGCAGGCTGACGCCGCGGGAGATCACGAGCGCGAGCAGCACGAACGAGGCGAACGCCTCGACGAGCATGATGAGCTTCGCGCGGTGCGTGAGCGGCATCACGTCCGTCGGGCTGAACGCCATCGCCGTCGACGCCGAGAAGTAGAGGTAGTCGAGGTAGGCCGGCATCCAGTCCGCCCGCTTCGACGACTTGCTCGCCACCTCGGCGACGGTGTCGTCGTCCTCGTCCTGGGGGAACCGGAAGTCGGCGGGCGGCAGCTCGTCGCGCGGATCCCGTCGCCGCGCCACCGGACCGCCGCGGTCGATCTCCCAGTAGACGAGCGAGTACGCGACGACGTTGACGAACCAGACCTGCAGCGAGGCGAGGAGCAGCTCGGGGCCGTCGCCGCGTGTGGCGAGCACGAGCTCGATCACGAGCTGCACGAGCGCGAGCTGGTTCGCGGCGAGCAGCAGCAGCCCGAGCCCGATGGACAGGCCGCGCGACCAGCGGTACTCGGCGTCGAGCCGCTTCGGGTTGAGCACCACGAGCACCACGAGCATCGCCGCGCCGATGCCGACCACGGTGTAGCGGACGGCCGGGTTGAAGCCGGGCAGCAGGGCGTACACCGCGAGGGCGGCGATCACCGCGACGACGATCGACCACCGCCGCTCCGCCGCCACCCGGAAGCCGCTGCCGCGCGGGGTCCCGCTGATCTTCGCCACAGCGGTCAGGCTAGGCGGACGCGGCGACGCCCCGGCCCTCGCCCATCAGCTCCACAGGTCGCGGATGCGCGTCTCGGTCTGCACGAGGGAGTCCTCCACCTCGGTCGCGAGGTGCGCGCTGTCCTTGAGGATGCGGTGCAGGGCGTCGAGGCGCTTCGACCAGTCCCGGTGGGCGGTGCGGAAGGCCGCGTCGGCCTCGCCGCTCCAGGATCCGCGGAGGCCCTTCGCGGTGTCCGTGAGCCGGTCGAGCTCCTTCTCGATGCCCTCCGCGGCGCTCTTCAGGCGCGCCGACAGCGCGGCGATGCCGCCCGTGTCGAAGCTGATCGGCGCCGTGGCCGCGGTCGCGAGGTCGGCGACCGTGCCGCCGGCGGCTGTGGTGACGGTGACAGCGGTCGCCACGACCGTCCCGGTCGCCGCCGCGACCGTCCCCGTCACGGCGCCGACGAGGCCGACGGCCGGCGCGGAGGCCGTGCTCGACGTGCCGGTGACCTCGGGCAGCGGAGTCGAATCGGCGATCGGAGCCGGGGCAGGCGGCGCGGCGGCCGACGGCACCGGGACGGGCGGCAGCAGCGCGGCGGTCGGTTCGGCGTCGGTCGTCCCGACGATGACGCCGTCGGGATCGACCATGACGCGCATGCCGTCGGCCAGCTCGACGATGCGCCAGGTGCCGCCGGACTCGGCGTCGACCATCATCGGCGCTCCTCCTCGGCGTCGTCGGCGTCGCCCGCCGCGTCCTGATCGAGGCCCATCACATAGGTCGTGGCGCTCGTGGGCTGCAGCCGGCTGCCACGCCGGCCCGCGGCCGCGCCGCCCTCGCCGCCGGCTGTCATCCCGGCCGTGCGGGGCGGGACGGCGCCCATCATGCCGCCGCCGGAGGAGCCCGTGGCACCGGTCAGCCCGGTGAGTCCCGCGAGGCGCGCGCCGGCCACGACGCCGGCTCCCGCGATCACGGTGCCGCCGGCGATCGCGGCGACACCGAGCAGGCCGAGTCCGTCGCCGCCGCCGCCGGAGCCGCCGGTCAGCCCCTTCGCCGCGCGCAGCTGCGCGGCCCGGAGCGCCGCGGCCGCGGCCTCCTGGTCGGGGTCCGTCGGCTCGGTGGATGCGGGCGTCACCGCACCGCCCGTCGGGGTGCTGACCGTGTCGCCGGGCCGCGGCTTGAGCAGGGTGCCGGCGGCGGCGGCCGCCTGCGGCCAGTCCATGCTGCCGTCGAGGTGGGCGGAGGTGCGGTCGCCCGCCTCCTGCACGGCCGCCTCCGCGTCCGCGAGCCGCTGCTGGGCCGCGGCCCGATCGGCGGCGCCCGGGTCGGTGAACACGGGCTCGATGACGACGGCGCGGCCGGACGGGAGGCCCGGCTGTGCGGCCGCCGCGGCGCGATCGCGCTGCCACGTCGAGCGGGCGTCCGCGCTGCGCTGGTCGGCGGTGCAGCTGAGCTCGGCGGCCGCCTCCGCCTCGCGCCGCGCCCACGCGAGCACCGCCGCGAACGCGCTGAGCTGCGCGGAGCCGTCCTCGAGCGCGGCGGCGGCGGCCTGCCACTGCGCGACCAGGCTGGAGACCTTCGCCGTGAACGACTCGGCGGATCCGCCGCTCCAGATGCCCTCCGGGCTGACGGTGCGGAGCTCCTCGGCGGCGGCGGCGATCTTGGCCGACGCCCGGTGCCACTCGTCCGCGAGGTGCTGCACCTGGTCGGGATCGCCCGGGATGCGGTCTGCGCCCTCCCCGCTCACTCGCCGCCCCCGTCGTCGCCGTCGGTCGTGGCGCCCGCGGAGCCGTCCGGCTTCGCGTCGCCGCGCTGCTCGGTGCGCGTCACGGCGTCGTGGCCGCTGCGGTCCGCCTCGTCGTAGAGGTCGGCCGTCTCGTCGAGCCGTGCGCCGGTCGACCTCGTCGTGCCCGTGAGGCCGTCGACCGTCTCGGCCGAGCCGCCGTGGAATCTCGAGGCCGATCCGGCCAGCGCCGCATGCCCGAACGCGAGTGCGTCGGGCGCGACGCCCTCGGGACTCAGCGCCTCGGCCAGGATCGCGTCGACTTTGCGGGCGAGCCGGCGGATGCCATCGGGATCGGCGGCGGCCTTCATCGGCGGCCTCCGTGTCGGAGGGTGCGCACCCAGCGGTCGCCGGGCGCGACGGGTCCCGGGCGGTGCGTGCGGAGGAGGGTGGTGGTCACGTCGGGGAGGGGCCGATCGACTCGCGGGTGGTGAGCGGCGCCGTCCCCCGGACGGGGGTGGGAAGCGCCACGAGTTATTATCGCGTTGTCGTTGCCCTGGCGCAACGATCGGATCGGGCTCTTAGCTCAGCTGGGAGAGCGCCTCGCTTACACCGAGGATGTCGGGGGTTCGAGTCCCTCAGGGCCCACCGCCGGCGGGTCCGGCGACGCCCCGGCGTCTGCCACGCTGGTGCCATGACGGCGGGACGCGGGCGGGGCATCCTCGCGCTCGTGCTCGCCTCGGTGCTGTGGGGCACGACCGGCACCGCGGCCGCCTTCCTGCCGGACGCCGTGTCGCCGCTCGCGATCGGCGCGGCGACGATGGGCGTCGGCGGCGTCCTGCTCGCGGTAACGGCGCCGCGTCGGACGCTCGGCGTCCTCCGGCGTCGCGGCGTGCTGCCCGCCCTGCTCGCCGGCGCCGTCGGGGTGGTGGTCTATCCACTCTCCTTCTACACCGGCATGGACCTCGCCGGCGTGGCCATCGGCAACGTCGTCGCGCTCGGCTCGGCCCCCGCATTCGCGGCGCTCATGGAGACGGTGCTCGATCGCCGCCCGCCGGGACGCACCTGGGCGGCCTCCACCGCCCTCGCGGTCGCGGGCATCGTGCTGCTGGCGATCGGCGGGGGAGCGGATGCCGGGCCCGCCGTGCCCGCGGGGGTGCTGTGCGGACTGCTGGCCGGCGTCGCCTACGCCCTCTACACGGTCGCGTCCGGGCGGATGATCGCGGGCGGTGCCGACTCCCGCGGCGTCATGGGCGCCATGTTCGGGCTCGGCGCCCTGCCGCTGCTGGTCGTGCTCGCGGTGCTCGGCGGACCGCTTCTCGGCTCGGGGACGTCGATCGGCATCGCCGCGTACCTGGCGCTCGGGCCGATGGCGCTGGCCTACGTGCTGTTCGGGATCGGCCTGCGCACGGTGCGCGCGAGCACCGCGACGACCATCACCCTGCTCGAGCCGGTGGTGGCCACCGTGCTCGCCGTGACGGTGCTGCACGAGCGGCTCGGCGCGATCGGCTGGGCCGGAGCGGCGCTCGTGCTCGCCGCCCTCGGAATCGTGGTCGCGGCCAGTCGCTCGGGGGCGACGCGGCCACGGCCCTAGAATCCCGGGCATGAGCGACGGACCCGACGACGCCCGGGCGGATCAGACCGGGGCGACGGACGACGACGCCCTCGCGGACGCCATCCTCGCGACCTACACGTCCTCCATCCCGATCATCCGCGCCGGCACCGTGCCGTCGATGCCCGCCGAGTTCGACGCCGCGCTGCTCGCGGGGGACGACGAGCCGTCGGCTCCCGAGCCCGAGCCGGAGGCCGCTGCAGCGATCGAGGAGCGGCGGGAGCCCATTGCGCCGGAGCCTCCGATCGTGCCGCAGCCGGAGTCATCAGCGGAGCCCGCAATCGTGGCGGAGCCGGAGCCCGAGGTCGACACGGCGCCCGAGCCGGAGCCGGAGCCCGAGCCCGAGGCCGACGTGGCGCCCGAGCCGGAGCCGGCGATCCAGGCGGAGCAGGTCTGGACTGGCGAGTCGGCTCCGGAGCCCGAGCCGGCACCGGATCCCACCCCCGCGGCCGACATCGCGCCCGAGCCGGTCGCCGAGCCCGAGCCGGCTCCGGAGCCGGTGGTCGACGCCGCGCCCGACCCGACGCCCTGGTGGCTCGCGGACGCCGCGCCCGTCGCCGCGCCCGATCCGGTCTTCGCACCGCCGCCCTTCGAGGCCCGCTCCGACGAGCCGACCACCGAGCCGTCCGCGGACGACGAGCCCGACGGCCCGCGGATCTGGGATCTCGGCGACGCCCCCGCACCGGGCGCCGCCTGGACCGATACCGACGCCGGCCCCTTCGACCTCCCCCCGCCCGCCGACGAGGGCGAGCCGATCGACCTCGCGTCCGCACCGGCGCCATGGGAGTCGATGCCGGCGCCCGCGCCCGACAGCATCGAGACGGACGGCTCGCCGTGGCGGGTCGAGACCGACTCGCCCGTGAGCCCGTTCTCGCCGCAGCCGTTCCCGACCGAGGACCGCGAGCCCTGGACCTCGCTCGTCGAGCCCGAACCGGAGCCGGAGGCGGAGTCCGCGCCGGACCCGTCCGAGCCGGCCTTCCGCAGCGCTCCGCCTCCGCGTCCGGACTGGCAGCCCGCCGACTGGTCGCCGAGCAGCTGGGAGCCGGAGCCCGTGGACGACATCGGCGTCGCGTCGCCCGAGGCGTCGACTGCCGATCCGTCCATCGCGGACCCGATCGCCGACGCGTCGTCCGCCGACGAGCCATCCGTCGATGAGCGTCCCGCCGAGCAGCTCGACGACGCCGAGCCCGCATCCGCCCGTTCGGACGTCGCGCCGTCGAGCGAGCCGGAGCCCGTCCCGGACGCGTCGGGGACGGCCGCCGAGGACGCCGACGCGCCCCGGCTGAATGCGCCGACCGCCGTGCCGACGACCGCGACCGCAGCGCCCGCGCCGGGTCCCGAGGCGTGGGCCTCGATGCTGTTCCAGCCGCCGGCCACCGCCACCGGCCCCTCGCCGATCATCGACCCGTTCACCGGAGCGACGACCGCGCCGGCGACGCCGGACGCCGGGAGCGGCTCGGACGCGGCTGCGTGGAACGCCCCCGCGGTCGCCGCGAACGAGCCCGAGGTCGAGACCGAGTCGGGCTCCGCGCCCGGCGACGCCCCGTCCGAGCCGGCGGACGCCGCTGTCGAGCCGGAGGACGCCGCGACCGAGCTCCAGCCCGAGGAGGACCTCGCATCCGAGGACGACCTCGCGGCCGACGCAGGCGGCGCCGCGCACGCCGTCTACGCGGACGAGCCGTCGCTCGCACCGACCGTGCCGCCCTTCGACGAGACGCTGCTCTACGCACGTCCTTCCGACGACCCGACCCTCGACGCCCTCCGCCGCTTCGAGGCCGAGCTGCGCGAGAACGGCACGACGCTCGACGCGCCGCCGGCCGACGCGCCGGTCGAGCCGTCTGCGCCTCCGGCCTTCCCGCCGCCCGGCGCCGTTCCCGCAGCCGGGGCCGACCCGATCGAGGCTCGTCCCGAGGCCGACGATCCGTCCGCGGCCGACGTCCGGTCCGAGCCCGGCGTCCCGCCGGAGGCCGCCGAGGACTGGGCTGCGCCGTTCGACTGGGCACCGCCCGCCGACACCGCGCCCGCCGACCAGCCGCCACCCGTCGAGGAGGACGACCCGGCCTCGGATCCATCTCCCGAGCCGCCGACGATCGCCTCCCTGGCGGACCTCGCCGCGGCCCCGCCGCCGGACCCGGCGGCCGCCGTGGATCCGGAGTTCGGCCCCGCACCGCCCGCGGGCTGGGCCCCGACGGGCGACGACGCGGTCCCCGCGGAGCACCCCGACACCGAGTCGGGCGACGAGCCGACGGCTGGTCCCACGGAGGACCCGGCGGCCGACCTCCTGCCGCCGCGTCCGGACTTCACGTCCCCGACGCCGCAAGCCGAGGTCGCCGCGACTCCGGCCGAGGAGCCCCCGACCGGCCCCCCGGCGCTCGTCGAGCCGCCGGAGCGCGAGCCGGTCGCGCCGCCCACCGGCGATCTGCCGCGGATCCCGACGGACTACGGCACGGGCGACTGGCCCGCGCCGCCGATCCCGTCGGACGCGGCGACCGTCGAGCCCGCCGCGACCGTCGAGCCCGCGGCAGCCGACGAGCCACCCTCGCCGGACGACCCCTCGACCGCGGCTGCGGACGCGACGCCGAGCTCTGCGGCACCGGCACCGGGAGTCCCGACTGCCGCCGGCCACGAGCTCGACGACCCGCCCGCGCCCGCGACCGGCTCTCCGTTCGCACCGCCCGCACCTCCGGCGGATCCGGCCCCCGACGCGTCGCCCGCTCCGGAGGCCTCCGCGCCCGTGCGTGCCGCCTCCGCCGGCGACGCGGACTACTCCGACGACGACGACGGCTCGATCGACGACGGCGACCGGGTGATGCCGAGCATCGCGCCCCTGCCGCCCGGCACCGTGCATTCGACCCTGCTGCTCGCCGAGCCGGTCGCGACGACGACCGTGACGGGTCCCGCCGACGCCGTGCCGGACCGTCCGACGCTGCCAGGGGTCATCCCGGTGGAGACCGCCGGCACCGAGCCGACGCCGCTCGACCGCCGCGCCGGCCGCGCGGCCCGCCTGTTCTGGATCTGGTTCGCCGCGAACGCGTCCGCCGCCGGACTCGGCGTCGGCGCCGTGGTCAGCGCCTCGGGCATGAGCCTGCGGCAGTCGATCGTCGCGGTGCTCGCGGGCATCGCGATCTCGCTGCTGCCGCTCGGACTCGGCACGCTCGCCGGCAAGTGGAGCGGCCAGCCCGCGCTCGTCGTGTCCCGCGCGACCTTCGGCCTGCTCGGCAACGCGCTGCCCGCGCTCGTGGCCGTGCTCGCCCGGGCCGCGTGGGGCGGCGTGCTGCTCTGGCTGCTCGCGGACGGCGTCGCCCGCTCGCTCGGGCTGCTCGGCGTCGACGCCGTCGATCCCGAGACGCTGCGGCTCGCCGGGCTCGGCGTCGGAGCCCTCATCACCGCGGTCGTCGGCGTGTTCGGCTACGGCCTCGTGTCGCGGATCCAGCTCGTCCTCACGATCGCGACCGCCGTGCTCGTGGTCGGCGTCGTCGCCCTCACCGCCGGGGAGGTCGACCTGTCCGCGGCGCTGCGCCGCGGCGACGGCTCGTGGGCGCTCGTCGTCGGCGGCGCGGTCGCCGTGTTCAGCTGGGTCGGCCTGGCCTGGGCGCAGAGCGGCGCGGATGTCGCCCGCTACCAGCGCGCCGCGGCGCGGGGCTCCTCCAACATGCTGTCCGCGAGCATCGGGGCCGTGCTGCCCGTGCTGATCCTCGTGGCCTGGGGCGCCGTGCTCGCCGCCTCCTCGCCGCAGCTCGCGGAGCGACTCGCGGAGTCGCCGATCGCCGCCCTCGCCGGCATCCTGCCCGCCTGGTACCCGGTGCCGCTGCTGCTCCTCGCCGTGCTCGGCAGCCTGTCGGGCGCGATCCTGTCGTCGTACTCGGGCGGCTTCGCGCTCCAGTCGCTCGGCGTGCCGGCGAGCCGCCCGGTCTCCGCCGTGCTCGCCACGGTGCTCGCCGGCGCGGTCGGCGCGGTGCTGCTGCTGTCGACGGCGTCGCTCGACGGGGTCATCCACGACCTCCTGCCGACGCTCGCCGTGCCGGTCGCGGCCTGGACGGGCATCTTCGGCGCCGAGATGATGCTGCGGAGCCGTCGCTTCCACACGCCGTCGCTGCTCACCCGCGGCGGGGTGTACCCCGACATCCGGCTCGTGAACCTGATCGCGTTCGTCGCGATCACCGTGATCGGGCTCGGGCTCGTGACGAGCACGACGACCGGGCTGACCTGGCAGGGCTTCCTGCTGCCGCTCGCCGGCATCGCGGACACCTCGCCGCTCGGCGCGAGCGACCCCGGCGTGATCGTGGCGCTCGTGCTCGGACTGGTCGTGCCGATCGTGTCGGCCGTGCCGGTCATCCGCCGTCAGGAGGCGGTGCGCGCCTGACGCGCGGCGCCGCCCGCAGCGCCCCGACCCTAGACTGAGGGGATGCCGCGGCTCGCCGAGATCGACAGCGTCGTCGGCGACCTCTGGCCGCTCTCCGGAGCCGAGTCGTGGGACGCCCCCGGGCTCCTGTCCGGCGCTCTCGACGCCGAGGTCGACCGCATCCACCTCGCCGTCGACGCAGTCGCGGAGACGGCGGACGAGGCGGTCGCCGCCGGCGCCCAGCTGCTGCTCGTGCACCACCCGCTCCTGCTGCGCGGCGTGACCGCGATCCCGGAGACCCGGTCGAAGGGCGCCGTGCTCGCCCGGCTCATCCGCGGCGGCTGCGCGCTCGTCGCGGCGCACACGAACGCGGACGTGGTGCCGACCGGCACCTCCGCGGTCCTGGCGGGCCGCATCGGCCTCCGCGACGCCGTGCCGATCGTGCCCGGCGCGGTCGCCGGCACCGGCATCGGCCGCGTCGGGGTGCTGCCCGAGACGACCACCCTCGGCCGGCTCGCCGGTGCGCTGGCGCACCTGCTGCCGCCGACCGCGACGGGCGTGCGCGGCGCGGGGGACTGGGACCGCCCGGTGCGCACGGTCGCGCTCTGCGCCGGCGCGGGCGACTCGCTGCTCGCCGAGCCCGCCGTCAGGGCGGCCGACGTCTACGTCACGAGCGACCTGCGCCACCATCCGGCCTCCGACGCGCTGCAGGATGCGCGAGCCGGCGGCGGACCCGCGCTGCTCGACATCTCGCACTGGGCCGCCGAATGGCTCTGGCTCGACACCGCCGCCGCCGAGCTGCGCGCCGCCCTCCCGGGCGTCGACGTGACGGTCAGCGAGCTGCGCACCGACCCGTGGGACTTCGCCGTCCCGCAGTGACCCCGCACGACGGAAGGACCCGCTCATGGCCCTGAAGGCCGCCCCCGCCGATCAGGCGCTGCTCCTCGAGCTGCAGGACCTCGACAGCACCCTCCAGCGCCTCACCGCGCGCGCTGCGAAGCTGCCCGAGGAGGCGGCCCTGACCGCGATCGCCGCGGACCGGGACGCGCTCCGCGCCGCCGCCGGCGAGCAGACCGGATCACTCGAGGACGCCCGGCTCGAGCTCACCCGCACCCAGGCCGACGTCGAGGTCGTCGACGCCCGCATCGCCCGCGACCAGTCCCGCCTCGAGGCCTCGACCTCCGTGAAGGACATCGAGGGCCTCCAGCAGGAGCTGACCGCCCTCGCGAAGCGGAAGAACGACCTCGAGGACATCGAGCTCGCCGTCATGGAGACCGTCGAGGAGCGCGAGACCGCCCTGGCCGCCACCCGCGCCGACCTCGACGGGCTCGACGCGCGCACCGCGGATGCGACCGCCGCGCGCGACGCGGCGGCCGGCTCGCTCGCGACCGAGCGCGAGCAGGCGTCGATCGCCCGCGGCGCCCTGGCGGACCGCCTGCCCGCCGACCTCCTCGCGCTCTACGAGAAGCAGCGCGCCCGCTACGGGATCGGCGCCAGCCTGCTGCGCGGCGGCGTCTCCGTCGCGGCCGGCGTCGCCCTCACCGGGTCGGACCTCCGCACCGTGCGCACCGCGGCGCCCGACGACGTGCTGCTCTGCCCCGAGTCGGAGGCCATCCTCGTGCGGACGGAGGAGAGCGGGCTCTCCTGACGACGAGCGCTGCGGAGAGCGGGCTCCGACCTGCTCGCGCCCGCTAGCATGGGCCCAGGCAACGGGCCGGCCAGACGGTCGCGTCATCCGGCTGCGTCTCCTCGCGAGACGGACGCGGATGCCGAGGAACGTCCGGGCTCCGCAGAGCAGGACGGTGGGCAACACCCACCCGGGGTGACCCGCGAGAAAGTGCAACAGAGAGCAGACCGCCTCGGACCGCTCGCGTCTTCGGATGCGGCGTCCGCGGTAAGGGTGAAACGGTGGTGTAAGAGACCACCAGGGGCCCGAGTGATCGGGCTCGCTGGGTAAACCTCGTCCGGAGCAAGGTCAGACAGGGGACGTCGAGGCGGCTCGCCGAGTCCCCGGGTAGACCGCTGGAGGGTGTCGGCGACGGCACCCCGAGAGAGATGGCCGTCACGGTGCGTGCACCGTACAGAACCCGGCGTATCGGCCGGCCCGTTGCCCCTCAGCCCTCCGGGGTGAAGCGGTACCCCATCCCGGGCTCGGTGCGCAGGTACCGCGGGTCGGCGGTGTCGGCCTCGAGCTTGCGGCGCAGCTGCGCGACGTAGAGGCGCAGGTAGCCGGTGTCGACCGTGTACCGGGCGCCCCAGACGCTCGTGAGCAGCGCCTCCTTCGACAGCAGCCGGCCGGGGTTGCGCACGAGCTGCTCGAGCAGCCGCCACTCGGTCGGCGTCAGTCGCACCGGCGCGCCGTCGCGCGTGACGAGGCGCGAGCCGAGGTCGACGACGACGTCGCCGAAGCGGACGACCGGCTCCTCCTCCGCGGCCGACGCGCTCCGTCGCACCAGGGCCCGCACCCGCGCCAGCAGCTCGTCGACCGCGAACGGCTTCGTGACGTAGTCGTCGGCACCCGCGTCGAGCGCCTCCACCTTGTCCCACGACCCGCCGCGGCCGGAGACGACCAGGATCGGCGTCTCGGACCGTGCCCGGACGGCGCGGATGACGTCGATGCCGGTGGCGCCGGGCAGGCCGAGGTCGAGCACGACGAGGTCGGGACGCGCGGCCGCCGCCGTCTCGATCGCGGTCTCGCCGTCGGACGCGGTGTCGACGTCCCACCCGCGCGCGGTCAGCGTGATGCGGAGCGCCCGCAGCATCTGCGGATCGTCGTCGACGACGAGCACGCGCATCAGGCCCCCGCTCCCGCCGCCGGCAGGTCCAGGGCCATGGTCAGCCCGCCGCCGGGGGTGTCCTCGAGCGTCAGCGTGCCGCCCATGGCCTCCGTGAACCCGAGCGCGATCGCGAGCCCGAGGCCGATCCCGCTCGTGTTGTCAGTGTCGCCGAGCCGCTGGAACGGCAGCAGCACCTCCGAGCGGCGCTCGGGCGGGATGCCGGGGCCGTGGTCGATCACGCGGAGCAGCACCCGGCCGCCGGCCGACCTCGTGGCCACCGAGGGCGGGGCACCGGGTGGCGAGAAGCGCAGGGCGTTCGCCAGCAGGTTCTCGACCACCCGCTCGAGCAGCACCGGGTCGGCGCGCACCGGCGGCACGTCCTCGAGCGCGAGCTCCACCTCGCCCGGTCCGAGGCCGAGCCGGTCGAGAGCGACGACCGCGATCTCGTCGAGCTCGACGCTGCGCAGGGCGACCCCCAGCACGCCCGCCTGCAGGCGGCTCGCGTCGAGCAGGTCGGTGACGAGCCGGCCGAGCGACGTCAGGCTCTCGTCGGCCGTGGCCAGCAGCTCCGCGCGGTCGGCGTCGCCGAGGTCGGCGTCGTCGGCCCGGAGCGCACCGACCGCGGCTCGCGCGGACGCGATGGGCCTGCGCAGGTCGTGCCCGACCGCGGCGAGCAGCGCAGTCCGCAGCCGGTCGGCCTCCTCGAGCGGCTCGACGTCCGCGGCGCGCCGCGCGAGCCGGCGCTGGGTCAGCGCGGCGTCGAGCTGGGAGACGAACGCGCCGAGGATGCGGCGATCGTCGTCGGTCAGCGGGGGCCCGACCAGCCGCAGCGAGGCGGCGGCGCCGACCGGCAGCGTGCTCTCCGTCCGGTCCGCGTCGTCCAGGCCGGCCGGGCCGGCCGGATCGACGGCCGCCGCCGCCACGTCATCGCCCTGGCGCAGCTCGACGACCCGCATCCGGAACGTCTCCCGCAGCCGGCCCACGAGCGCCTGGAGCGCATCCGCGCCGCCGAGCACGCTCCCGGCCACCGCCACGAGCGTCTCCGATTCCGCGGCCGAGCGGGCCGCCTCCCGGGCGCGCCGCGCGGCGCGATCGACGACCACGCTGACGAGCACGGCGATCACGACGTAGACGCCGAGCGCGACGAGATTGCGCGGGTCGCTGACCGCGAACGTGCCGAGCGGCGCAAGGAAGAAGAAGTCGAGCGCGATCCCCGACGCGACCGCGGCGAGCAGCGCGGGCCCGAGCCCGCCGACGAGCGCGACCACGACGACGAGCAGCTGGAAGGCCAGCACCTCGATCGTCGCGGAGTCCGGGGTGTCCGCGATGCCGAGCAGCCCGGTCAGCGCCGGCACGCCCGCGGCGGCTGCGATCCACCCCGCGGTCCGGCGGCGGCGCGAGAGCGCGGCCCGGCCGGCGACACCCGCCATCGCGCCCTCCGCGCCCGCCGGCCCGGTCAGCGGCCGGTGACGTCGGCCGTGGGCTTCGCGCCGCGCTCGCTCGCGGTGTGGCGGTGCGTCAGCGCGGCGGCGCCGAGGATGCCGGCGTTGTTGCGCAGCTTCGCGGGCACGAGCGGCGCGCGCAGCTCGAGCAGCGGCAGGAACTCCTCGTAGTGCTTCGAGACGCCGCCGCCGACGATGAACAGGTCGGGGGAGAACAGCATCTCGAGCGTCTCGTAGTAGCGCTGCAGGCGCTTGGCCCACTGCTTCCAGTCCCACTCGTGCCGCTCCTTGGCGGCGTAGCTGGCGCCGCGCTCCGCGTCCTTGCCGTCGATCTCGAGGTGGCCGAGCTCGCTGTTCGGCACGAGCACGCCGTCGTTGATCAGCGCGGTGCCGATGCCGGTGCCGAGGGTGGTGAGGATCACGAGGCCGCCGGCGCCCTGCGCGGCGCCGTAGCGGATCTCCGCGACGCCCGCGGCATCCGCGTCGTTGACGAAGTGGATGTCGCGGCCGAGCGCCTTCTCGAACAGCGACTCCGCCTCGAGGCCGATCCACTCCTTCGAGACGTTCGCCGCGGACATCGTGCGGCCGTTGATCACCACGGCGGGGAAGCAGACGCCGACGGGCGCATCCGGGTTGTCCGCTGCGAGCTCGGCGACGAGCTCCTGCACCACGTCGACGATGTCGCCGGGCTCGCCCCCCTCGGGCGTCGGCTTCTTGATGCGGTCGGAGACCAGCTCGCCGGCGTCGAGGTCGACCAGAGCCCCCTTGATCCCGGTGCCGCCGATGTCGATGCCGATCGCCAGTGAGCTCATGACTCCATCCTGGCATCCCCGGCTCAGGGGATCGTCAGCAGCTCCGCGCCCGACTCGGTCACGACGAGCGTGTGCTCGAACTGCGCCGTGAGCGAGCGGTCGCGGGTGACCACGGTCCAGTCGTCGGCCCAGAGATCCCAGCGCTCCTCGCCGGAGATCGTGAGCATCGGCTCCACGGTGAAGACCATGCCCGGGTCCATGACGTCGGCGTACCGGGGCTCGTCGTAGTGGGGGATGATCAGCCCGGAGTGGAAATGCTGGCCGACGCCGTGCCCGGTGTAGTCGCGCACGACGCCGTAGCCGAAGCGCGCAGCGTAGCTCTCGATCGCGCGGCCGATCACGTTCACCTGGCGACCCGGTGCCACGGCTTTGATGCCCCGGAGCATCGCGGTCTCGGTGCGCTCGACGAGCTCGGCGACCTCGGGAGCGACCTGCCCGACCGCGAACGTGCGGTTGAGGTCTCCGTGCATGCCGTCGCGGTACGCGGTCACGTCGATGTTGACGATGTCGCCCTCGCGCAGGACGGTGTCGTCGGGGATGCCGTGGCAGATCACCTCGTTGACGGAGGTGCAGCTCGACTTCGGGTACCCGCGGTAGCCGAGGGTCGAGGGATACGCCCGGTGCTGCACGAGGAACTCGTGCACGATCTCGTCGAGCTGCTCGGTCGTGACGCCGGGCGCGACGGCGGCGCCGGCGGCCTCGACGGCGCGGGCGGCGATGCGGCCCGCCTCGCGGATGCGCCCGATCTCCTCGAAGGAGTACACGTCGCCGCGGCGGGTCAGGGTCGGTCCGGGACGGCCGACGTATTCCGGACGCGGAATGTCGCGGGGCACGGGGCGCTCGGGCGACACGTGTCCCGGCACGAAGCGTCCGTCTGCATCCCAGGGCATCAGCCCAGCCTAGATGGATGCGGTCCGTCCACCGTGCCGCGGCACCGCCGTCCTAGGCTGGCGGCATGAGCGAGTGGTGGTACAACAACAAGACCGGCGAGGTCGAAGAGGGCGCGCAGTCGCTCGGATCCGACCGCGACGGGCCCTTCGCATCCCGCGAGGAGGCCTCCCGCGCGCCGGAGATCGCGAGGGAGCGCGCCCGCGCCTGGGCGGCCGAGGACGCCGAGGACCGCTAGCGCTCCTCCGGGACTCAGTACGAGTGCTCGTCGGCCGGGTAGGCGCCGGAGGCGACGTCCGCCGCGTACGTCCGCGCCGCATCCTCGAGCACGCCGGCGAGGTCCGCGTAACGCTTGACGAACTTCGGCACGCGGCCGGTCGTGAGGCCCGCCCAGTCCGTCCAGACCATCAGCTGGCCGTCGCAGTCCGGTCCGGCGCCGACGCTGATCGTCGGGATGCCGAGCTCCTTCGTGACCCGCGCGGCGGCGTCCGCGGGCACCATCTCGAGCACGACGGCGAAGGCGCCGGCGCGCTCGACCGCCCGGGCGTCCTCGAGCAGCGCCTCGACCGCCTCACCGCGGCCCTGGATGACGTGCCCGCCGAGCTGGTGCTCGCTCTGCGGCGTGAAGCCGATGTGGCCCATCACCGGGATGCCGGCGGAGACGATGCGGCGGATCTGCTCCTCGCTGCGCACCCCGCCCTCGAGCTTCACGGCGTGGGCGCCGGTCTCCTTCATGAAGCGGAACGCGGTGTGCAGCGCCTCGTCCGGCCCGGTCTCGTAGGAGCCGAAGGGCATGTCCGCGATCACGAACGCCCGCTTGACGGCGCCGGCGACGGCGCGGGCGAGCGGGATGAGCTCGTCGATCGTGACGGGCACGGTCGTGTCGTAGCCGAGCACGTTGTTGCCGGCCGAGTCGCCGACGAGCAGGAAGTCGATGCCGGCGCGATCGAAGATGCCGGCCGTGAGCTGGTCGTAGCTCGTCAGCCCGGTGATCCGGATGCCCTGCTCCTTCGCGTTCGCGAAGTGCCGGGTACGGACGCGCTTGACGACCTCGTCTGCCATGTGCCCACCCTAGCCGCGCCGGCGGAGCACCCCGGCGACGAGCAGCCCCTGGGCGGCGAGGTACAGCGCCATGATCAGCACGTCCGACGCGCGGTCCTGGAGGGCCGGCGTGAACAGCCGCACGGCGAGGAGCGAGTCGGACAGCACGAACAGCGCGCCGCCGATGCCGGTCACGATCCCGCCCCGGGTCGCGGCGGCGGCCATGGCGCCGAGCGCGAGCCCGTAGACGGCGACCGGGATCGCCATGCCGCCGAGGAACGGGAGCAGGCCGACGAGCAGCGCGACCCACCAGACCGCGTAGAGGGCGGCCCAGCGGGGCACCCGGTGGCGGAACGCCAGCGCGAACGCCACGAGGTAGGCGAGGTGCGCGAGGAGGAAGAAGCCGAGCCCGACGGGCAGGTTCTGGATGGTGATGTCGCCGATCCACGACAGCAGCGCACCCGCCAGCAGCGCCGCGACCGGGGCCACGGCGCCGCGGCGACCGAGCAGCACGATCGGGATGGCGAGCGCCGGCATGAGCAGCGGCTTCGTCCAGTGGTCGAGGTCCGTCCAGCCCAGCGACTTCGCGCCGAGGTGGACGACGGCGACGAGCACGAACGGGAGCGCGCTCAGCCCCGCGAGGGAGCGCACGCGCGCCGGAGCGGCGGCCGTCGTCATGCGGGCGAGGCTACCGGCCGGATCAGCGAGTGGGCCGATAGGTGATCGGGAGTCGCCGATCCCGTCCGAACGCCATCCCGGAGATCTTCGGGCCGATCGCGCCCTGTCGCCGCTTCCACTCGGCGCGGTCCACGAGCTTCGTCACGAAGTCGACCGTCTCCGGGTCGAAGCCGTCGGCGACGAGCTCGTCGCGGCCCCAGCGCCGGGTGACGTAGCGCTCGAGCATCTCGTCGAGCAGGTCGTACGGCGGCAGCGTGTCCTGGTCCACCTGGTCGGGGCGCAGCTCGGCGCTCGGCGGCTTCTCGATCGAGGCGATCGGGATCGGCGGCGTCTCGCCGCGCTCGGCCGCGACGGCGTTGCGCCAGCGGGCCAGCTCCCAGACCAGCGTCTTCGGCACGTCCTTGATCGGCGCGAAGCCGCCGGCCGCGTCGCCGTAGATCGTCGAGTAGCCGACGGAGATCTCCGTCTTGTTGCCGTTCGTCAGGGCCAGGTGACCGTGCGTGTTCGACTCGGCCATCCAGATCATGCCGCGGATGCGCGCCTGCAGGTTCTCCGCCGCGGTGCCGGTGAGCCCGAGCTGGGTCTCGATCGGCAGCACGAGGTCGGCGATCGCCTGCACCGAGTAGTGGAAGCCGATCCGCTCGGCGAGCTCGGCCGCGTCGTCCTTCGACCCCTCGGAGCTGTAGCGGCTCGGCATCGAGATGCCGTGCACGCGGTCGGCGCCGATGGCGTCCGCGGCCAGCGCCGCGCAGACGCTCGAGTCGATGCCCCCTGAGACGCCGAGCACGACGCTCGGGAAGCGGTTCTTCTCCACGTAGTCGCGCAGGCCGAGCACGAGCGCGTTCCAGAGCTGCTCGCGGTCGTCCGGCAGCTCGACGACCTCGGCGTCGACGACCGGCTGCTCCTCCGAGTGCGCCGTGAGCTCGAGCTCGACACGGCGCACGTCCGGCGGCAGGTCCGCCGTGGCGGCCGGCTCGGGCTCGACGTCGACGACGAGCAGGTGCTCGCGGAACTGCGGCGCCCTCGCCAGGATGTCGCCCTGCCCGTCCACGACGACGCTGTCGCCGTCGAAGACGAGGTCGTCCTGCCCGCCGACGATGTTCACGTAGGCGACGATCGTGTCCGTCTCGGTCGCTCGGCGGGTGACGAGCGGCAGCCGCACCTCGTCCTTGTCGCGCTCGAACGGGCTCGCGTTGATCACGAGCAGCAGCCCGGCATCCGCGCTGAGCACGCGGCCGACCGGGCCGCCGTCGCGCCAGAGGTCCTCGCAGACGATGAGCGCCACATCGACGCCCTTCAGCCGCAGCACGAGCAGCTCGTCGCCGGGGATGAAGATGCGGTACTCGTCGAACACGGAGTAGTTCGGCAGATGGTGCTTCGCGTAGCGCGCGACGACGCGGCCGCGGTGCAGCACGCTGGCGCAGTTCTGGGCGATCGCGGTCGGGGCGTTCGAGGTGCCGAGGAGCCGCGGCTCATGCGGGCCGTCGGGGTGCCCGACGACGACCACGAGCTCGCCGAGCCCCTCGGCGTCGAGCCGCTCGGCCAGCGCCGGCACCGCCTCCGACGCGGAGCGCAGGAAGCCCGGCTGGGCCGCGAGATCCTCGATCGGGTAGCCGGAGAGGGCCATCTCGCCGACGGCGACGAGGTCCGCTCCGGCGGCGGCGGCCTCCCGCGCGGCGCCGAGGATCTGCTCGGCGTTGCCGACGAGATCCCCCACGATCGGGTTGGTCTGAGCCAGTGCCAATCGGAGACGGGGCATAGCCGATAGCCTACTGATCGAGCAGAAAGGGCCTGCATGGACAAGCAGCGCGACTTCGTCCTCCGCACCATCGAGGAGCGCGGGGTCAAGTTCGTCAGACTCTGGTTCACCGACGTGGTGGGCACCCTGAAGTCGGTGGCGCTCGCGCCCGCCGAGGTCGAGGGTGCGTTCAGCGAGGGCGTCGGCTTCGACGGCTCCGCGATCGAGGGACTGATCCCCACCTACGAGGCCGACGTGATGGCCCATCCGGACCCGGCGACGTTCCAGATCCTGCCCTGGCGGGGCGAGATCGACCCGACCGCGCGGATGTTCTGCGACATCACCACGCCCGACGGCCAGCCCGCCGTCGCCGACCCCCGCAACGTGCTCAAGCGCGCGCTCGCGAAGGCGGCCGACAAGGGCTTCACGTTCTACACGCACCCGGAGATCGAGTTCTACCTGCTGAAGTCGTCGCAGTCCGACGGCGGCGGTCCTGAGCCGGTCGACCACGCTGGCTACTTCGACAACGTGCCCGGCGGCACCGCGCACGACTTCCGCCGCCGCAGCGTGCGGATGCTCGAGGACCTCGGCATCTCGGTGGAGTTCAGCCACCACGAGGCCGGCCCCGGCCAGAACGAGATCGACCTCCGCTACGCCGACGCGCTGACGATGGCCGACAACATCATGACGTTCCGCACGGTCATCAAGGAGGTGGCCATCGAGCAGGGCGTCTACGCGACGTTCATGCCGAAGCCCCTCGCCGGCCGTCCGGGCTCGGGCATGCACACGCACGTCTCGCTGTTCGAGGGCGACACCAACGCGTTCTTCGACCCGGCGGGGGAGTACCAGCTCTCCGGCATCGCGCGGCAGTTCGTCGCCGGCCTGCTGCGCCACGCGCCCGAGATCACCGCGGTGACGAACCAGTTCGTCAACTCCTACAAGCGGCTCTGGGGCGGCGACGAAGCCCCCAGCTACATCACCTGGGGCCACAACAACCGCACCTCGCTCGTGCGCGTGCCGTTCTACAAGCGCAACAAGGGCCAGAGCGCGCGGGTCGAGTACCGCGCCCTCGACTCCGCAGCCAACCCGTACCTCGCCTTCGCGCTCATGCTGGCCGCCGGCCTCAAGGGCATCGAGGAGGGCTACGAGCTGCCGCCGGAGGCCGAGGGCGACGTCTGGGGCATGACGGACGCGGAGCGCCGCGCGCTCGGCTACGAGCCGCTGCCGTCGGGCCTCGATCGCGCCCTCGCCATCATGGAGGAGAGCGAGCTCGTGGCCGACACGCTCGGCGAGCAGGTCTTCAACTACCTGCTGCAGAACAAGCGCCGCGAGTGGGCCGCGTACCGCGCGCAGGTCACGCCGTACGAGCTCTCCGCCAACCTCGGGCTGCTCTAGGCGAGATGGCGCGCTCGGGAACCACGCTCACCGAGCTCGCGCGGCTGGGCTTCGACGACCTCTCGCAGGCCGCCGAGCGGCTCGAGCGCGTGCCCGTGCACCTCGTGCCGGCCTTCGGGTCGGCCGCGGATCCGGATGCGGCGCTCGACCGGCTGCTGCGGCTGCTCGAGCGCGCCCCGGAGCGGCTCGAGCCGGTGCTCTCGGATCCGGAGGCCGCCGCCCGACTCGTGCGGGTGCTCGGCGCCTCCGACGGCCTGGCCGACTTCCTGCAGCGGCGCCCGGCGCAGCTCGACGCGCTCCTGGATCCGCTCGAGCGCGGTCCCGAGCGTCCCGAGGTCTACCGCGACCGCCTCACCGCCGCGGTCGGCGGGCTCGCGGGCGAGGACGGGCGCGTGGCGCTGCGGGTGGCCTACCGGCGCGAGCTGCTGCGCATCGCCGAGTGGGACCTCGCCGCGGCCGATCCGACCGCCGTGCTGCCGGTCGTCGCGGCGGGGCTGGCCGATCTCGCCGGCGCCGCGCTCGACGCCGCGCTGCTGCTCGCCCGCGCCGACAGCCGGTTCCCGGCGGCCCAGGTGGAGCAGACCCGGCTCGCCATCATCGGGATGGGCAAGGCGGGCGCCCGCGAGCTGAACTACGTCAGCGACGTCGACGTCGTGTTCGTCGGGGAGTCGGCCGACCGCGAGGCCGTCGGCGACGACCGGGCCGTCGAGATCGCGACCCGGCTCGCCATGGACACCATGCGCGCCATCCACGAGCTGGCCGTGGAGCCCTCGCTCTGGGAGGTCGACCCGAACCTCCGGCCGGAGGGCAAGGACGGCGCGCTCGTGCGCACGCTCGACTCCCACCTGGCCTACTACGACCGCTGGGCTCGGCACTGGGAGTTCCAGGCGCTGCTGAAGGCCCGTCCGCTCGCCGGCGACCTCGAGCTCGGGGACCGCTACGTCGCCGGGGTCTCGCCGCTCGTCTGGTCGAGCTCGATGCGCGAGGGCTTCGTCGAGTCGGTGCAGCGGATGCGCGAGCGCGTCACCGACCACATCCCGGCCGACGAGCTCGACGTGCAACTCAAGCTCGGCCCGGGCGGTCTGCGCGACGTCGAGTTCACGGTGCAGCTGCTCCAGCTCGTGCACGGCCACGCCGACCCCGAGGTGCACCAGCGCTCGACGCTCGACGCGCTGCGCGGGCTCGCGGACGGCGGCTACATCGGGCGGCTCGAGGCGGGGGAGTTCGGCGGCGACTACCGCTTCCTCCGCCTGCTCGAGCACCGCATCCAGCTCTCCCGGCTCCGCCGCACGCACCTCATGCCGCGCGACGACCACGCGCTGCGCGTGCTGGCCCGGGCTGCGGGCCAGCAGGGCGGCGGCGAGCGGCTCGTCGAGCAGTGGCAGGCCGTGAAGCGCGAGGTGCGCGGCCTGCACGAGCGGCTGTTCTACCGGCCGCTCCTCTCGGCGGTCGCCGCGCTGCCGGAGGACGGGCTCGCCCTCACGAGCGCCCAGGCCGTCGACCGGCTCGCGGCGATCGGCTTCCACGACCCGGCGGGCGCGCTGCGCCACATCGCGGCGCTGTCGGCCGGCGTCTCGCGCCGCGCGGCCATCCAGCGCACGCTGCTGCCCGTCATCCTGCAGTGGCTGTCGGAGGGCGCGGATCCGGACAACGGCCTGCTCGTGTTCCGCCGGATGAGCGACGACCTCGGCGAGTCGCACTGGTTCCTGCGGATGCTGCGCGACTCGTCCGGCGCGGCCGAGCGGCTCACCTCGGTGCTCGCGGCGTCGCGCTTCGTCGGCGTGCTGTTCGAGCGGATACCCGAGGCGGCGGCCTGGCTGGCGAGCGACCACGACCTGCGGCCGCGCGAGGCGGCGGCGCTACTCGAGGAGAGCGCGGCGACGGTCGCCCGGCACGACGACATCGACCAGGCGGCGCTCGCGCTCCGCACGGCCCGCCGCCGCGAGGTGCTGCGGCTCGCGCTCGGCGGCATCATCGGGGTGATCGGCATCGAGGAGCTCGGCAAGGGCCTCGCCGACGTCACGACCGCGCTGCTCGCCGGCGTGCTCGAGCTCGTGCACCGCCCCGGCGACGGCATCGAGTTCGGGATCGTGGCGATGGGCCGCTACGGCGGCGAGGAGCTCGGCTTCGGCAGCGACGCCGACATCGTCTACGTCTACCGCGCCGCGGGCGCCGAGCCGGAGGAGGCGCAGCGGACGGCCCAGCACATCGTGCGCGAGCTCACCCGCCTCACCGAGGACCTGCGCCTGCCGCTCGACCTCGACACCGGGCTCCGGCCGGAGGGCAAGAACGGCGCCGTGGTGCGCTCGCTCGACTCGTACCGCGCCTACTACGCGCGCTGGTCGCTGACGTGGGAGGCGCAGGCGCTGCTGCGGGCGCGCGGCGCGGTCGGCGAGGCCGGACTGCTCGCCGAATTCGAGGCGATGGCCGACGGCATCCGCTATCCGTCCGCGCTCGACGACGCCGCCCAGCGCGAGGTGAAGCGCATCAAGGCGCGGGTCGAGTCCGAGCGGCTGCCGCGCGGCGCGGATCCGACCCGGCACCTCAAGCTCGGGCGCGGGTCGCTCAGCGACGTGGAGTGGCTCGTGCAGCTGCAGCAGCTCCGCTCGGCGCACGCCGTGCCCGCGCTGCGCACGCCGTCCACGCTCCGCGCGCTCGATGCCGCGGTGCAGGCCGAGCTCGTCTCCCGCGGCGACGCCGACCGCCTGCGTGCCGCCTGGCTGCTCGCCTCGCGCGCCCGCTCCGCGCTGACGCTCTGGACCGCGAAGACCGGTGACAGCCTGCCCGTGGGGCGGCAGGACCTCGAGGGGGTCGCGCGGCTGCTCGAGTACCCGCCCGGCGGCGCGAGCACGCTGGAGGAGGACTACCTGCGCACGACGCGGCACGCTCGGCAGGTGTTCGAGCGGCTGTTCTACGGGCCCCGGCCGTCCGCCTGATCGCCCCGTCCGCCTGATCGCCCCGCCCGCCTGATCGCCCCGCCCGCCTGATCGCCCCGCCCACCTGTGCGCCGGGACCCCCGATGGCGGTTCCCCTGCCGGACCCGGCGGCGTAGCGTCGGGGCATGACGCGGCTCCGCAGTCTCTGGCTCGGCCTGATCAAGCGCACGCTGAACCGGCTGACGCTGCGGCTGGCCGCCGCCGGGATCGGGCCGTTCTGGATCATCCGGCACATCGGCCGAACGTCCGGACGCGAGTTCGCGACGCCGATCATCGTCGCGCCCGCGGCGGGCGGCTTCGTGATCGAGCTGACCTACGGCCCCGCCGTGCAATGGCACCGCAACCTCGTCGCCGCCGGGGGAGCCGTGCTCGAGCGCGGCGGCCGGCGATGGGAGGTCGGGCCTCCCGAGCCGCTGCCGACGCAGCACGGCCTCGCCGCCTTCAGCCCCGCGCAGCAGCGCGTGCTCCGGCTCCTCGAGCGCGACCACTTCGAGCTGCTGCGGCCGTCCGGGCGCTCGTGGCGGCGCGCGACACGCCCGGGCGACACGGGTGAGCAGAACTTTCTTTCACGGATCTGAGGCGTACCCCGTCCGGGGGTACGCCGTACCCCGATAGGCGGGCGCACCGTCCGTCAGCCTCGCCGAGGGGTACATCCGCAAGGTCGCTCGAGAACTACGTCTGACCTGGGTATCTGCGGATCTAGCCGACGGATGCCGGTCCGCGCTTCCGCTGACATCCGGCGCCGTCGGCCGTTCTGCGGACGGGGGACGACCGGCCCGTAGCCCGGGTGATACCCGGGTGAGCAGAGGTGAGCGATGCCGACTTGAAACGCGCCCGTCGCTCGGTGGACAGTGGTCGCACTCCGGCACCCAGTCGGACGGCCGCCCACCGATCATCGGCTTCCCAGCGTCGCGGAGCTCCCTCCACCGATTCGGGGACCGAATGTTCATCTTCATCCTGCAGCTGCGCCATCTCATCGAGGGCCATCCCGCGATCTACCTGTTCGCGGTGTACTCGGCGCTCATCTGGCTGCTCTGGCTGCTCAAGCTCGTGCTGTCGTCGCGGTACCGCCCGTTCCGCGGCCGGTTCGACGGCACCACCAGCGTCGTCGTGCCGGTGGTCGACGAGCCGCTCGACCTCTTCCGCGACGTCATCGGCCGGATGGTCGAGCAGCGCCCCGGCGAGATCATCGTCGTCATCAACGGCAAGCCGAACCCCGGCCTCGTCGAGGTCTGCGAGGAGTTCGCGCCGCTGGTGCGGTGGGTGCACACGCCGATCCCAGGCAAGCGCAACGCCGTCAAGATCGGCACCGAGCTCTCGACCGGCGAGATCACCGTGCTCGTCGACTCGGACACGATCTGGACGGAGGGCGCGCTCGAGGAGCTCGTCAAGCCGTTCGCCGATCCCTCCGTCGGCGGCGTGACGACGCGGCAGCGGATCCTCGATCCGCATCGCTCGTTCCTCACCCGCTGGGCCGACTGGCTCGAGAACAGCCGGGCGCTGTACTCGATGCCCGCCCAGAGCGTACTCGGGCAGGTGGGCTGCCTCCCGGGCCGCACGATCGCGTTCCGCCGCGGCATCCTCATGCGGGTCATGCACGACTTCATGACCCAGAAGTTCCTCGGCGTGTTCCTCGAGGTCAGCGACGACCGCACCCTGACGAACCTCACGCTGAAGGCCGGCTACCGCACCGTGTACCAGTACACGAGCCTCGTCTACACGGACGCCCCGCTCGAGCTTCGCAAGCTGTTCAAGCAGCAGCTGCGCTGGGCGCGCGGCAGCCAGTACAACACCCTGCGGATGCTGCCCTGGATGCTCGGCCACGCGCCGGTGCTCGCGCTGTTCTTCGTCATGGACATCGTGCTGCCGTTCCTGCTTGCCGGCGTCATCGGCGGCTGGATCTACCGCTCGATCACCCACCAGGGCTACGACTTCTACGCCGGCATCCTCCGCGAGCTCGGCGTCGCGAGCGGGCTGATCTGGGTGCTCGCGCTCATGGTCGTCTCCTCCGTGCTGAGCATGGGCATCCGCCAGCTCCGGCACCTCGCCGAGAAGCCGTCGGACTTCCTGCGGCTGCCGTTCTTCATCGTGTTCTCGACGCTGTTCCTCATGCCCATCCGGCTCATCGGATTCGTCCGCCTCGCCCATGCGAGCGGCTGGGGCACCCGCGCCGGGGCCTACTCCGGCGGGTCGGACGACGTGGGGGGATCGTCCGCCCCGCCGGTCGACGGCGGGTCGGAGCTCGTGCCCGGCACCGCGGCGCCGGCCGGCGCCGGATCCTCCGGCGGCACCGCCACCCTCACCGCAGCCCGCCCGCGGGCAGCCGTCCGAGCGGATGCCGCCGTCGCGGCACCCGCACGCCGTCGGCGCCGGCCCAATCCGCTCGCCGCGGTCCCGTACCTGATCGCCATCGCGATCGTCACCCTGGAGGCGATGTTCCTTGTCTAGCGCTGCCCTGACCGCCGCCCGCTCCTGGTGGGCCACCAGTCCCCGCAGCGGCCGCGGCGCCGCCGTCGGCGCCGTCGTGCTCGTGCTCGCCCTGCTCGGCGTGTCCGCCGTCGTCTGGGCGTCGCCGAGCGGCCCGGTCCAGACCGCCCAGCGCCTCGTCCAGGGGCAGACCACCGCCGACCGCATGGTGCAGGAGCGCAACAAGCTGCTCTCCGACAACGTGCGCCTCAGCAGCCAGCTGCAGGCCGCGTGGTCGAAGGGCGGCGTCTCCGATGCCCAGGTCGCGGAGCTGCGCCGGCAGCTGGCCGACTCGCAGGCGCAGCTCGCCGCGCTGCAGGCCTCCTCCGGCGGCAAGGCCGTCACCGCGGCCGGCACGAAGACCAAGCCGACCGCGGGTGTCGTGCCCGCGGCCGTCACGGCCCCGTCGCGGGCGTCGATCATCGACCCCGCGTCGCCGTACTTCGGGCTCTACACGGCGCAGGCCCCGTTCAACTGGTCGGGCTTCGACTCGGTGTCGCACCAGGTCGGCGAGCAGCCGGGCGCGGTCGGCTTCTTCACCGGGTGGGACGAGAACTACCGCTCCAGCGGGGTCACCGCCGCGTGGAAGCGCGGGATGCTGCCCGTGATGACCTGGGAGTCCCGCCCGATCGGCGCCTCGAACGCCGAGAAGGACGATCCCGACTACACGCTCGCCGGCATCATCCGCGGCGACCACGACGCCTACCTGCACCAGTTCGCCGCCGACGTGCGCACGACCGGGCTGCCCGTCGTCATCCGCCTCGACCACGAGATGAACGGCGACTGGTACCCCTGGTCGGAGAGCACCAACGGCAACGCCGCGGGCGAGTACGCGAAGATGTGGCAGCACGTGCACGAGGTCTTCGAGCAGGAGGGCGCGAACAGCCAGGTCATCTGGCTCTGGTCGCCGAACCGCGTCGACCGCCTCACCTCGAGCCTGCAGTCGCAGAGCCATACGGCCTCGCTCTACCCGGGCGACGCCTACGTCGACTGGGTCGGCATGTCGGGCTACCTGCGCTCCGCGAACGAGGACGGCACCTTCGCGACCACGTTCGGCCGCACGCTCGGCCAGCTGCGCGCCATCGCCCCGGACAAGCGGATCTTCCTGTCGGAGGTCGGCGCCACGGAGACGGGCGGCAAGAAGCCCGCGTGGATCACCTCGTTCTTCCGGGGGCTCAACGATCCCGCCAATGCCGACATCGTCGGCTTCGGCTGGTTCGACCTCACCGTCACGAGCTTCGCCGAAGACGACACCTCCACGAACGACTGGCGGCTGGAGTCGACCCGGCAGTCGCTCGACGCCTTCATCGCCGGCTACACCGCGCCCGGCACGCGGTTCGCCGCCCGCCCGTTCTGAGCACGCACCGCCCCGCACCGCCCGCACCGCGCCTCGTCATCCACCTTTCCGAGAGGACCCTCCCATGAGCACCGACCTCGACACCCCTCCGCAGCCCGTCGCCAGCGTCATCGGCACCGGCTACCTCGGCGCCGTGCACGCCGCCGCCCTCGCCGAGCTCGGCTTCGACGTCATCGGCGTCGACTCCGACCCGGCCAAGATCGCCGCCTTCCAGGAGGGCCGCATCCCGTTCTACGAGCCCGGACTGGCCGAGCTCGTCGCGCGGCACACGGCCACCGGCCGCCTCCGCTTCACGACGGACCTGCCCTGGGCCGTGCGGGAGTCCGACGTGCACTTCATCTGCGTCGGCACCCCGCAGCGGCTCACCAGCCACGCGGCGAACGTCGACTTCGTGGAGGCCGCCACCGCGGACGTCGCGCGGAGCCTCACCCACGACGGCCTCATCGTCGGCAAGTCGACCGTGCCCGTCGGCACCGCCGAGCGGCTCCGGGAGATCGCGGCCGCGCTCGCACCGGAGGGGCTCTCGGCCGAGCTGGTCTGGAACCCCGAGTTCCTGCGCGAGGGCAAGGCCGTCGGCGACACCCTGTCACCGGACCGCATCGTGCTCGGAGGCACCTCCGCCGCCGCCGAGTCGATCCTGCGGACGCTGTACGCCCGGCCGATCGCCGAGGGCACCCCGGTCGTCGTCTGCGACCTGCCGACGGCCGAGCTCGTGAAGGTCAGCGCGAACGCGTTCCTCGCCACGAAGATCTCGTTCATCAACGCCATCGCGGAGGTCTGCTCCGCCGCCGGCGCGGACGTGCGGGTGCTGGCCGACGCGATCGGCCACGACCCGCGCATCGGCCGCTCGTTCCTCGACGCCGGCCTCGGCTTCGGAGGCGGCTGCCTGCCGAAGGACATCCGGGCCCTCATGCACCGCGCCGGCGAGCTCGGCGCGCCAGCCGCGGTCGGCCTGCTGCAGGAGGTCGACGAGATCAACATGGGCCAGCGCCAGCGCGTCGTGGAGCAGACGCTCGACGCCCTGGGCGGCACGGTGCTGAACCGGCGGATCGGCGTGCTCGGCGCCGCGTTCAAGCCGCTCACGGACGACGTGCGCGACTCGCCGGCGCTCAACGTCGCGGCGGCGCTGCACCTCCGCGGCGCCCAGGTCGCCGTCTACGACCCCGCCGCCGGCGGCACCGGGAGGCGCACGTACCCGACGCTGACCTTCGTGGACGACACGGCGACGGCCGTCGGGGGTGCGGACGCCGTGCTGCTGCTCACCGAGTGGGCGGAGTTCGGCGAAGTCGACCCGGAGGAGCTCGGCGCGCTCGTGCGCACCCGGCTGCTCATCGACGCCCGCAACCACGTGGACGCGGACCGCTGGCGTGCGGCGGGCTGGCGCGTCATCGGCCTCGGCGTCGCCGAGCCGCGCGAGCTGCTCGACCTGCGCACCGGCCCCGTGTTCGCGGTGGCCTGAGCCGGCGCGGCCGACTCGACCCGTCCCGCCGGGTCAGCCGGTCTTCGTCCACGGGCCGCAGCCCGAGGACGAGAACACCGCGTCGGTCGCGGCGATCGTCACCGAGACGGTGCCGCGGCCGACGTAGCCGTTCGCCACGAGGTCGGCGTACTCGCCGGACGGCGCGGCGTCGCGCTGCCAGTAGCAGCCCGTCGTCGCGGTCGACGTGTAGGTGCCGGGAGCCACGTCGCGGTTCACGAGCCACTGCCCGGTGCCGAACGTGCCCGAGGTGATGTTCGTGCTCGAGTCGGCCATCCGGATCCAGGTCGCGCAGCCGTCGGAGGTGAACCCGGCGTCGCCGGCCTTCACCCGCACGTACTGGCGGCCCGCCGCGCCGGCGTCGCTCGCGATGATCTCGGAGAACGTGCCACCGAAGCCGGAGAGGCGCGCCCAGTAGCAGGACGCGCCGCCCGCGGTCTGGTACAGCCCCGGCGCGACCCTGCCGGTGGCCGTGCCGACCCGGTAGGTGCCGGCGCGGACCGAGACGGCGAGCGGGGCGGCCGCCGGTGTCGTCGACGGGACGCGGAAGTTGTCGTTCTCGTACGACCAGATGCTCGCCGGGTACGTCGCCTTCACATAGGCGGCCTCGGTCGGGTCGGCCGTGTAGAAGTGGTGCACGAACGTCGGGCTGAAGAACCGCGCGACGACCTTCGTGTCGGCCGCGTCCGTCGTCGTCGGGTAGACGTAGAAGGCGATGCCCTCGTAGTCCCACGTGAACGAGTCGTAGACCTGCTGCACGTGCTCCTTCTCGGTCTGGCTGCTCGTGTAGAAGTGGCCGCTGAAGCGCGAGCTCCAGAACCGGTAGAGCGGCACGGTGCCGGGCTGCTTCATCGTGAACGCGCCGTAGGCGACGCCCTCGTACGACCAGACGCCGGGATACGTGCGGATGACCGAGTCGCGCTCGTCGGCGCTGATCGTGTAGAAGTGCGAGCGGAAGACCGGGCTCCAGAACCGGTACACCGGCTGCGCCGCGGCGGTCGGCGTCACGGCGGCCGCGGTCGTCGCCGTCGTCACCGGCGCGGCGGCGACCGGCGCGGCCGCGGGCGCGGCGAGCGCGGGCAGCGCGACCGCAGCGGTCGGAACCAGCAGCGCCGTGACGAGCGCCACGGCGGCGGCCAGCCTCGGAAGTCGTTCCATCGGAGCTCCCCCTGCTCTGATCGGTACGCCGTCAGACTGCCCGGGGGAGCGCGGCCGCCGCTCACCCCAGTGCGGGGGTGGACCCGGCAGCACATGCAGCGAGGGCCGCACCCGGGAATCCGGATGCGGCCCTCGCCGTGGTGCGGTCGGCGATCAGACGCCGAAGTACAGCTCGTACTCGAACGGGTGCGGACGCTGCGCGAAGGGCAGGAGCTCCTTCTCGCGCTTGTAGTCGATCCACGCCTCGAGCAGGTCCTCGCTGAAGACGCCGCCCTCGAGCAGGAAGTCGCTGTCGGCCTCGAGGGCCTTCAGCGCGTCCTCGAGCGAGCCCGGCATCTTCGGGATGTCCTTGGCCTCCTCGGGCGGCAGCTCGTAGAGGTCCTTGTCCACCGGCTCGTGCGGCTCGATCTTGTTCTTGATGCCGTCGATGCCGGCCATCAGGATCGCGGCGAACGCGAGGTACGGGTTGCCGGAGGAGTCGGGCGCGCGGAACTCGATGCGCTTCGCCTTCGGGTTGGTGCCCGTGATCGGGATGCGGATCGAGGCGGAGCGGTTGCCGGCCGAGTAGACCAGGTTGACCGGAGCCTCGAAGCCCGGGATCAGGCGGTGGTACGAGTTGACCGTCGGGTTCGTGAACGCGGCCAGGGCGGACGCGTGCTTGAGGATGCCGCCGATGTACCAGCGCGCGATGTCCGACAGGCCGCCGTAGCCCTGCTCGTCGTAGAACAGCGGCTTGCCGCCGTCCCACAGCGACGAGTGCACGTGCATGCCCGAGCCGTTGTCGCCCATGAGCGGCTTCGGCATGAAGGTCGCGACCTTGCCCCACTCGAGCGCGGTGTTCTTGACGATGTACTTGAACTTCAGGATGTCGTCCGCGGCGTGGACCATCGTGTCGAACTTGTAGTTGATCTCGCCCTGGCCGGCGGTGCCGACCTCGTGGTGGCTGCGCTCGACCTCGAGGCCCACGTCGATGAGCTTCTCGACGATGTCGTCGCGGAGGTCGGCGTGCTGGTCGACCGGCGTCACCGGGAAGTAGCCGCCCTTGTAGGGGGTCTTGTTGGCGAGGTTGCCGCCCTCCTCCTCGCGGCCGGAGTTCCAGGCCGCCTCCGAGGAGTCCACCTCGTAGTACGACTTGTTCTGCTTCACCTCGTACTTGACGTCGTCGAAGATGTAGAACTCCGCCTCGGGGGCGAAGAAGGCGGTGTCGGCGATGCCGGTCGAAGCGAGGTACTTCTCCGCCTTCTTGGCGACCTGACGCGGGTCGCGGCCGTAGATCTCGCCGTTGCGCGGGTTGTAGATGTCGAAGACGATGACGAGCGTCCGCGAGGTGCGGAACGGGTCGACGAACGCGGTCGAGATGTCGGGGATGAGCTGCAGGTCCGACTCGTGGATCGACTGGAAGCCGCGGATCGACGAGCCGTCGAACAGCTGGCCGACGGCGAAGAAGTCCTCGTCGATCATCGAGGCCGGCAGGTTGAAGTGCTGCTGCACGCCGGGCAGGTCGGTGAAGCGGACGTCGACGAACTTGACGTCGGTGTCCTTGATGAACTTCAGGACCTCGGACGAGTCGCTGAACAGGGGGTTGGACATAGGGCGTTACTCCAGATCGCCGTGGGCACGGGTTCTCCACCGGACGGACCGGCGGCTACGGCGACCCTATTGGGACGCCGTTTCTCCATAGTGACGCAAATGTTTCCGGGATGTTACGCGGGACCCGCCCGGTAGCGTTGATCGGGTGACCTCGCAGGCCCCACCGCCCGACTGGCCGGGCCGGCGCCTCGGCCTCCCCGCCGGGGGACCGCGCTCCATCGGACGGCTCGGACGCCGGATCGCCGCGATCCTCATCGACTGGGGCGCCGCGCTGCTGATCTCGTTCGCGTTCTTCCGCACCAGCCAGGGCACCGACGCCTTCGTCAACCTGGCGCTGTTCGCGGTGCTGCAGATCGTCTTCCTCGAGCTGCTCGGCGCGACGCCCGGGCACCTGATCTGCCGGATGCGGCTCGTGCCGATCACCGGCGGACGGCTGGCCTGGTGGCGCCCGATCTGGCGGACGCTGCTGCTGTGCATCGTCATCCCCGCGGTCATCTGGGACCGCGACCAGCGCGGCGTGCACGACCGCGCGGCCGGCACGGTGCTGGTGCGGATCTGAGCCGCTACCGCGGACGGGGCGCGCGCACCTTCATCGGGTCGATGCCCTTCGGGATGCCGACGCCGCCGACCGTCTTCGACAGCGACGCGAGCCGGCTCGACACCGCGCTCACCTCGGCGGCCGTCAGCGCGCGCTTGTAGCGGTTCATCGCGGTCGGCACCTTCCACAGCGGCGTGGAGTCGGCATCCGGTCCCACGTAGAGGAAGTGCACCGGCACGGTGCCGGCGACGCGGAGCACGTTGCGGCGCTCCTCGTCGAGCATGCGCTGGGTGCGGGCCCTCGGTCCCTCGCCGACGAGCACGACGCCGCCGCGGCCGACGGCGCGGTAGACCGCGTCCTTCGTCTTCGGGCTCATCGCGATCGGCATCTCGGTGCCGGACCAGTTGCGGCGCAGTCCGCTCTTCATGACCGCGCCGACGGCGCCGGGCTCGCCCGCGATCTGCGAGTAGGCGGCGCGCTCGGCACGCCGGCCGAGGATGATCAGCGCGACCAGCAGGCCGCCGACGACGCCGGCGACGATGTAGAGCACGAGGCCGAGCGGGTTCGCACGCGAGAGCAGGATGCCCGCGAGCACGCCGAGGCCGGACAGGACGACGATCGCGCCGAGCAGGTACCAGACCACGAGCGGGTCGTAGCGCCGGGTCATCTGGAACACGCGCCACATCTGCACGATGCGGTTCGGCTCCTTCTCGGGGGAGGTGGTGCGGGCCATGTCCATCAGGATACGGCCCGCACGTGCTCCTCAGGACACCGCCCGTCGAGACGCGCTCCGCCCCTCGGCGCGCGCCTCAGGACACGGCCTGGGCGAAGCCCTCGTCGGCGCGCTCGAGGTGGGCGAGGTGCTCGGGGATGGCCCGGCCGCTGAGCCGCATCGAGCGCGCCCAGAGCCGTCCGGCGCGGTACGACGAGCGCACCAGGGGACCGGCGAGCACGCCGAGGAAGCCGAGCTCCTCCGCCTCCGCCTTGAGCTCGAGGAACTCCTCCGGGCGCACCCAGCGGGCCACCGGCAGGTGCCGGGGGCTCGGCCGCAGGTACTGCGTCAGCGTGATGATGTCCGTCCCGGCCTCGCGGAGGTCGCGCAGGGCGGTGCTCACCTCCTCGCGCTCCTCGCCCATCCCGAGGATGAGGTTCGACTTCGTGATCAGGCCGGCGCGGCGGGCCCGCGTGATCACGGCGAGCGAGCGGTCGTAGCGGAACGCCGGGCGGATGCGCTTGAAGATGCGCGGCACCGTCTCCACGTTGTGCGCGAAGACCTCCGGCCGGCTCGCGAAGACCACGTCGAGCAGCTCAGGGTCGCCGGAGAAGTCGGTGGCGAGGATCTCGACGCCCGTGCCCGGGTTCTGCTGGTGGATCTGCCGCACCGTCTCCGCGTGCAGCCAGGCGCCCTCGTCGGGCAGGTCGTCACGGGCGACGCCGGTCACCGTCGCGTAGCGCAGGCCCATCGCCCGCACCGATTCGGCGACCCGGCGCGGCTCGTCCGTGTCGTAGTCCGCGGGCTTGCCGGTGTCGATCTGGCAGAAGTCGCAGCGGCGCGTGCACTGGCTGCCGCCGATGAGGAAGGTGGCCTCGCGGTCCTCCCAGCACTCGTAGATGTTCGGGCAGCCGGCCTCCTCGCACACGGTGTGGAGGTTCTCCTCGCGCACGAGGCCCTTGAGCTCGGTGTAGTCCGGTCCCATCCGGGCGCGCGTCTTGATCCACTCCGGCTTCTTCTCGATCGGGGTGGACGCGTTGCGCACCTCGAGGCGGAGCAGGCGGCGGCCGTCCGGTGCCGCGGTCATGCCGGCACCGCCTGGGGCAGCACGAGGGGGGCGAACAGCCGCTCGACCACCGGGACGACGTCGGTCGGCGTCACCCGCGCGCCCGTCTCGGCGCTGATGCTCGTCACGCCGGCGTCGGCGAGCCCGCACGCGACGATGCGCCGGTACGGCTCGAACGAGTTGGAGCAGTTCAGCGCGAACCCGTGCATCGTCACGCCGTCCGCGACGCGCACGCCGATCGCGGCGATCTTGTCCGTGCCGCGCAGCCAGACGCCGCTGCGGCCCTCGACCTGCTCGCCCGCGACGCCGAACTCGGCGAGCACGGCGATGAGCATGGCCTCAAGCCGCCGGACGTACGCGACGACGTCGAGCGGCTGCGGGAGCCGCACGATCGGGTACCCGACGAGCTGGCCGGGACCGTGCCACGTGATGCGGCCGCCCCGATCCACGTCGACGACCGGCGTGCCGTCGGACGGCAGATCGGATGGCTCGGTGCGCTTGCCCGCGGTGTACACGGACTCGTGCTCGAGCAGGAGGACGGTATCCAGCGCCCGGCCGCTCACCACATCCGCGTGCAGGGCACGCTGCTGTGCGAGGGCCGTCGAATACGACACGGAGTTGGCGCTTAGCCCCGTGACGACGTAGTCGACCACGCGTCGAGTCTAGACACCGCTCCTCCCCAGCCGCGCGCAGCCGGCCGTCCTGCACGGATGCCGGCCGCGGCCCGCGCGGCGGGCGGTGCCGCGCGCACCCTGGCCCGGTGACCTTCCCCGTCGACGCCCGCGGCCCCACCACCGTTCCGCCGCTGCCGAACCGCGTCGCGGGCTTCCGGGTGATCCGCGCCCTCGCGCGCGACGAGCAGGCGTCGATCCTGCTGCTGCACGCCGAGCGGGGCCCGCAGCTCGTCGCGAAGCTCTTCCCGGCCGAGCACCGCGAGACGGCGGACCGGACGGCGGCCGCGCTCGAGCGCGGGCGCTCACCGCACGTGGCCGCGCTGCTCGACGTGTCCGCTCAGCCCGACGGCGCCCTCGCGCTGCTGCTGCCGAGACTGCCGCGCGGTGCCCTGGGCACCTGGCTCGCGGCGCGCGACCCGCTGCCCGCCGGCGAGGCGGCGACCGTGCTCGCGCCGCTGGCCGAGACGGTCGCGCAGCTGCACGGGGCCGGCGTCGCGCACGGCCGGATCTCGCCGCGCCGGATCCTGCTCTCGGCGGCGGGCGCGCCGACGGTCATCGGGTTCGGCGGCGCCGCGCTCTTCCCGGGCGGGTTGGCGGAGGCGGTGCTCGAGACCATCGATCCGGTCGCCGCCGACCGGGCGGCGCTCCGCTCGCTCGCCGAGACCGTGCTGTCGCGCGTCAGCGGACCGGGGGAGGAGGCCGCGGCGGACGTGCTCGCCGAGCTCGCGTGCGCCGCCGACGCCGAGATCGCGGAGGTCCTGCTCGACGGGCTGTTCCGCGTCACCACGGCGTCACCGCTCACGTTCGCGGCGCCGGGGGCCGAGGGGGCTCCCGAGTCGGCGGTCCCGCGATCGGTCGGGGTCGGCCGGCTCGATCCGCCGCGGCGGGATCGGCGCCGGCGGGGCCGTCCGAGCGAGCCTCGTGTCTGTGGAGGTCGGGTCGAGGGACCACCGGTCGATGGACTGCCGCTCGACGACCGGTCAGCCGCGTCCGCCGCGCCGATGCGCCTGCTGGTCGAGCCCGTCCGTCGGCGCTGGCGCGCGCTCGGCACGGGACGCCGGCGCGTGCTCCTGGCCGTGGTCGGCGGCGGGGTCTCGGCCGTGGTGGCCGTCGCCGTGCTGCCGGCGCCGGGCGCCTCGGTCGACGTCGGCCGGCCTCCGTCCGGGTCGGGCTCCTCGGCGCCGGTGGTGGCATCCGCCCCGGACGGGACACCCCCGCCGCGGTCGAGCACGCCAGACCCGGAGACGGCTGCCGCACCGGATCCGGCCACCGCCGCCGTCGCCGGCGACGACCCGCTCGCGGCGCTGCCGGTGCTGCTCGCCGCGCGGGACCGCTGCGTCAGCGATCTCGACGCCGCCGGTCTGACGGCGGTCGACGAGCCGGGCTCCGCGGCGCTGGCGGACGACGAGGCCGCGATCGCGGCGATCGAGCAGGGCGGGACGGCACCGGTCCCGGTCCACGCCGAGGGTGCCACGGTGACGGGACGGCTCGGCGCCGCGGTGATCGTGGCGCTGGCGCCGACGGATGCCACAGGGCCGGAGACCGGTCCGGCCTCCCTCCTGATGATCAGGGGGGAGGCCGGATGGCGGATCCGCGAGCTGCTCGCGGCCGGGTGACTCAGATGCCGAGCTGGCCCTCGAAGTCGGCGGCCTCGAGGCGCGCCTTCACCGTGGTGAGGAAGCGCGCCGCGTCGGCGCCGTCGACGATCCGGTGGTCGTACGACAGGGCGAGGTACACCGTGGAGCGGATGGCGATCGCCTCGGAGCCGTCCTGGGTGACCACGACCGGCTTCTTCACGACCACGCCGGTGCCGAGGATGGCGACCTGCGGCAGGAACACCAGCGGGGTGTCGAACAGCGCACCGCGCGAGCCGGTGTTCGTCACCGTGAAGGTGCCGCCCGCGAGCTCGTCCGGCTTCAGCTTGTTCTCGCGGGTGCGGCCCGCGAGGTCCGCGATCTGCTGCGAGAGCTGCGCGAGGTCGAGGTCGCCCGCGTCGCGCACGACGGGCGTGAGCAGCCCGCGCTCCGTGTCGACCGCGATGGAGATGTTCTCGTGGTCCGGGTAGACGATGCTGTCGCCGTCGACCGTCGCGTTGATGATCGGGTACGTGCGCAGCGCCTCGGCGGCCGCCAGCGTGAAGAACGGCAGGAACGAGAGCTTCGTGCCGGTCTTCTCGAGGAAGTCGGCCTTCACGCGGTCGCGGAGCTTCGCGACCTTCGTGACGTCGACCTCGACCACCGTGGTGAGCTGCGCGCTGGTCTGCATCGAGACCACGGCGCGCTCGGCGACGACCTTGCGCAGGCGCGACATCGGCACCGTGGTGCCACGGAGGGGCGAGACCTCGACGGCCGGGGCGGCGGGCGCCGCTGCCTCGGGCGCGGTCGGCTCGGCCGCGGCGGGCTGGGCGCCGGCCTCGGCCGCGTCGAGCACGTCCTGCTTGCGGATGCGTCCGCCGACGCCCGTGCCGGTCAGCGACGCGAGGTCGATGCCCTTCTCGTTCGCGAGCTTGCGCACGATCGGCGTGACGTAGCCGGCGTGCGAGCCGGCATCCGGGGTCTCGGCGGCGGGAGCGGCCTCGGCGGCGGGAGCGGCCTCGGCGGCCGGTGCGGCCTGCTCAGCGGGAGCGGCCGGAGCCGCCTCGGCGGCGGGGGACTCGGCGGGCGCGGCCTGCTCAGCGGGCGCCTGCTCGGCGGGAGCCGCGGCGACGGGAGCGGCGCTCGGC